>JAMPGN010000022.1 GCA_023663915.1 Eubacterium sp. | reverse complement strand
CGCATGGATGCGCGTTGAGGGCGGTTGCGTCCGGTGTCACTGTTTACATCGGAATACTTAGAAAATCCATTCGACGAAACCCGACACAAGAGAACTTTTTGTGCAATCTGCCTTCACAACTTATACGATAGACATTTTGATACCTGAATTTATACGAGGATTTGGAAAAGGTTGATAGAGTGATATGGATTTGGCAGTTTAGTTGATGTTCGGAGTTACGAAGGAAGAATTGGTGTTTGGGGTGCTTAGGATAGATAGAATTACTAGGAAAAGAAAGAGCAAATTAAATAGAGGAAGAAATTTGGCAGTTCTGGTAAGAAGTGTTGGGCTAGTTTGTATGATTGCTTTGTTAGCTGGGAGTTGTCCGGTGGGGGTTTATGCGGTGGCTGGAGGGAATGGCTTGAAGGGTGAAGGACTCTCGATGTTAGCGGAAAGTGGAAGATTTGTGGTAGCGGCTGGGGTAGACAGTTTGGATAACAGGGCAGCAGATTCCGAGGACGAAATCGCACAGCGTCAGCTTCTTGCGGATTATGAGGACTATCAGGCGAGGCTCTATGCGGTCGAAAGGCAGCGGGAGATTGGGGAGTATGGATTTTCGGTGATTGAGGATCAGATTTTCCCGATTGAGACGGCAGGTTACGGCAGCGTTTATCTGGTGCCGGCCATGGAGGAGAAGTATCACCGGCTCGCTCTTTTTTTCACGAAGGAAGACGGGACGGTGGTGTACCGAACGGACCAGCTTGCGGCGAACAGTTGGAACATTGGTAGTCTGGAACAGCCGATCCGTGCGATCTCGGCGGTCTCTTTTCAGGATTTGAACCGGGATGGCAGGATGGATATTATATTGATTGTTGACTGCAGGAACAAGACGGGAGCTTATTCGGGCAAGAGTTACAAGGTGGGGGATGTACTGTTTCAGGACAGTGAGGGATTTTATGATGATTACAGGGTTTCTGACAAGATTAATCGGTTTGGTATGAACAAGAGTGCGGAGAGCATTATCGCCTATGTGCGGGATGGGTATTCGACGGAATTTCTTTACACTGCTTCGACGAAGAGGGAGCTTCTTAAGAATGGATTTGTGATTACCGCCGAGCAGGACTATTCCAGGCAATTTGAAAAGTTGGGCTATCTGGAGGTGATGCCGGGGACTTATACGATGGCGGAGTTTACCACGTTTATGATCTATCTGGTGAACGAGCAAGGCGAGATCGTATGGAGTTTTCAGCCGATGGGCGATTTCGATAACCTGTATGCGCTCAAGGGGATCGCGTGCAGGGATATTGACGGGGACGGGATGAAGGATTTGCTGGTGCTTGCTCGTTACAGCTATGCGGGCAATGATAATGAGGTTGTCGTAAGAAATGATTACGCGATTTACTATCAGCGTACCAGCGGATTTGAGACGGATACGGAAGTGAAGAAAAAAGTGATTTGCAGCGAGGAAGATACGGTTGCGGAACTAGTAGAAAAGGCGAGAGCCTATTGGGGGTGGAGTCCGGAGACATGATTAAAATACTGATTGTAGATGATGAAAAGCCGATCTGTGACCTGATCGATATGAATCTGTCTGCCGCAGGGTATTCCTGCACGGCGGTTCAGGACGGGCTTGCGGCGATTGATGAGGTGGAAAAGAATACGTTTGACCTTGTACTCCTCGACATTATGCTGCCGGGGGCGGACGGCTATGACGTGATGGATTACATAAGACCGTATAAGGTTCCGGTTATTTTTATCTCAGCGAAACACGAGGTGAGAGACCGGGTCAAAGGGCTGAAACTGGGGGCGGACGATTATCTCATCAAGCCTTTCGATGTGACGGAGCTTCTTGCGAGGGTGGAAGCGGTTCTGCGCAGGTATAACAAGGCGGACAAGAAACTTACCATCGGGGAGGTTGAGATCGATATCGAGGCGAGGCGAGTAACACGATCGGGGAATCCCGTGCCGCTGACCAGTAAGGAGTTCGATCTTTTGATGCTTTTTGCGGAGAATCGGAATGTTGCACTTTTTCGTGAAAATTTATATGAAAAAGTGTGGGACGACGAGTATTATGCCAACAGCAGGACGCTCGATCTTCATGTGCAGAGGCTTAGAAAAAAGCTGGGCTGGGAGAAGAATCTTGTAGCGGTGTACAAAGTAGGGTATCGTCTGGAAATATAAAAAGGTGACTAGAATGAAATTTTCCCAAAAACTTTTATTGTGGACTACGATCATCATAGCCCTTACGCTTGGCTTTAGCGGTTACTTTTTCGTGAATTATGTGTTTGAGACTTCGCTTGAGAGGGAAGTAGGGCAAGCGCTTGACGAGAATAGCATTTTGCGATTTGCATTCGAGACTGCCGCCCTCAACGTGCCGGTCAAATATGATCTGCTTCAGGATAGTTCCGTGGAACAGATTGCGTCGAATCTGGAAGCAGGCGGGCAGGGCACGGGAAGGCTTCTTCGGATTTCCGATGAGGGGAAAAACGTTCTCTATGCCAGTGATGGATTTGAGACGGACGACGAACTGTTAAACTCCACCGGGGAAAACCAGTACTCGTACCGCGTGATCCACATAGGGGAACATTACTATATTCAGACGGGCAGCAGCGTCAATGCGCTTGGAAGAGTGCTGTACTTAGAGACGCTGCGAGATGTGTCGCAGGTGTTTGAGGAGCGTGCGATGGGATTTACGGTCTATCGCCGTCTGACGATCCTCATGCTCGTTCTCGGCATTGTCATCATGTATTTTATCGCGGCAGGGCTGACGAAACCGATCCGTCTTCTCATGCGCGCCACGAAGGAGATGGCGGCGGGCGATTACGGCTATCGTGCGAAACAGGTCAGCAATGATGAATTAGGGCAGCTTACGCAGGATTTCAATCATATGTCGGAGGTGCTTGAGGGGACGATTGGGCAGTTGGAAGATGAGGTACAGGCACGGGAAGATTTCGTGGGCGCGTTTGCGCACGAACTGAAAACGCCGCTCACTTCGATCATCGGTTACGCCGATATGCTCCGTTCTAGAAAGCTGGACGAGGAGAAAAGCCTGCTCTCCGCAAACTATATTTATACGGAAGGCAAAAGGCTTGAGGCAATGTCGCTGCGCCTGCTTGATATTATCGTGACGAAAAAGGAAGGGGCGAAAATACAGAGAGTGCCGGCGGCATCTTTGTTTGAGTATCTCAGAAGCATGTTTCTTCTAAATGAGGCGATGGAGTTTGTGTTCGCTTATGAGGAGGCGTATGTGATGGCGGATTCTAACCTGATTCAGATGGTGCTCGTGAATCTTCTGGACAATGCCTGCAAAGCATCGGAGCAGGGAAGTAAGATCGAGATCGAAGGGCATTTGATGGAAGACAGCTACCGTTTTACCGTCAGGGATTACGGTATCGGTATACCGGAAGAAGAAATATCCAAGATCACACAGGCATTTTATATGGTGGACAAATCCCGATCACGCAGCAGGAACGGCGCGGGGCTGGGGTTGTCGCTTAGTACGGAGATTCTTGCTTTGCATGATAGTCGGTTGGAGATCAACAGTAAACCCGGTGAGGGTACGACGGTCGGATTCCTTTTGCAGAAGGAAGGGAAGGAGGAGGGACATGCAGAAGTACATGAAAAAGTATATTCTTAATCTTGCTCTCCTCGTACTGACTGCCTTGGTAGTCGTCCTGTCCATATGGGGTCCGGAGTCGCTAGCAACTTACAAAGACCGCAGCGTGCTCGATCAGATCAGAACGCAGGAGGAAGAGACCGGCAGGGAGGGCTACCGCTACCAGTTGAGCAGCAATGAGAAACTCTATATCTTGTCACAGTGCCTTAATTCCCAGAGCGTACCTGGAACGGAGCAGAGTCTGCAGATGAAAGAAACGGACAATACCTATCAGGAGTTGACGGGAACTTATGCTTTTGTGGTTAATCACAACGGACCTTCTGGCCAGGAGATCACGGACGAGGAAATCTATGAGAGTGCAAATGCGGGGATTCTTACGCTAAAAGAACTCGGTATTCTGCCGGACGCCGTCAAGGAAGTGAGCGCGGACTCTTACGAGGCGACGCTGTATTCTGCGATCGATGTTCCGGAACCGCGGAACAATGTGGCAGTCTGGAAATTAAGCCTGCTTGGGAGTTTACAGAATGCAAACAAGGAGAACCGTCTGTTGGACGCATATATCGATGCGGATAACGGCAAAATATATGAATTTTACGTGCGGTCGCATTTAAAATGGGAGGATATCGATCCCGACGCGCTAGTCGAGGCGTGGAGCGGCTACATGGGACTGACCGCGCCGGAGGCGTATGAGACGGACAATCCGCTTTTGGAGACAACGCCTTATTACAAGAAATATGTTTTTTCGGGCGCGGGCGGCGACAGAACCGTCGTGACGGTCGGATTTTATGACGGGATTGACGAGCTTTTTCTCAAAGTCTCAAAATGATGCAACTTTGATGCAAAAATGATGAAACTATGTTACAAAAATGATGAAACTTTGATGCACCTTTCCGGTATGCTGGTAGCAAATACAGGAGAGGGGCATCATTTTATGTACACAAGGACAAGACGCTATTACAGGGCACAGAGGAGAAAAGAGGAGATCAGAAGGTATATGGGGACGATGATGTGGATCGTGGTAGTCCTGTGTATTCTGATTGTTGCGGTTACGGTGGCTTTGCAGACATCGAAGGCATCAAAGGTAATTGCGGCGGAAAAAGTGACATCGGAAATGATAGAAACGGCGGCAGCAGATACGTATGTGTCTTTGGATGACAAAAATGTGATAGATATTGCACGGGCGATATCTTTCGGACAGTTCTCCATAGCCGATCAAGCATGGGAGCAGGTGAGAAGTGAGGCGGAGCGTGTGATCGTGATTGACCCTGGACATGGGGGTATGGACGGCGGCTGTGTTTTCGGAGATATCACGGAGAAAGAGATTAACAGGAAGATCGCGAACCGTGTCGTCCAGAAACTAAGAAGCATGGGGTACAACGCGCAGCTTGCAAGAAAAGGAGATCAGTACATTGATAAGGAAGAGCGTGTGGATATGGCGAATCGGCAGAATGCCAGAATCTATGTGAGCATTCACCAGAATTTCTGTGGAACGGACAGTGTGGAGGGGATTGAGACGTGGTACGATGAGAGCGACGAGACAGCGGAAAGCAAGCGTCTGGCGATGCTGATACAGCAGGAGACCGTAAGTGCAACGGGAGCTGTAGAACGAGAACTGGTGTCCGATCCCGAAATGTGTGTGACGAGTAAGAGCACGATGCCGGCGTGCCTGATCGAGACGGGATTCCTTTCCAATAAGAAAGAACGTGAAAAGCTGTGTTCGATGCAGTACCGGGATCAGATCGCGGAAGGGATTGCGAAGGGGATTGATTTATATTTGATTGCTTTTCGAGAATGAGAGAAGTATAATGGTAAAGATCATTTTCATCAAGGGGAGCAGCAAATAAACGAATGCAGAACGAACAAGATTATGAGAAAGTGGCAATGAGGGTGTCGAGGGTCAGCATCATTGCCAATTTAGCGCTTACGGTATTGAAACTGTTGGCAGGCGTGATCGCTCATTCGGGCGCGATGATATCGGATGCGATCCATTCGGCTTCGGATGTGTTCAGTACGATTGTAGTCATTATCGGCATTAAGATATCGAGTAAAAAATCGGATAAAGATCATCCATACGGGCATGAAAGACTGGAATGCGTGGCGGCAATTGTGCTGGCGACGATTCTGTGTGCCACGGGTCTGGGGATCGGATACAGCGCGCTTCATAAAATCGTGGGCGGAGATTACGAGAATCTTGTCGTGCCGGGCGTGCTGGCGCTCACGGCGGCAGTCATCTCCATTGCCGTCAAGGAGGGAATGTACCAGTACACGAGAGTGTATGCGAAGAAAATCGATTCGGGCGCGCTTTTGGCGGACGCGTGGCATCACCGCTCGGATGCATTATCTTCTGTGGGTGCGCTGATCGGTATTGCGGGCGCGAGAATGGGATTCCCGATCTTAGACCCCGTTGCCAGCGTGGTGATCTGCTTTTTTATAGAAAAGGCGGCTTACGAGATTTTCATGGATGCGGTGGATAAGATGGTGGATAAGGCATGCGATGACGAGGTGGAGACGATGCTCATAGAATGCGCCTTGAGGCAGGATGGTGTTCAAGGAGTCGATATGTTGCAGACACGGGTTTTCGGCAATAAGATTTATGTCGATATCGAGATCCGGGTGAATGGGGAGATGCGACTTCGCGACGCGCATGGTATCGCAGAGCGTGTCCACAACGCAATCGAGAGAAATTTTCCGAAGGTTAAGCATATTATGGTGCATGTGAACCCGTCGGATTAACAGAAAGTTGCAAGGCTGTACTTGCCAATGGAATTATTTACCGATATAATAAATGCAGGATAAGATGATAAGAATGGTGGTAATGTAGATGATGAGAGACAAAAGAGAGAGAAATAACAGTAAAAGAAACAACGGCAGGAAGGTGAGGGCAGGCGTAAACAGGTCACGGCTGTTCACTGCAGCAGTATTTGTGATGGCATTTATGGTCTTGGGGGCTGTCCTGGGAAAAGACAACGTGCTCTACGCCGAGGCAGCCGGACGACCCGTGACGATCCAATCCTGTACGATTTCGGGTGGGGACGTGGTATGTCAGCTTAGTGCGGGCAGTGTTCCGTCCAGTGATGATGGGAAATATTATGTCTATGCCGATGAGGTTTATCAGGATGGACCGACAGGCAGGATCGTGGCGACAGTGGGCGCAGGTTCTTCGGTAACAGCATCTTTTCCGTTGGGATATAATACGCCGGAGTCCAATCTGAGCTGTAAATTTCTGATTGCCGTGAAGCGCGGCGGACAGATGGTTCAGGTCAGCGACGAGCATTATATTACGAATCCGGAAGCGATCGCTTCCCATACATCACCGCGCCGGGATGCCGGAATCAAAGGGATACTGCCCGACTTGACGAAGGCTTCCAAGGAAGAACTGCAGGATCTTGGTGTCAAGCAGGTCGTGTACAATATGTATGTCGATGATATCTGCGTCGATGCATCGGTTCCAGGGGCGATTCCTTTTGAATATAATGGACAGACATGGTATTTTAACAACGGCATGGTGACGAAGTTTGACTCCATGATTCGGAGTTTCAATGTATATGGCATACAGGTTACGATGGTATTGTTAAACGGCGGAAAGAGTGAATATGCGCAACATCTTCTCCATCCGGCGGCACAGGGCGGCGACTGTCCGGGATATGCCTTAAACGTGGCGGACTCGGCGGGAACCGATCATCTGAAAGCAATCGGCGCATTCCTCGGACAACGTTATTCGGGGCAGGCAGGATGCGGACAGGTGGATAACTGGATTATTGGCAATGAGGTCAATGCGCGGACTTCGTGGTGGTACACGAACTCTGCTTCGTTGGATTATAACGTTAATATCTATGTGAAGGCTTTTCGGATTATGTACAACGAGTTGAAGAGCCAGAACGCGAACGTTCGTATTTATAACTCGATCGATCAGGAGTGGAACCGGAAATCCAACCCCGGCAGTTTTCTTGCGAAAGAATATTTAGATCAGTTTAATTATTATATTAACCGAGAGGGAAATATCGACTGGGGGCTTTCTTACCATCCATATAATTCTCCGCTGTATGACCCCTATGCATGGAACGGTCCGGCGGTATGGGTGCAGGACAGTATTTCGACGCCTTATATTACGATGCAGAATATCGATATTTTGATTAATTATATGCACCAGCCCAAATTTTTGAGTCCGAGCGGCGAAGTCAGGAGTATTTCGCTGGCGGAGATCGGATATACGTCGAGTTTCGGGGATGACAAGCAGGAGGCTTCGATCGCATACGGTTATCTGAAAGCGGCTTCCCTGCCCGATGTAGATGCGTTTATGCTATTCCGGCAGACGGACGACGCTCATGAGATGGAGAGCAATCTGGCACTCGGCTTATATAATTTGGATGGCAGCAAGAAGCCTGCCTACAATATCTACAAAAGCCTTGGAACAGCCAATGAAGCGGCGGCAAAGGCGAGGGCGTCCGAGATCATCGGCATGGATATTGACCAGATGATCAGCCAGAATATCATGTGGACGAGAGGTGGAACAGGAGTAGTACAATAACAAGAGATGAAGTACAGCTAAGGTCATAAAACACATGACCTAAGCTGCACTAAGTCATCTCTGAGAGAATGCAAAAAGCATGCATTCTCTGCATGAAAAAAAAGAATTATTTTTGTCACTGACAGCCATGATGCTTCATACTTTATAGCATATTGCTTTTTATAATGCGGTAAAGGAGAATGGATTATGGCAATCGGCTATCTGATGATGCAGGCGCGAACGGCACATGACGCGCTGCCTCTTGGCGGCGTACAGGTCAGTGTTCTGGATGACGAACAGAACAGGGTCTATGATCTGACGACAGATGCAAACGGGGAGACGAGAAGTGTGTCGTTGGAGACTGTGGACAAGAGTTATTCACAGAATGAAGATTTTGCGGGAACACCGTATGTAACTTATAATGTACTTGCACAGGCGGAAGGATTTCATGCTTTGTATGTCTCGGATATTCCTATCTTTGACGGAGAGCTTGCAGTTCTTCCGCTTTCGCTTGTCCCGATGCAGGAGAGACAGAGAAGTGGGGAGCAGACGGAAATTTCGGTGGGAGCGCCTGCGGTTGCTATGGGCGGGGAGAGGAATCAGGAAGGACAGAGGGGCAGTATGGGTGCGCCCTATGTACTGCGCCAGGTGGTGATCCCGAATCCGATCACCGTCCATCTTGGCACGCCGGATTCTGCGGCATCGAATGTGCAGGTTTCTTTTCCGGATTATGTGAAAAATGTTGCCAGCAGTGAAATCTATCCGACGTGGCCGGAAGCAGCGCTTCGGGCGAATATTTACGCCATCATCACTTTTGCGTTAAATAGGGTGTATACGGAGTGGTACCGGTCGAGAGGCTACAATTTCGACATCACGAACAGCACGGCTTACGACCAGTATTTTGTGAATGGAAGACCGATTTATGAATCGATCAATCGGATTGTAGATCAGATTTTTAATGAGTATGTACGCAGGCAGGGACAGAACGCACCCTATTTTACGTCTTTTTGTAACGGAACAACCGCTTACTGTTCGGGATTATCCCAGTGGGGCACAGTCAGCCTTGCGAATCAGGGTTACACACCAATCCGGATATTGCGCTATTACTATCCCGATGATATCGAGATTGCACAGACAGATATCATATCGAATGTGACAACTTCCTATCCGGGAACGTCACTTAGGGCAGGGAGTACAGGATTAGATGTGCAGACAATACAGACATATCTAAATAGGATTCGGCAAAATTACCCGGCAATTCCGATCGTTACGGATGAGACAGGTGTGTTCGGTGACAGTACAAGAGCGGCGGTGACGAAATTCCAGAGTCTTTTTAATCTGGCAACGGACGGCATCGTGGGGAAAGCCACATGGTATAAGATTTCCAGTGTATATACTGCCGTGACCAGACTCGCGGAATTAAACAGCGAGGGCACGACGCTCGGAATCGGGACGGTTCCGCCGTCTTCTGTGCTCAGACAGGGTTCGCGGGGACAGGATGTGATTACGCTGCAATATCTGCTAGATGTCATATCCGATTATTATGCGGGCATTCCGAGTCTTAAGCAAGATGGAATATTCGGCAATGATACGAGACAGGCGGTTATTGCTTTTCAGCGACAGGTGGGGCTTGCCGCTGACGGAGTCGTGGGAGCTTCGACGTGGAACTCGCTGTACAGGACTTATCAAGGAATCCATCAGAATGTGCCGCCGGCTGGAACTGTGCCGAATCCCACACCTGGACAGGGGAATGTGATTCTGCATACTGTCCGTTCGGGAGATACACTGTGGCTTCTGGCACAATGGTATGGAACGACGGTAGACGCGATTAAACAGGCAAATGGGCTGACGAGCAACAACTTGACCGTCGGACAGGTGCTTCGGATACCCGTATCGCAGTCAGAGCAGTATTTTCAGTATACGGTTCGTTCGGGGGATACACTGTGGCTTCTGGCGAATCGATTTGGAACGACGGTGGATGCGATTAAGAAATTAAACGGATTGACGAGCAATTCATTGCGGGTGGGGCAGGTGCTTCGGATTCCGGAACAATAAGCGAAAATAAATAAGCCTACCTTGTACTTAGCCGGTTCAAGGCAGGCTTAAAAACTTGACTGGGAGAGGCTAACCACTTTGTGGGCGGTTGCTTTCTCTATGTCCAACATATCATATTCGTGCTGTTATTTCAAGTATTTTAATCAAATCGATAGAATAAAAGTTTACTGTACACCCTGTTCAAAATCAAACACATTCATATATTATGTGCAATAAGGAAAAAGAAGATGTAAAAAATATTGACAAATAATTAAATAAGTGTTTAAATGTTCATATAACAAATTAAATCTGCCTCATTCCTAAAAATTCATTTGTAATGATAAAATGCGTATGAGGTTTAAAGCAATAGAACAAAAACGTTAATAAGAAAGGATGCTTTATCATGACCAAGAAACAAAAGAAAGTATTGATCCGTATCATCATATCTGCAGTGCTCGTGATCGGATTTCATTTTATTCCGGTAAGTAATCCATATATCCGCTTAGGCTTGTTTATGATACCGTATCTCATCATTGGATATGATATCTTGAAAAAGGCGGTATTGGGAATCATACATGGGGAAGTATTTGACGAGAACTTTCTCATGGCAGTGGCAACCGTGGGCGCAATCGTGCTGGGCGAGTATTTAGAGGGAACGGCAGTTATGCTGTTCTATCAGATTGGAGAACTTTTCCAGAGTTATGCGGTAGGTAAGAGCCGGAAGAATATTACGGCACTCATGGATATTCGTCCCGACTACGCGAACGTGGAGCAGGATGGGGAACTCGTGCAGGTAGATCCGGACGAAGTTGCCGTGGGGACGGTCATTGTCGTGCAGCCGGGTGAAAAGATACCCATTGATGGCGTAATCGTGGACGGTACCTCTTCCTTGAATACGAGTGCGTTGACGGGTGAGAGCCTTCCGCGGGAAGCTGCAGAGGGCGATGAGGTAATCAGCGGCTGTGTCAACATGTCCGGCGTACTTCGTATTCGCACGACGAAGGAATTTGGAGAGTCTACCGTATCTAAGATCCTTGATCTGGTGGAAAATTCCAGTATGAAGAAATCCAGATCGGAGAATTTTATCACTCGGTTTGCCAGATATTATACGCCGGCGGTCTGTCTAGGCGCGCTTGTGCTGGCTCTTCTGCCGCCATGTATCAACCTTCTTATGGGAAATCCGGCAAGTTGGTCGCAGTGGCTGATACGCGCGCTGACCACTCTTGTAATCAGTTGCCCGTGCGCGCTGGTAATTTCGATTCCGCTCAGTTTCTTCGGCGGTATTGGCGGTGCATCGGCTAAGGGGATTCTTGTCAAAGGCTCGAACTATCTGGAGGCTCTTTCCCAGACGGCATATGTGGTCTGTGATAAAACCGGTACATTGACGAAAGGCGTGTTTGAGGTATCCGATCTGGAACCGGCGGAAGGCATGTCAAAAGAGGAGCTCTTGGAGATAGCCGCCTATGCGGAGAATTACTCGAATCATCCCATCAGCAAAAGTCTGAAAGAAGCCTATGGCAGAACGATTGACGCCTCAAGGATTGACGACGTACAGGAGATCGGCGGGCACGGCGTGACTGCATCGGTGGATGGCAGGAAAGTAGCGGCAGGCAATGTGAAGCTGATGAAGCAGATGCAGATTGCGTATCAGATACCGGAGAAGACTGGGACGGAAGTGCATGTGGCGGTCGATGGCAAATATGCGGGTTATATCCTGATCTCCGATGTGGTGAAACCCAATGCGGCAAAGGCAATAGCGGGACTTAAGTCAGTGGGTGTCAAGCAAGTAGTCATGTTAACCGGCGACGCCCGTAATGTGGCAGAGGCGGTCGCAGGGGAACTTGGTGTAGATGTGGTTAAGAGTGAACTTCTTCCGGCGGATAAGGTGGCGGAAGTGGAGAAATTACTGGAAGCAAAGGGCAAAAAGGAGAAACTTGCCTTTGTGGGTGACGGCATCAACGATGCACCGGTACTTTCCAGAGTGGATTTGGGAATCGCCATGGGAGCGCTGGGCGCGGACGCGGCAATCGAAGCGGCGGATATCGTACTGATGGACGATGATCCGGAGAAGATTGCGACAGCGATCGGCATTTCCAGGAAAACGCTCGGCATTGTGCACCAGAACATTGTTTTTGCCCTGGCTGTCAAATTCATATGTTTAGCGCTTGGCGCAGTGGGAACACTCAATATGTGGTGGGCGATCTTTGCGGACGTGGGAGTCATGATTATTGCGGTGTTAAATGCGACAAGGGCGCTGCGATACAACAAACCGGAGAGGTGAGACAGCTTATGCCGTTATTACAATGTAGGCGGCAGATCTGGCGCTATTGCAGACTTGAGAGATGAGACGCACGGGGCTGTCTGGCGTTGCCTGTCAGAAGAAAGGATAGGAAAATGGTTGACATAAAACTACCGCATGACCACGGGCAGAATATAGGCAAAGTGCTTGCAAAACTGCCGGGACAGGACGAATGTGCACAGGTAGCGGAAATATTCAAGCAGATCAGCGATGGGTCGAGATTACGGATTCTGTGGCTTCTGTGCCACTGCGAAGAATGCGTCAGCAATATTGCCGCCGCCATGGATATGAGCGATCCTGCGGTGTCGCACCATCTCAAGCTGCTGCGGGGGAGCGGGCTGATCGTAAGCCGCCGGGACGGGAAAGAGGTATATTACAAACTGGCGGATACACAGCAGGCAGAGATCGTCCATCGCGTCTGCGAGGAGATGTTCAGAATATCTTGTCCGTTGGAATAGGGAAATAAAAAGAATTGTTTATATTTATCATTCGATTTCGCACAGGGGTTGTTGCGCTTACAGTAAGAGAAGAGCGTGACAATCCCTTTCATTCGTTATTTTGAGATGTGAAAGAACCCTTGATTTCTGTCTGATTCTTTTCGTTAAATATCTCATTTTACGAAAAAATCATCCGCCCTTTTTCATGAAACTTATTGTATCGTACTACATTATTTTCAAAAAAGCAACTGGAAATATGCTGAAAATATCCTCTATATAGGAGATCGTTGTATGACTTTTTACAGAATTTTGATTATCCGGTCCTGATTTGTCCGAAACAGGACGGCGAGTGCTTTATCCGAAAGCTGTGTTGTATACTGTATATTGATACAACAAACGGTTAATTGACGCTTTTTTTCAAGGATAAGAAAATAATAGCCGTCAAAATTCTGGTCAAAAGAAAGGAGTTTTTTATGCCAAAAAGAGGTGAAAACATTTACAAGAGAAAAGACGGGAGATGGGAGGGAAGAATCCGTGAGCAGATCGGTATAGGAAGATACGGTTATCGGTCGGTGTACGGGAAAACCTATAAGGAAGTCAGGGACAAGATGTACCGTCTTATGCAGAAAACTGAGAAAAAAGACGGGGAAGATTATACGATGGCGGAGGCGGTGCAGTTGTGGATAAAATCCCAGTCTCCTTACTGGAAGGCGGGGACATACTCGTCCTACACCCGGATGCTGGATAAGTACATCCTTCCCTATATCGGGCAGATCAGGATCAGTCAGATCACGGACCGTATCATGATGGATTTTATGGAAAAAGTAAACGCACACGAACCGGAGAGTGCATTATCGGGAAATTATATGTTCCAGATATGCTCCATGGTGCGCAGGATCATGCTCTATATGAATAAACAGTATGACAACGGCATTATTGTGCCTAAGAATCCAGTTGCCTCGAAAAAGGCAGGAAATATCATACTGCCGAGCGATGTGTCATTGTCCGTTCTGGAGGATTATCTGTTAAGCCACAGTGACAACAGAACATGCCTTGGCATTCTGATTGCCCTTCATACAGGCATACGCATAGGAGAATTGAGCGCACTTTTGTGGAATGATATCGATCTTGACGAAGGGATACTTTACGTGAGGAGAAATATGTTAAGGGTATATAGAAATAAACAGTCTGAAGAAGACGAGGGCAGGACACAGGTCGTAAAACAAAATCCGAAATCTTCCGATTCCCTTAGAATCATTCCCCTGCCGCCGCGCCTGATTCCGATTCTGCGGCAGCATCAGAGAATCGGGACGGATTATGTCGTAAACGGCGTGAAACTGCCATGGGCGGAGCCGCGCACGATACAGTACCGTTTTGAAGGTATTCTGCAGGAATGTCAGATTGAACATTTTAATTTCCATATGCTGCGGCATGTCTTTGCGACAAGGTGTGTCGCGATCGGACTGGATGTCAAGAGCCTGAGTGAAATATTGGGGCACAGCAATATCCAGATGACATTGAAACTGTATGTGCATTCTACGGTCCAGCAGAAACGGCTGCTGATGATGCAATATGATTCCGCTGTCCGTTAACGAATACTTAATTGAAAACAGACACAGACTCAACCGGATAGCCGTCAAAATTCTCGTCAGCAAAGTTGAATTTTCAGTCTAAATCAGAAGTCCTGGTCTGATTTCGTAAAATGAGATATTTTACGAAATTATTATTCCCACTAAATGAAAGATAAATCCAAGATGGAGTATAGAAGAATAGCATGGAAAACTGCATTGATATCCATTCCCATATTATACCGTGCGTGGATGACGGTGCGGACAGTCCGGAAACCAGCCGTCAGATGTTGACCATGGCGGCAGAGGACGGCATTTCGCACATTATCTTGACGCCGCATAACAAGCCGGCGCACCGGAATGTGCCGCCGCACCGGATCGTGGAGCGTATGGGAGAGCTGCAGGGGTTCCTGGACGAAAGGCAGACGGCGGTCAGGCTGTATGCAGGCAGTGAACTCTATTATCGGGATGGGCTTGCCGAGGAGCTGGACGCTGGCGAGGCGATGACGCTGGCGGATTCCCATTATGTGCTGATCGAGTTTTCGCCGGATACCGGGTACGACTATATCCGGAACGGAGTCTACTCGCTGCAGACGCATGGCTACCGTCCGGTTCTTGCACATGTGGAAAGATACCGCAATGTATGCAGCAAAAAAACAGGCGTGGATGAACTCGTAAAGATGGGATGCTATATGCAGGTCAACGCAGGAAGCGTCATGGGAAATTTCGGGTTTGCGGCGAAACAGTTTACAAGGAAATTATTAAAACAAAGGCTGGTTTCCTTTGTGGCATCGGATGCCCATGACACGGGCAGGAGAGCGCCGCGCCTGGCAGAGTGTGCGGGATATATCGGAAAGAAGTTCGGGGAGGATTACCGGCGGGAGCTTTTCTGCGGCAATCCGGTGCACGTCATAGAGGACGAATATATATGAGCGGAAACCGCAAAAGAGCCTGTCTGGTCTGTGGAAGAGCCTGCATTTACGGTTCAGGGATGACAGACTGGAAGAAAGGAATGGATACATAGATGGAAAGCCAGAGAGAAAGAGAGAATCAGGAAATAGAAATCGACCTGCTGGAACTGCTGGGCATCCTTCTTGGCAGGATCGGGCTGATCCTGAACGTCGGGTTTATGGCGGCAATTTTATGTTTTATTCTCAGTAAATTTATCTTGACACCGGTGTATGAATCAACTACGAAAATCTATATTTTGAACAAGACGGAAAGTGCATCGGTCACTTACAGCGATGTGCAGATGGGGACGCAGCTGACCAAAGATTATGCGGAACTGATCGGAAGCCGCTATGTGCTGGAGGAAGTCATCCAGAAGCTGGGGCTGGAAGAGATGACGTACAACGATCTGCTTGACACCGTCAGCGTGACCACGCCGACGGACACCCGGATCGTGTCCATCACGGTGGAGCATACCGACCCAGCAATGGCGATGAAGATCGCAAACTGTATCCGGGAAGTGGCGGGGGAACACATTCAGAATGTCATGGATATCGAGGCGGTGAATGTGGTGGAAACCGCCAATATGCCTATCAGGAAAGCGGGACCGTCGGTATTCCGGTGGACATTTATCGGTGGGATGATTGGAATCCTTATCGTCTGCGCGATGATTCTGGTGCAGTACCTCATGGATGATACGGTGAAATCCGCTGATGACATAGAAAAATATCTAGGGCTGAGCACCCTCGCGTTGATTCCGCTCGTGGAAGATGCGGAGGAGAAAAAGAAAACAAAGAAGAAAAAGCGGAAGATGGCATAGACGGTGTGAACCGGAAATCGCCGGCGGTATTATTGTTATTAGGAAAAAGAGGAAAGCATCATGCAGGAAGTAAACTTACAGTTTGACAAAAGTGAAGATTACCGCGTCAAGGAAGCATATAAGACACTGAGAACCAACGTGGAGTTCTGTGGGAGTGACGTCCGGGTGGTGGCGCTGACAAGCTGCACGCCGAACGAGGGAAAGTCCAGCATCACGGTCGAGCTTGCCAGATCTTTTGCGGAAGCGGGAAATAAGATATTGCTGATTGACGCGGACATGCGCAAGTCCGTGCTGGTCGGGCGTTACAAGACCGGAGGCGTGCGGCTGGGGCTGAGTCATTGTCTGGTGAGGAAGTACGGCTATGAGGATGTGGCGTGCAGGACGAACGTGCCGGGACTTGATATGATCTTTTCCGGTCCGGTGCCGCCCAATCCAAGTGAATTACTTGGAAGCGGCAGATTCATAGAGTTATTGGAGTCTGCTAAGGGAAATTATGATTACATATTCATAGACACACCGCCGCTTGGCAGTGTAATTGACGCCGCTGTGGTGGCAAAGATCAGCGACGGGACGATACTCGTCGTGGAGAGCAACGCGGTCAGCTACCGTTTTGCCCAGCGTGTAAAAGACCAGCTTGACAAGGCGGACAGCAAGATTCTCGGGGTTGTGCTGAATAAAGTGGAGATGAACAGCCGCGGCTATTATGGGCATTACGGCAGATACTATGGGAAGTACTATGGGAAGTATTACGGCAGATATGGGGTGGAAAGCGGACAGGGCGGCAAAAAATCACGGGAGGTTTCCATCCAGACAGAAGAGGATGAAGAAGAAGATGAGATGGAGTATATAGAAGATTTTGAGTAAGTTTCGGAGGAAGGGCAGATGAAACAGGATAAAGTGATCTGCATTATATTAACCGTCGTCAATGCGGTTCTGGCTGTTATATGCATCGTCCTGCTTTTTAGAACGGACAGGACGGAGCCGAAGTTCATCATCCAGCCGGCGGAGATTACCTACAGTCCAGACATGGATGAGTCGCTCTTGTACGTGGGGATCGCGGCGCATGACGACAGGGACGGCGAAGTCACGGACAGGATTGTGATCGAGAAAAAAGTAGAGAACCGTGCGGAAGGCAGTGTGATCGTTTACTATGCGGTAAGCGACTCAGCAGGCAATGTGGCAAAATTCTCAAAGCTTTTTTCGGCGGAATATCCGGTGGAAGTGCCGGCAGCTGTCAGCGAGTCGGGCGGCAGCAGCCAGACAGTCAGACAGTTGGAGATGGTTCGAACGGTTTCAGACGGTACGGCGGCAGAAGAAAATAAATCGGATGCTGATACTGGAAAAGATACGGAGACGGATACCGGAGAAGAACCGGAGGAAGACGGAGGAAACGAAAACAATAGTCCGGACGGGGAAGATGCTGATTCTGACGAGGAGGCGGGCGAAGACCATGTGGATGCGGCGGAGAACAGCAACGAGGATACGCCGGAGCCGATTCAGACGGCACGGAATGACGGTGCGCCGGAGCTTGTGTTCCGCGATACGGAGGTGACGATCCATTCCGGGGCAAACGTGCCATGGACGGAGATTATCAGCACGCTTAAGGATGACAAGGACGATTACGCGACGCTGTATTACAACCTGCAGGTCAGCCAGTATAACAGAAACAAACCGGGAATTTATCCGGTGACGGTGTACACAGAGGACTCTGACGGAAACCGTTCACAGACGGTTCCGGTGACAATCACGGTGAGATAGAAGAAACGGATGCGGAAGAAGAAAGGACATACCGCAGAACAGAAAGAATGAGTGTGGGATAGAGAATGGGTGTGAACAGGAAAAGAAAACAGGATGAACAAGCGGATCTGGAAAAAGAGCAGATCCTGAACCCGGAGAAAGTCCTCAGGAGAAAAAAGAAGAAAAGAAAACGCGCGGCATGGATTGCGGCGGGATCGGTTCTGGTTCTTGCAGGATGCGTTATAGGCGGACTGCAGATCGTGCGCGCGATGGGAAGAAGCCGCCTGCTTGCGGCAGCGGAGGAGGCACAGCCCATACTGGAAGAGTCTTTCGGGGAAAAAGTGCCGGAAGAGGAACAGGAGGACGAATGGAAGGCAGGATGGATCAAATATGGGGACAATGTCTATGAATACAATGAAGAGATCATGACTTTTCTCATTATGGGCATCGATAAGATAGGAGATGTCAGAGAGGTGGCGGAAGGGACAAACGGCGGACAGGCGGATGCCCTGTTTCTGGCAGTCATGAATCCGAAAGACAGGACGATTAAGATTGTCGGGATTAACCGGAACACGATGACGGACATCGATTTCTATAACGAGACAGGAGCTTATGTGACGACCGCGAAAGCGCAGCTTGCCATCCAGCATGGTTTCGGCAACGGCATGGAAGAGAGCTGCGAGTACCAGAAAAAGGCGGTACAGAAATTATTTTACAATCTGCCTATACATGGGTATGCAGCAGTCAATATGAGCGCGATCGCTACCATCAATGATGCGGTTGGCGGTGTGGATGTGAAAGTCATGGAAGATATGACCAGTGTTGATAAAAGCCTCGTGGAAGGGCAGGAAGTGCATCTGATGGGAGAAAGCGCATTCTGGTATGTAGACTATCGAAATATGGATCAGTTTGGCTCGGCGGACATGAGACTGGACAGGCAGAAACAGTATCTTAAAGCGTTAGTCGGGACGGCGGCGGGAGCTGCAAAGAAAGATTTATCCGTGGTTACGAATCTGTATCAGGCGGTTATGCCGCAGATGGTCACAGATATTACACTGGATGAGGTGGCATACCTTGCTCCGACTGTGGTTAATTACCATTTCGGCGAAGATAGTTTCTATACGTTGAGCGGGGAAACCATCATGGGAGAAAAATTTGAAGAGTTTTATCCCGATGAAGAGAAACTGTGTGAGATGATTCTGGAGATTTTTTATGAAAAAGTGGAGTAAATGGAAGCAAGCAAACGAAATGGCGGGAAGCGGCAGGACAGTGACAGCTGGGAAAGTGTCAGCAGGAAGATATATGTTTGCTGCATGCATTCTGGCTGGGGTACTGGGACTGGCAGGATGCGGTGCACAGGATGCAGAAAATGCACCGGAAACGGATCTTACGGCGGCAGACGGTGATGCAGGAAATGACGCGGGGGATGCGTCAGAAGCAGAAGGCGGGGCGGATGTATCCGCTGCCGGGATAGATGGAGAAGGCGCGCAGGATGCGCAAGTGGACTTTGCCGCGCTGAAGGCGGAAAATCCTGAGATATTTGCATGGCTGTATGTGCTGGGCACAGAGATTGACGTACCGATTTTGCAGAGTATGCAGGGAGACGATTATTACGAGACCCATAACGCTTCTGGGGAGGAAGACGCGGACGGGGCAGTTTACATAGAACTGGCAAATCAGGCGAATATGTGTGATTTCAACACGGTGGTGCATGGCAGGACGGGAACGGAAGAGACTGGACCGTTTGCGCAGCTTTACCGTTTTGCCGATCCGGATTATTTCAGCGAACATGAACAGCTATACATCTATCTGGATGGCAATGTGCTGACTTATGAGATTTTTGCCGCGTATGAGAGGGAAAACACAAGCCTGATCCGGGAATATGATTTTACCTACCTTGCCGGATGCCAGCAGTTTTTGGATGACCTGTACGGGACAAGGGAGCTTGGCAGGAATCTGCGGGAAGGCTGGGACGGGCTGACGCCTTATCAGTTTTTAGTCACGCTGACGACGCAGAAGGATGAGACAGATGACAGACAGATGGTAGTGGTCGCCGTACTGACGACAGATGCGGCTGGAACCATCAACAGGGTCGTTGCCGAATAGGCAGTATGAAACATGATATTTCCGCCCTATGGGCGAAAATATAAACCACACTCGGCGGGCATGCCTGCCTGTAAAGGCGGTATGCCCGTCCCACACTCAGAATTAGGAAAGGAGGAATTTGACCATGAAAAAGTTAATCGCGTTAGCGCTGGCAGGCACTATGGTATTCGCTATGCCTGTCATGGCTGCGCCCAGCCCGTCAGCGGGTTCCAGCAGCCCGTCGGCTTCCACAGTGGCTGTACCTGCGGCTCCGGCAGCAGTAGCAGCAACGCCTGCACCGACTGTAGCGGCGGGGGAGGCGCCTGCGTATGTCGTAGCAGCGGCGCAGGCAGAAGGCAAGACTGTCGGCGAATATATGAACAATGCGGTGGTATCCGTGCCGGGGTTAGAGAATGTAACTCCCCTCGGACAAGGCGGACACGTTATTATTAACGGCGCACCCAGCAATCAGGTATTTTCCGTATTGAAGCCGGCGGCTGCAAGCGTTGCATCTGCAAAAGCATTTGCAGCAAGTCTGGGCGGCAGAGTTATGAATGTTGCACAGATCAAAGCATCGGTAAGTGGATTTAACACAGCGACCGTAAACTTTTATATGAAAGGCGTAACTGCCGGACAGAATATCAAGGTTTACCAGCTCGTAAACGGACAGTGGGTGGAACTCACTGTAGCAGAGATCAGGGCAGACCATGTCGTAGTTGACATGACATCCCTTGGAACACTGGCATTTATTGCATTATAAGCCGGTGTTGTTACCAGTTGTTTTTTAGTTGAAAACGGAGTGTGGGACTTAAGGCAGACCGCCTTATGGGCGGTCTGTTCCTAAAAAAGAATCTTTGGAACCGGGATCGTCGCATTGAAGGAAGAAGAATTTATCCTATTGAAAAAAATGAAATTCAGGAGAAAAGATAACGCTACAAGTAAATATAGAACGGGACAGAGAGAGCAGAAAATGATGGCTGCATTTGGCTGGCTTTTGTCTGTGGCGGCTTTTGTGGCTGGCGGACTCGTCGTGCTTGGCGTTTCCGGGAGATATAACCTGCAAAGACAGGCGGTAAGTTATGCAGCGGGAGAAAAGGTTATGGCGGTCGTGACGGCTGCGCCGCATACAGAGAGAAGGCAGAACATGCAGGAAGACGACGACGGAACCGACGACATAGAGTATGCGTATAACGATGATCTCCTCACGTTTCTTTTTATGGGGATAGGTGAAAAACAGGAGACGGATGCACTGTTTCTTCTGGTCTTAAATCCTCACGAGGAAAAAATCAAACTGATCCCGATTGACCCTGATACGATCACGGCAATCGATATTTATGATGAACAGGGCGTGTATGAGCGCACCATGACGGCGGCAATCGGTTCCCAATATGGATTTGGAGATGGAGGAAAGAAGAGCTGTGAGTATCAGATCGGGGCGGTGAGAAATCTTTTTCACGGGATTGCCGTCAACGGATATCTGGCGGTGGATATGAATGTGCTCCCCGATGTGGCTGCCCTGGTGGACGGCATGGAGAAGGAAACGCCGCAGGAAGTAACCGCAGGTGGCAGGATGGCGACGCAGATTTATTATATGACAGAGTTTATCAGCAGAGTAAAACAGCAGTCGAGCACAGATTTTACGATTCCCGTCAGAATATATAACGAAATATCCGACCGTGTAGTGACGGATATCACTGTGGATGAAGTAGTGTATCTGGCGGCATCTGCCGGAGGCTATCGCTTTGATACAGGGCAGGTTGCCATGATTCCGGGGCAGAGTAAAAACGGGACAGATGGCGCATATGCCGGGTTTTATGTGGATCAGAATGCTTTACAGGAATTGATCCTTGCTATTTTTTATGAGCCGGTTTCCTGAGAAACACAGGGAAGTATAGGGAAGCACGACGGGAGATGGTAAAGTAAGTGAACCTTCTGGAAGAAAAGGATAAGATCGTATCCAAGTCGAAAAAAATCATAAATATATATATTATTTTCCTGTTTTCAGTTGTCTGGTTCTGTTATTACAATCAGTTTGTGTTTGGGACAAACCGCGCGGCAGGCGGGTTCATCAGTGTTTTCATTTATTATGTTGTCTACAATTATTTTGCAAAGTTGTACCGTGCCTATAAGATTGGAACTTATAAAGTCAGCGAGATCATTTTTTCGCAGTTTTTGGCAATCGGACTGGCAGATACGGTACTGTATGTCGAGTGTTGCCTGGTAAGCCGCCACTATGTCAATATTCTGCCGGGACTTGCCACAGCGGGCGCTCAGATCATAGGAATGGTTGTGTGGACGGTCTATACGAAACAGTATTTTATCCGGTACATAGAGGCGGCAGATACCTTAGTCATATATGGAAAGGAAAATGCAGATGAATTTGTAGATAAGCTCAAAAAAAAATACGAGCATCTTTTCCGGATCAAAGAATGTATCAGGATAGATGACTGCACAATGGTACAGCTTCATGAAAAGATAGACCGCTATGATACGGTCGTCTTGTACGAGATCGTGGACGGCGGCAGGACAAGCACGATGGAGTACTGTATAGAGCATCAGAAAAACCTCTACATCACGCCGAGAATATCGGACATTATCCTGCAGGGATTTGAGGAGAGGACGCTGATCGATACACCTCTGTTCAAGTATGAATACCACTATATGGACACGAGACAGTACAGGGCAAAACGCCTGTTAGACCTGACAGTGTCCGTGATCGCGCTTGTGCTGGCGGCAGTGCCGATGTTCATTACTGCCATAGCGATTAAGTTAGAGGACGGCGGGCCGGTTTTCTTTAAACAGAAGCGGTGCACCGTAAATGGCAGGGTGTTTGAGATCATTAAGTTTCGGAGCATGATTGCGGATGCGGAGAAGCAGGGCGCGGTCATTCCCTGTACGGATCATGACCCACGGATCACGAAGGTTGGGAACGTGATCAGGAGATTTCGAATTGACGAACTTCCGCAGATATTCAATATCTTGAAAGGGGATATGTCCGTGGTTGGTCCCAGGCCTGAGCGGGTGGAGCATGTGGAGAAGTACTGCAGGGAGGTGCCGGAGTTTGCTTACCGTATGCGGGTGAAAGGCGGACTGACGGGGTATGCGCAGATATTCGGGAAGTATAATACGAGCGCGTATGACAAGCTGAAGCTGGATTTGATGTATATCGAGAACCAGAGCTTTTTGCTGGACTTGAAGATGATCATGCTGACGGTGAAGACGCTGTTTATTGCGGAGAGCACGGAAGGGTTTGAGGAGGGGAAGAGTAAGATGATTGGGAAGTGGGATGTTGAGGGATGAAGAAAATTGCTATTATTTCTCTAGGGTATCTATGGTTTCCATGCGAATCGGGAACTTCAAGGTTTTTTGATATAGCAAAAACATTTGTGAATGCAGGATATGATGTGGAATGCATTACTACGGGTTTTCAACATTTCAAAAAAATGCCGAGAGATAAAGCATTAATTCTAAAACAGGGGTATCCCTTCAAAATTACCTTTATAGATGCGCCGGCTTATAAGAAGAATATAGATATTAGAAGAGTTTTAAGTAATAAGAAGGCGACCGGTAATTTGAAAAAATATTTATCCGTGCATGTGAAAGAATATGATGTTGTTTACATATCAATTCCGGCAAATGATATTGCTGCTATGACAACTGATATGTGTAAAAAAAATAACGTGCCAGTTGTGGTAGATATTGAGGATCTATGGCCGGAAGCTATGTCCATGGTAATCAAAAATGACTGGTTGAGAAAGCTGCTGCTTTATTCTTTTGCAAAAGATGCAGAAAAGACTTATAGAAATGCAGATGGAATTATTGGCACATCTGATGACTATACAAATAGAGCATTTAGAAGACGTAAGAGAAATATTCCGGCGGAAACTGTATATGTAGGATGCAATTTGAAAGATTTCGATGATGGTGTTGAGAAGTACAGTGCAGAGATAGAGAAAAAGGAGGGGGAGTTCTGGGTTACATATGCCGGCTCTATCAGTACAAGCTATGATATCAAAACACTTATAGATGCAGGATACAGTCTGAGAAATAGAGGCGTACAAGTACAGATACTTGGAACAGGCAGCTTGAAAGAAAAATTAGAAGTTTATAGCAGGGATATGGAGAATATTCATTTTTGGGGCTTTACAGCATATCCCAAAATGGCGGCGGCGCTTAATAAGTCAGATGTGGTAGTGAATAGTTTTGTGAGAGGAGCGCCGCAAAGCATTGTCAATAAAATAGGTGATTATCTGGCGAGCGGCAAGCCTATGATAAATACCTTAGAAAATCCATTGTTTTGTAAGATGGTTGGAGAGAATGATATCGGGACTAATGTTGAACCGGGCAATATTCAGAAGTTGGTGGAAGTGATTGAGAAATATATGGATGGCGATGGCGGTCAGGGGAAAAATGCCAGGGAACTGGCTGAGAAAAAATTTGACCGGGCAGTGAGTTATTTGAAGATTGTTGGGATTGTAAATAGGGTTGCAAAGCAAAAGCAGATGTGGGGGATTGGTAATGGAAGGGAAAAATCCGTTGATATCGGTGATTGTTCCGGTATATAGGGTTGAGCAATACTTAGATAGATGCATGAATTCAATAGTTAATCAGACATATCGTAATCTTGAGATTATTTTGGTAGATGATGGATCACCAGATAATTGTCCGGAAATGTGTGACGAATGGAGTAAGAAAGATGAGAGAGTAAGAGTTATACATAAAATTAATGGTGGATTAGGCTCAGCTAGAAATGCTGGATTAGCAGAAGCACAAGGTTCATATATAGGATTTGTTGATTCAGATGACTGGGTGGAAAATAATATGTATGAAATTTTGCTGGATATAATACAGAAATATGATGCTTCAATTTCAGTTGGAAATATTATAAGAACGGATAAGGAATCGATAATTTTAAGAAAAAAAAGCGGTACTATTATTGAATATACACAAGAACAATTTGCACGTAAATTTTTTAGAATTAATTCAAATGAACCAGTTTTGTATGTGGTTAATAAATTATATGATATAAAAGTAGCGGAAAATATTCATTTTCCAGAAGGTGTTATTGATGAGGATGTTGAAGGATTTTTTACTGCATTATTAGTAGCTGATAAAATAGTTACGATTGATATGGATTTGTATTATTATTGGAAAAACCCGAATGGGATTTCTTATAGGTGGTTTAGTCATGAACAGATGGATTTGCTGACAGTTTGGAAAAAAGTTGTTGATCTTTGCAAGATATCACATTCTCAATGGGTTGAATATGCGCAATTAAATTATTATAGGGCAAATATGGGTTTATTAGTAAGGCTTGCTTTAAACAATAAGGATAAGGATATCTTATTTGAAAACGAAAAAAAGCAGTTAATTACGGAGTTGAAAAAACATAAAAGTGAGTTGTTGAAGGCATCATTTCCTATATCTAGAAAATTATTAGTTGTTATGTTTTGCACAAACTATGATTTAACTCGATATCTCATGAGGAAAGGAAAGAAATTTATTAATATTTCTTATCAATAAGATTATGAAAGATTTTTTGAATAGGTGTATGTTTTTTTCTTTAAAAAGAGAAGAGCTACTTGCATTAGCCGTTATTCTTGCCAATGTTGTGGTACATATCAGTTATCCCATTTATGTTATATATTATGGTGTTGTTGCGTATATAAATTTAAGTTTATACATTGTTATGCTAATAAAGTTTAAAATGTATAGATACGAGAAAGCGGAATTTATATTTGTAGCATTGGTGATTTGTTATGCCGTTATTGTTTCGGTTTTTAATGGGAATAGCATAGGCGCCGTTGTTGCTTTCATTGAGTTGTTTTTGGTTCTATCTATTTTCAGCAAGCACACATTTTCAAATGGCGCATGGAAGGTAATAGCATTTTTTAGTGTTTTAGTAGTCGTCCGATATTTTTTAAAAATTAGCGCATATTATTACAACTGGATGTTAAATATGCATGATAGTTTGAATCCTAATACAGTAGGAATGTTTATGTATTTTGCGTTTATTGTTTTCCTGTATTATGCAATATCTATCAGTCGGTTTAATAAGGCTTTTTTTTTCTTGGTGTGGCTGCTGACAATATATTGTGAATATAAATTGTCTTGCAGAACATATTCTATGGTAGTGATTGCGGTTGGTATTTTTTGGTTCTTTTTATCGCATGCTATTTGGCAAAAGAAAAGATTTGTCATAATGATGATAGTTTTCTTTTTTGCATTGGGATGCTTAGTTCCTTATTGGTATTCATTACAATCTTCCAGTAAAGAATTATCTATATTGATCCATAAATATACTGGTAAATATTTGTATACAGGCAGGGAGAGAGCATGGAGCAATTTTTTTAAATATGAACTTAACAACAGAAAAGCCTTTTTGTTTGGAGCAGGTTCTTGGATAGAAAAAAGTTTTAGTGAAAATTTCTCACTTCATAATTCATATCTTGGAATCATTATGAATTTTGGAATATTTGGATTAATACTTTATTTGGCATATATAGTGTATGTAGTTAATGGCATATATTTGAATAAAGAAATGCAAGATTATCAAATTGTTTTGGTTATAGGTTTCATGGGATTTTTAATAGCGTCATTTACGGAAGTAACGGTACAGACACCAATATCAGCATTGCCAATAGGGATGTTATTGGCTGCTGCTAATAACAAACAGAATATCTAATTGGAGGGTATTGATATGAAAAAGGTATTGATACATACATTGCTATATAAAAACTATAACTATGGAGCAATGATGCAAGCATATGCTTTGTACAAAACAATACAGAATAAAGGATATGATTGTGAGGAATTATTATATACGCAGGCAGTTGATGGAATAATTTTAAAAATTAAGCATAGATTATTTAGGATTTTTGAAATTTTTTTTAATCCTTTGCAATGGATTAAAGAAAAAAAACAGGAAAAATTTAACCAAAAAGCATATGAAGATTATTTAAAGTCTGTTGGAGAAGATAAAATACAGAAGGCATTTGAGAGTTTTATGGACAAGGAATTTCAAACAACTACTGTCTATACACCACAATCAATAAAAAAAATTCAGGATGTTTATGACTATTATATAGTAGGAGGGGATCAAGTGTGGAATCCCGAATGGGTTGATTGTAACTATTTTGGAAAAAACATAAAAGGTGCGCGTAAAATAGGTTATAGCTGTAGTGCAGGTGCAAATTTAAATTTTAATGGTTATTATCGAAATAAGCTACGGAAAAATATTGAGAGGATGGATATTATTTCGGTACGTGAGAGAGAATTTGATGAATTACTTAGGAAAATAAATGTTAAGAGTACAGTCATAGCAGATCCGGTTTTTTTATTTGATAGGGCAGAGTGGATAGAATTTTCTGTAAATATGGAACAACTACCAAAAGATTATATTTTTGTCTATTTATTAGGACAAGATAATAGTGTGCGAAAAAATATAGTTGACTATGCAAACAGGAAAAAAAAGAAAATAGTATTTATACCGCACATCTATAGGAAATATTCAAAAGTAGATGAAGGATTTGCAGACATTGAGATATTGGATGCTGATCCAAAAGATTTTGCAGGGTTGATTAATAATGCGTTGTTGATTATTACAGATTCCTTTCATGGAACAGCATTATCTATTATTTTAGAAAAAAATTTTATCTGTATAAATCGACATAAACAGCCAGATATCCGTCTGAATTCATTAATTGAGGATTATAATTTTCAAGATCAGTTGTTGATGAGTACAGAGATTGAGAAAATATATGAATTGAATACAAACATAGATTATTCTAATAAAAAGGAAATTACTCGAAATAAGTGTGAGGACGCAAAAAAATTTATTAATAAAATTTTCGAGTAATACAATGTTGGTTTTGTATGCTAGACATATGACTTTTGTGTGGTCGTAAAAATAGAAATTTAGGTTGAAGTAATGAAAAAAAGACTTAGTTTGATTATACCTACATATAACTCAGAAAAAAGTATAGGAAAGACGTTGAATGCCATAATTAATCAGACTATATTCGAGGATATAGAGGTTATAGTCATTGATGATGGATCGGTAGATTCTACAGTTGAGGTAGTTTCTGATTTTATATGTACACATTCAAATATAAATATGATAAAAAATACGCATAATGGAGTGAGTGCATCTAGAAATATGGGAATTGCAAATAGTTCTGCAGATTATATTGGTTTTTGCGATGCAGATGATATTCCAGAACGAACAATGTATGAAAAGTTATTGCAAATGATTGAAATCGAAAAATACGATATGGTTGGATGTAATTTTTTTTCTGAGAGAACAAATTCTGTTATGGGATGTATCAATGATGTTGATTTGAAAAATCGTGAAGAAATATTATGTTTTGCACACAGTTATTTAGGAAAAGAAAAAAAGAGGGATAAGGTTATATGGGGAGCCGTATGGCTTAATTTGTATAAGAAAGACATAATAAATAATTATAATATTTCTTTTGATGAAAGAATTGAATTTGCCGAGGATCTTTTATTTACTTTTGAGTATTTGATGGCGTGTAACAAAGTGTATATGAGTGCAGATTGTTTGTATAGATATTGCTGCCATTCTGATTCGTTAATGATGTCACATCAGTATAAGTATATAAATGATATGCTTTATAAACGAATGATTGTAATTGAAAAGTTGAAGAGATTATGTCAGGAAAATGGGGTAAAAGACTATGAGAAGCGTTTAGACTATACAATTCGTAACTATACCAGAGAATGCATTGGAAATGTATTTCATAGTACGGAGCACGGAAAAAAGGAGATGTTAAATGAAATTGCCAGTATAGTTAATGAGCATGTTGTCAGGGAATCTTTTTCCCGGTTTCATTATGATACTCAAAATGTTGATTTAAAAAGTGCAATTTTGTTTCAGCTTATAAAAATGAAATTGGTAAATATTATATATCTGTATTTTAAGATAAGATTAAGGAGAAAAATTCTGAATGAATGAGAGAAAAAGAGGTATATTTATTTCTTATCTTCAGACGATAGTAGCAATCTGCGTAAGCTTGTTGTATGTTCCGATATTACTGAATCTGTTAGGTAAAGATGAATATGGTTTATATCAAATGGTGGGATCCTTTTTTTCGTTTATTACTATATTTAAATCCAGCATTTCTAATGGCGTTTTAAAATATTATTGTAAGGCTCTTCAACAGACAGATAAGAAAACGTTAGAGAATACTTTAGCGAATGCCAGAGTTATATATAGAGTAATATCTATAATTGTTTTGAGCTTGAGTGTTGTAATTATTATAGCATTTAGAATTATTTATGCAGCTTCGTTGCAGAAATCCCAAATAGAAGAAGCGACATGGATGTTGGGACTGTTATTTATAGATTTGTTGATTTCTACATCAAATGCGATATATGTTGCCAGTGTTTTTGCCTATGAAAAGTTTACGTTAGACAGACTTATTACCTTAGCAGCACAAATTTTACAGCCGATCGTTTGTTTGTCTGTAGTTTACTTTTACCCATATGCAATATATATCGTAATAATTCAAGTTATAATGGATGCCGGAATAGCCTTGATGAAATATAAATATTCAATACATATTTTAGGTGTAAGCATTCATATGTATTCATATGATAAGCAGATTTTAAAAGGCATATTGTCGTTGGCAGGTTTTATTCTATTTTCTAATATTGCCGATCAGATTTTTTGGAAAACAGATCAGTTGGTCTTGGGAAAATATTTGAGTACTGCCGTTGTTGCAGTTTATTCTATAGCTATGCAGATAAATATGTGTTACATGAATATAGGAATTGCAATTTCATCTGTATTTTTTCCTAAATTAAGCAGTTTAAATGAAAAAGAAGATGGGATAAATCAAATGTCAAACTTGTTTGCTGAGATAGGAAAATATGCTTATATGATATTATTGCTGATTTTATCTGGCTTTATCGTATTTGGCAGAGAATTTATTGCTTTGTGGGTTGGAGATGAATACCTTGATGCATATATTATTACATTGATAGTCATTATTCCGTATACGATTGATATTATCCAACATATGGGACTATCAATCTTACAGATTGTTGGTAAATATGCATTTAGAGCAAAAATGTATTTTATATCAGCAATTATAAACATGGCGTTTACGATTATTTTAGTCCGACAATTAGGAATGATCGGGGCAGCTATGTCAACAGGAATATCCTTACTTATAGTTAATGGGATAATTATGAATATATATTATCAAAAAAAAGTTGGCATGGATCTTCTTGTTTTTTGGAAAAATATTATTGAAATCACT
>JAMPGN010000229.1 GCA_023663915.1 Eubacterium sp. | reverse complement strand
ATAATTTATACAATTACAATATAAAGCTTTATTTGACCCTAACATCATCTTATACTGAATAAATCGGCAGGTACAACGAACTATGGCAGGCGCAGGCACAGTATTATCGGAAGGCGGAAAGCGCATGATATGCAAATTCGTGTCAATAATGATTTGACTGAAGTAAGATTCCGTATTTTGTGTTTCAGTCAGAATTTAAAATATCTGTATGAGGAGGGAGAAGTATGTTACATTTTTTTGAGGAAAAAAACGGGAGTCTGCTTTTTCGGGAAAACGGCGAGACGGTCATGATAACCCCGTGGGGTGAGAACAGTTTTCGTGTCCGGGCGGCGTTTCTCGGTGAGATCGAGGAAGGCAGCGTGGCGCTTTTGGAGCCGTCGTACTCTGACGCTGGTGCGGAAGCAAAAAGAGGCACGAGGGCAGCAGGTGAAACAAATGCAGATGGCAGCATGAAGACAGGAGTTGGTGCAGGTGCAGACGGCAGCATAGAAGCAGTAAAGAGCGGTGCGGGCGTAAAGGTTCAGATTGACATTCACGACCAAGACGCGTCTATTACCAACGGGAAAATACGGGCGCACCTTACCGTAAATACATGGGGTAACGCGCTGCAGATCACCTTTTATAATCAAAAGGGCGAGGTTCTACTGCAGGAGATTCCGAACGGCGGTGCATTGCAGAAGAAGGCGAGGCATTTTAAGCCGCTTCCGGGCGGCGGATATCGTCTGAAAGTCAGCTTTGTTTCCAATCCGCAGGAAAAAATTTATGGCATGGGGCAGTACCAGCAGGAGACGTTTGACTTGAAAGGCTGTAATCTGGAACTGGCGCACAGAAATTCGCAGGCGAGCGTTCCTTTTTACCTTTCCAGCCTCGGATACGGATTTTTGTGGCATAACGCGGCGGTGGGTGAAGTCCATTTCGGCAGTAATACAACGGAGTGGAACGCGGAAGAGACGATGCAGCTTGACTACTGGATTACGGCGGGGGACACGCCTGCGCAGATCGAGGAAGCGTACACGGCGGCGACGGGAAGAACGCCGATGATGCCGGAGTACGGGCTGGGATTCTGGCAGTGCAAGCTCCGCTATTACAATCAGGAGCAGGTATTGCAGATCGCCCGTGAGTATAAGAAAAGAAATATTCCCGTGGACGTGCTGGTCATTGATTATTACCACTGGCCACGATGCGGCGATTGGCGTTTTGACGAAGAGTATTTCCCGAATCCTGAAGCAATGATCCGCGAGATACAGGATATGGGAATCAAGGTGATGGTGTCGATCTGGCCGCAAGTGGACTGGCGGAGCGAAAATTATGAGGAGATGAAGCAGCAGGGGCTTTTGGTCAAAAGCAATTCCGGTGTTGATGTGCAGATGATTTTTCACGGCAATAATGTCTTTCTGGATGCCACCAATCCGCGCACACGCAAGTATGTATGGGAAAAGTGCCGGCAAAACTATGCGGACATAGGAATCCGCACATTCTGGCTGGACGAGGCGGAGCCGGAGTTTGCGACTTATGATTATGCGGACTATCGTTTCCATGCCGGACCCGTGGCGCAGGTCGGCAACCTCTATCCGAGAGAGTACGCACGCCTTTTCTATGAAGGGCAGAAGGCGGACGGGCAGGACGATATCGTCAATCTGATTCGTTGTGCGTGGGTAGGAAGCCAGCGGTATGGTGCGCTTGTCTGGTCGGGAGATATTATGTCAACCTATGAAGATTTCCGCAAACAGATCTGTGCGGGAATCCATATGGGGTTGTGCGGGATTCCGTGGTGGACGACGGATATCGGCGGTTTCCACGGCGGGAATATCCACGACGAAGGGTTCAAAGAGCTGCTGATCCGCTGGTTTCAGTTCGGCACATTCTGCCCTGTCATGAGAATACACGGCTGCCGTCTGCCAGGCGAGGAGATCATCAACAAGGCAGGGGAAGTGCGTGAATGGACAGGCGCGGAGAACGAAGTGTGGAGCTACGGGGAAGAAAACTATGAGATCATGGTGAAATTTATCCGTATCCGTGAAATGATGCGGGATTATGTAAGAAGTGTTATGAGACAGGCGCACGAGACGGGAGCGCCCGTCATGCGCGCGCTCTTCTATGAGTTCCCCGAAGACAAGGTCTGCTGGGATATCAAGGATTCCTATCTGTTTGGCGCGGATATTCTGGTTGCCCCGATCTGCCATGCCAAAGCGATGGGACGCAAAGTGTATCTTCCGGCAGGGACGAATTTCATACACGCGGGGACAGGAAAGCAGTACGAAGGCGGCAAATGGTACGAGATCGAGGCGGATATCCATACAATACCGGTTTTCTTGAGAGAGGGAAGACAAGAATATTTGATTGGTAAAATTTAAGAATGGAGGACGTAATGAATAAAAACAGTTTTGCAATAACGCCGCCCATGGGATGGAACAGTTACGATTATTATGATACTACGGTAAACGAGGCGCAGGTAAAAGCGAATGCCGGCTATATGGCGGCACACTTAAAGGAATACGGATGGGAGTACGTTGTAATTGATATCGAATGGTACTGCAACGATGCCGGGACGGTCAGAGACCAGTTTCAGTATATCCCTTTTGGTGATATTGAGATGGACGAATACGGCAGGCTGCAGCCGAGTCCTGTAAGATTTCCGTCCTCTGCAGGCGGCAAGGGTTTTGCGCCGCTTGCAGAGTATGTGCACAGCCTTGGCTTGAAATTCGGCATTCATATCATGCGCGGTATCCCGCGTAAGGCGGCGGAGCAGCACTGCCCCGTGCTTGGGGCAAAAGAGACGGCGGACAGGATAGCAGACCCGTGTTCCATCTGTCTGTGGAATCCCGATATGTACGGTGTGCGTGCCACAGAGGGCGGGCAGGCATATTATGACTCCCTGCTTGCCATGTATGCACAGTGGGGCGTCGATTATATCAAGTGCGACGATATTTGCGACAGCAGGCTTTACCGCACAGAACCTTTTTTGGGCTGGGAAGAGATAAGAATGATTCACCGTGCGATCGAAAAATGCGGCAGGCAGATCGTACTCAGCTTATCCCCCGGTCCGGCGCATATCGACAGGGCATGGGAATACTGCAAATATGCAAATATGTGGCGTATCACCGATGATTTCTGGGACGAGTGGAGTCTGTTAAAGGCAATGTTTGCCCGCTGTGAACTGTGGCAGGATCATGTGCGGGAGGGCTGCTTCCCCGACTGCGATATGCTTCCTTTGGGGAAAGTGGGGAAAGGTTTCGGCAGTGAGCGGGAAACTAATCTTACCAAAGAAGAGCAGAAGACGATGATGACGCTCTGGTGCATGTTCCGCTCGCCGCTTATGATCGGCGCGGAGATGACGTTGATGGACGAGTGGACGCTGACGCTTCTGACAAACCGTGACATACTCGCCATGATGAAGGAGACCTGCAAAGGCACGCAGATCATACGGACGGACGACTACGCGGTATGGAAGAATCAGGATAAGTCTTCGGGCAGGGTGTGCGTGGCGTTGTTTAATTTAAGCGAGGAAGAGAGAACGCTGTCAGTCGGGCTTGCAGAATTGGAAGAGGAAAGTTTGACGCAAGAGGCGTCGGGAGCAGAAGAAAAGATGATATATGAACTTTGGGAGAAAGAGGAAAGCCGCACGGTGTCGGGCAGAGTCGAGGCGGTGACACCGGCGCATGGGGTGAAGGTGTACCGGGTGGGGTAAATTCCTAAAGAGCAGCCGACAATTTCCAATTCCTAAACAATCGATAGTGGATTACATAATGAAAAAACGCTTAATTTTTTTATATTTGCACAGATATTGTCTTGATGTTATTTCAAAATGACCCTATAATAAAATAAACATAGTTTCAGACGTAATAAGATTCTACAAAGTATTTATTTTATTCTAGGAAAGTTTTTGCTCATGTACAGGTTTGCGAAGCAACTTCCGCAATCGAGTGAAACTCAATTTTTAAGGAGAAGGACAATGGGAAATAGCAAAGTTAAGGCAACAGGCAAAAAGAGTCAGTCTGCGATGCTCAGGCAGTTAGTGCAGCAGGCATTTATGGCGATTGGGATCGGCGCCGTACTGCTTTTGGGATTTATCCTGCTTAATCTGGGAACATCCAGAGTACATACCGCGCAGATCAATACAATAACGGCGTTGAATCAGTACCGGGTAGGTTCCAGGACGCTCACTTACGAGATACAGTCCTACGCTGCAACAGGTGAACAGAATTATTACGATAATTACATGAAGGAATTGGATGTAGACCAGAATCGTGAGAAGGCGCTTGCAATCTTGCAGGAATGCGATCTTTCCGATGAAGAGTGGGAGCGCTTAAACGGTATCTCTTCCATGTCGAATGGGCTGGTTCCTTTGGAGGAGAAAGCGATCGAATATGTGCAGCAGGGCAATGTGGAAGCGGCACAGGCATGTGTGTTCAGCGATGAATACGGAGAGACGGTCGAGGCGATCAATCAGCAGACCAATGAGACGGTAACTGCTGTTGTGACGAGAAAAGAACAAAAACAATTGATGATGAAGGCTATCCAATATATTTTTGGGATTTTGTTCGCATGTTCTTTTGTTTATGTTGTGATGCGGTTTATCAAGATCATCAAATTTGCCGAGAAGGAACTGCTTGAGCCGATCCAGAAAGTTTCTGAGCAGATGGAAGTGCTCGCGGATGGCAATTTCCACACAGAACTCGATCTTGAGGAGGATGACAGTGAGGTTGGCAAAATGGTCAGCGCGATTGCCTTTATGAAAAGGAATCTGCTAGCGATGGTGCAGGAGATCACCAAGTCACTAGAGCAGATGGGAGATGGCAATTACAATATACGGATTGAGCAGGAATATGTGGGCGAGTTCGTGACAATTAAAGAATCTTTTCAGAAGATTGGGGAGAAGATGCGAGACACCTTGTCAACAATCCGCAGTGTTTCGAGACAGATCGACAGCGGTTCCGGGCAGCTTGCGAGTGCCGCAGAGAATATGGCGGAAGGGTGTACCGCGCAGGCGACACAGATTTCTGAACTCTTGTCTGTGTTTGAAGATATGACGCACAGCATGGAATATAATACCAGGGAGGCGGAAGAATCGTCCAGAATTGCAACGCGGGCAAGTGAAACTTTAGCGAACGGCAATGAGAAGATGTTGGAGCTGAAAGAAGCCATTCAGGAAATCAGCAGGTGTTCGGAACAGATCGGTACAATCATTGGTGCAATCGAGGAGATTGCCGATCAGACAGATTTGCTGGCACTGAATGCGACGATTGAGGCGGCAAGGGCTGGCGAGGCTGGAAGAGGATTTGCGGTTGTGGCGGATCAGGTGAAGAGCCTTGCAAGCGAGTCGGCAAAAGCGGCGGGCAATACCACGAAACTGATTGAGATGACGGTGGAGGCGATGGATAAGGGAATCACGATCGCGGACGAGACCGAGTCCAACATGAATGCAGTCATGAAAGCGACGCAGGCAGCGACGAAGAAGATGGAGCAGATCGTCGAAATGCTAAAACAGGATACCTCACGTATGCAGGACGTAAATAACAGCGTGGAGCAGGTCTCCTCTGTCGTGGACAACAATTCGGCGGCATCAGAGGAGACGGCTGCAGTCAGCGCGGAGCAGAAGTCCCAGGTTGAGACGTTAGTAGAGCTGATGGAGCAGTTTGAAATATAAGCTGCCATTATAATTTATGAAAGGAAGGACTGCGTTTTTCAAAGGTCGTATAGTACCGGAATCCGCAGTCCTTTAATATGTTCGTTGCACGGTCAAAAGCGTAGGCGATCTTTCCAGGCTCATGTGCGTCAGAACCTGTGGTGATGATTTCGCCGCCTAATTCGCGGTAACGTTTCAATACGCCGGTACAAGGATTCACGTCACGCATGCCCTTGGCAAGCCCGGCAGTGTTGATCTCGATGCCCTTTTCCATGGAAATAATCTTTTCTAATATCCGGTCAAAAATATCGCGGTATGCCTCGTAAGAGTATCCCTCGTCCTTGGACGGACCGTAGCGGACAACATAGTCGAGATGCCCGTATACGTCGAAATTACTGTATAATTTCAGATTTTCAAGAATCGATTCAAAATATTCCAGATATGCCGCATCCTGCGTCCTTCCTTCATAAAAAGAAGAGTAGTATGGGTCTTGTCCGTGGCAGACGTGAGAGGAAGCGATGATAAAATCATAGTCGTGCTCTTTGGCAAAGGCGGCGTTCTGGCGGGCCAGATGGGGCTGCATACCCAGTTCCACTCCGAAACAGAGCGTGATCTGACCGGCATATTTTTCTTTCAGCTTTAAGAAATCATACAGGTAGGCATCGGGGTTTAAGTCCCAGAAGCCGGCAGGTGATGATTCGGACACAGGGTAGTCGAAATCATTGTGCTCCGTAAAGCACATGTGCGTCAGTCCTGCTTTGATCCCTCGTTTAATCATCTCTTCCATGGGCGTATCCGAATCGGCCGAGAAAGAGGAATGTAAATGGTAATCTGCTGTAATTGGCA
>JAMPGN010000228.1 GCA_023663915.1 Eubacterium sp. | reverse complement strand
GTTGTGGATACACTGGTTTAAAATACCGCCCAGCTCCTTATCCCTCTCCAAGATCAAAATACGGTCTATCCCGTTCTGTTTCGCGCTGACTGCCGCCGCCAGCCCCGCCGGACCGCCGCCGATAATCACGATATCATATTTTTCCATACTAATGTCCATGCCTTTCTATTTTTACACCGTATCTTTATTCGTCCCCACGACCAGCTTGGAATCTCCGCCGGATTTCGTAAGTTCAAACATACTCATACCGCATTCCCTTGACAAAATTTCCATCGTTCTTGGCGAACAGAAACCCGACTGGCATCTTCCCATTCCCGCTCTCGTGCGCCGTTTCACGCCGTCCAGCGATTTAGCCCCCAGCGGCCGTCTGATCGCGTCAACGATCTCCCCTTCCGTAATCATCTCACATCGGCAGATTATATTGCCATATGCCGGATTTTCTTTGATTAAGGCATTCCGCTCTTCCCTGCTTAGTAAATTCGGATTCTTGATACCCTGTCTCGTGGAGAGAAAATGCTCCTTCTTGGTCAGACCCATCTTATCCCGCAACAGTTCTGCCACCATCTCACCGATTGCCGGACTGCTCGCAATACCCGGCGACTCAATCCCCGCACAGTCTATAAAGCCTGGCGCGTCCTCCGCCTCTCCTATGATAAAATCGTCCCCATCCTCATGGGCGCGAAGCCCTGCAAAAGAAGTGATGACCTGACGCGTAGGAATATTCTGCACACTCATGCCCGCTTTCTCAATCACCTGCGCCAGCCCTTGTGCCGTCGTGTTGACTCCCTCTTTGTCGTCCACCTCGACCGCCGTAGGTCCGATCAAAAGATTTCCATGCACCGTAGGCGTAACCAGAATGCCTTTGCCAAGTTTCCCCGGCAGTGCGAAGATCGTCTTTTTCACATGGTTTCCTGCTTCCTTATCCAGCAGACAATAGTCGCCCCGTCTGGCGGTAATGTGAATCTTGCTGCCGCTGACCATGTTATGAAACCGGTCTGCGTAGACTCCCGCCGCATTTACCACATACTTCGTCTCAAATACGCCTCGATTTGTCTGTAGCTCATACCCTTCCCCGGATTTGTGTATCTGCACAACTTCCGTGTCAAATTGAAACTCCACGCCGTTTGCGCAGGCATTTTCCGCCAGAGCGATGTTTAACCCAAAAGGACAGACGATTCCCCCTGTCGGCGCATACAACGCCGCATATACATTTTCCGTGACATTCGGCTCCATCTGAAGGACTTCTTCCCTGTTCAAAATGCGAAGTTCCTTAACCCCATTCGCTATGCCCCTGTCGTAGAGTTCCCGAAGATTCGGCATCTCGTCCTCATTTAAGCACAGTACCAGCGAACCGTTTCTCTCAAAAGGAAAATCAAGCTTGTCGGCAAGTTCTCCCATCAATTCATTCCCACGCACATTTAACTTCGCCTTGAGCGATCCCGTCACCGCGTCATAACCGGCATGCACGATCGCGCTGTTTGCCTTGGACGTGCCACAGCAGACATCCTCTTCTTTTTCTAATACACATATTTTTATTTGGTATCGGGATAGTTCGCGCGCAATCGCCGAACCGCATACTCCCGCACCAATAATAATCACATCATACATTTTGAAAGAATCTCCTTCCATTCATATCATTTTACTTCCTAATTCCGGAGCATTTACGCGACAGGCAGCACAAATATCAAATTTGTATCTATTCCTCTTTCGCCCATCCGTAGGCATATTTCACGGCCTTGTTCCAGCCTTTGATTCTTTCTTCTCTGTCTTCTTTTTCTATGCCCGGTTTAAAAGTCCGGTCACTCACCCAATTCTTGATCACATCGTCCTTGCTCGTCCAGTATCCCACCGCCAAACCTGCCAGATATGCCGCACCCATGGCGGTCGTCTCTACGCACTGCGGTCTGGTGACAGGCAGATTGACGATATCCGCCTGTGTCTGCATGAGAAAATCGTTGGCGCTCGCACCGCCATCCACTTTGAGGGACGTGATCTCGATTCCGGAATCCGCCTCCATCGAGGCAAGCACATCGTTGACCTGATAGGCGATCGATTCCAGTGTCGCGCGGATAATATGATATTTGTTCACGCCACGCGTGATTCCCACAATCGTTCCCCTGGCATACTGATCCCAATAGGGCGCACCAAGTCCCGTGAACGCAGGAACGACATAACACCCGTTCGTGTCTTTGACCTTCTTTGCCATATACTCAGAGTCCATCGCTGAATCGATCAGCCGCATCTCGTCCCTGAGCCACTGTACCGCCGCTCCCGCCACGAAGATAGACCCTTCTAACGCATAGTTGACCTTGCCGTCCAATCCCCACGCGATTGTAGTCACCAGCCCGTTATCGGAAAATACAGGCTTTTCCCCTGTATTCATCAGCAAAAAGCACCCTGTCCCGTAGGTGTTCTTAGCTTCCCCCGCCGTGAAGCATGTCTGCCCGAACAAAGCCGCCTGCTGGTCTCCCGCCGCTCCCGCAATGGGAATTGCCCCGCCAAGAAACGAAGGGTCCGCCTTCCCGTAAACACAGCTCGAAGACTTTACTTCCGGGAGCATACATTTTGGAATGTTTAACTCCGTGAGAATTTCATCGTCCCACGCAAGCGTGTTGATGTTAAAAAGCATCGTGCGTGAAGCGTTGGAATAGTCCGTCACATGAACGGCTCCCTTGGTCAACTTCCAGATCAGCCATGTCTCCACCGTGCCAAAAAGCAGGTCGCCGTTTTCCGCTCTCTCCCTCGCACCGGGAACATGATCTAATATCCATTTCACTTTCGTTGCAGAAAAGTAAGCGTCGATCACGAGCCCTGTCTTCTGCTTAAATTTCTCCGTAAGTCCTTTTTCTTTCAGGGCATCGCAGTCCTCGGACGTCCTTCTGCACTGCCATACGATTGCGTGGTAAACCGGTTCACCCGTGCGTTTATCCCACACGATCACCGTCTCCCTCTGGTTGGTGATACCGATCGCTGCGATCTCCTCCGCCGTGACGCCGATCATGTTCATCGCTTCCACCGCCACGCCTAACTGGCACGCCCAGATCTCGTCCGCATCGTGTTCCACCCAGCCCGGCTTCGGAAAATACTGTTTAAATTCCCGTTGTGCCACACTGCACATCTCGCCCTTCTCATTGAACAGAATACAGCGGTTGCTCGTGGTGCCCGCATCTAATGCCATGATATATTTTGCCATCGCTATTTCCCCCTGTCATTTGTGCGCTCTGCGCCGCTTTTCCTATCATCTTGGAATACCTTATATATTTTCTATTTTACCATTTAGAAGGTGCGTCCACAATAGACAAATTGTGCTGTTTGATCCGTGAAATTTTCTATAACATATAAATGACGCTACCGAAGTAACGCCCAGACTGTGGTATATCTTGCAAAATATCTTCACTTTTTCATTCAAACCGCCTTGAGAATTAAATAGACTTTATATCTTGTTTATGATATACTTTTATCGTAGTAATACAAGGCGCAATATAGAAAGCAGGTGATTATATGACCGATAAACAGTTACGATATATCAATAGACTAACGGTTTTTGTTAGAAAATTATTAAAACTTGTCCCACAAGAGAAAAGAGAAGACCTTGAAAATGAGTTTGATAGTATTCTTTTAGATGTCACTGAACCAAACGAAAAGGACAATTAAACAAGATTACAGGGTGTAAAGTCTATGGAATTATTAAGGACTCTACACCTTTTTATTTTAGGCGCCTCGCTAATAAAAGACAATTATCTTCATTCCGCATTTCCACCACTGATTGTGACCGTCACATCCTCATTTCCAAGAAGCCGCGCCAGATCATCTGCGGTCTGATCCGTTATTCTGCCAAGTCTTGTGTATGCCCACGAATTAGAAGCATAAAATATCACAATCTGATTACCAGAATATAAGACGATATCCCCTGTCTGCGTCGTTGTCTGCACATCGTTTCTCGGCAGGCTCTGTCCGAGCGAGCCAACCTGCTCAAATCCTCCGTACATGGACATTTGAATTTCCAGCGGTTGATCTTCACAAAGCGCCTTCAGCGCCTCCACAGATTCATTCGCTTCCCATTCCACGGAAACGACGGTGTCTTCGATTTTCAGTTGCATGAATGCATTTTCCTCCTCGTCAATATTTGCTGTACTCCACTCCAATTCCTCTATCCATTCCATAATTTCCTCAGCAGGTGCTCCAGTAGAAAAACGGTGTCCATCCAGCCAGATGGCGGAATCTGCTGCCGATCTTAACACGGCATCACTGCTGCCAAAAGAGCTGCTACCAGACGTACAGAATGGAATGATCGTTTTGCCACCCAAATCATAGCTCTCGATAAACGTACTCATGATACGTGGCGCCTGACCATGCCAGATCGGATATCCGAGAAAAATAACATCGTAACTTTCCATATTCTGCACACTGCCGTCGATTGCTGGACGGCTGTCCGCGTCACTCATTTCCTTTGTGGTGCGACTTTCGCTGTCATGGTAATCCAAATCCGCATCCGTGTATGGTTCCTGCGGTACGATCTCATACAAGTCCGCATTCAATAGATCTGCTACAGATTGCGCAATCTCTTTTGTCGTCCCAGTAGCGGAGAAATAGGCAACCAGAATTTTGGCTTCGGATATCGCAGAGTCGGTTGAATTTCCATCTTCCTCTGATTTCACGGAAGATTCTGTAAGTTTTCCGTTTGTAACTGGTTCTATATCCGTTTCAGCCGCACAACCTATGAGGGAAAATATCATTGCGGTCATAAACAAAAACACAACAAATGTTTTCATGCTGCTCTTATAACGTGCATCATTCCTTCTTGCATTTTTATCTAATCTGCCATCATAATTGCTCATCATTTCACACTCCTATTCTTTTACCAGTGCGTTCTTTTTCGTTTCCCCTTGCAAATCTGATCTGCAAATAAATAATAACATGCTCTTATTTCCATAACAAATATTTATATATTATACATTTCAATAGTTGAAACCTATACAAGTTCCCATTATAATGTAAACAGTAAAATACGGTGATCGGTATTGCATGTAACCTTTCACCCGCCTATCGCATAAAATCTGACAGAGGAGTATTGCTTTATGGAATTACGGGTACTTCAATATTTTCTTGCCATTGCAAGGGAGCAAAGCATTGTGAGAGCCGCAGAGTCTCTGCATCTTTCCCAGCCAACGCTGTCAAAGCAGATGATCAATCTGGAACAGGAATTGGGAAAGCAACTCTTGATCCGTGGGACAAAGGGTTCGCGCAAAATACTGCTTACCGACGAAGGGATGATTCTCAAGAAACGCGCAGAAGAAATTATGAATCTTGTAGAAAAAGCTGAATCCGAAATCACACAATCGGAGCATGTGATCATGGGCGATATCCATATCGGTACCGGAGAGACGGACGCCGTCAGAATAATTGCACAGGCAGCCAAAGAACTCCAAGCCATTTATCCTGGCATTCACTACCATATTTCCAGCGGAAATGCTGATTTTGTGATGGGACAACTGGATAAGGGTCTGATCGACTTTGGCGTAATATTCGGGCTGGTAGATTCCGGAAAATACAACTCCCTCAAGCTGCCTACGAAGGATGTCTGGGGAGTATTGATGCGCAAGGATTCCGCGCTTGCCTCACGGGAAAGCATTGTTCCGGATGATTTATGGGACAAGCCTCTTATCATCTCCCATCAAAAAAACCAAAACGGCGAACTTGCAAAATGGTTCCGACGCGATATGTCCAAGTTAAACATCGTGGCGACTTACAATCTTCTTTTCAATGCTTCTCTTCTGGTGGAGGAGGGAATGGGGTATGCGATCGGTCTTGACAAAATCATCAATATTACAGACGACAGTGCGCTTTGTTTTCGTCCGTTAAATCCCACGATTGAGATTGAAATGAGCATGATCTGGAAAAAATATCAGGTCTTCTCAAAAGCAGCCGAAAAATTTATGAGCAGGATGAAGGCTGATTATGGTTGAGTGAATAGGTAGAAGATTACAGAGAATCTGCTGATTTTTCACTGAATCTATGCTAAACTATGAACGATGTTATTTGTAGGTATTCTTTTTCAAAAAGAGGTGTATTATGACCGAAGCAGAAAAGAGGGCTGCCGCAACAAAATTTTACAATGACTGGCGCGGCATAGGTGATGAGAAAAGTGACTGTCAAAGGTTTTGGATTGAATTTCTCAGCAATGTTTTAGGCATTGGAGATGTTACACAGAAGATTATTTTTGAGAAGCGGGTTACAGTGGATGGGCAGACTAAATTTATTGATGTTTACATACCGGAAACACGGGTTTTAATAGAACAAAAAAGTATCGATAAGGACTTGAATAAGAAGATGTCACAATCAGACGGAATTTTGCGTACACCTTTTGAGCAGGCACGCAATTATGCTCAATGGATGATACCGAATGAAACACCGTTATGGATTGTGACCTGTAATTTTAAGTCCTTTGAAATTCATGATATGAATAAACCGAGTGCACCGCCGATAGTAATCCTGTTAGAAGAAGTGCGTAATAAACTTCCTTTGTTTGATTTTATGTTTCAAAAAGAGGTCAAAGAGCTTTCTTATGAAATGGAAATCTC
>JAMPGN010000227.1 GCA_023663915.1 Eubacterium sp. | reverse complement strand
TCTGAGCCATCAGGACGATTAGAGCCGTCTGGCGCATATAGGTAGATTTACCAGCCATATTCGGCCCCGTAATCACCGCAATGCAATGTTTACGGTTGTCCAGATAGGTATCGTTCGAGATAAACATATCGTTATTTAACATCTGCTCGACTACAGGATGCCGCCCATCCTTGATGTCGATGATGCCCTTTTCATTGAGTGAGGGGCGCACATATTGATTGCGTTCCGCCACATAGGATAATGAAGTAAACACATCCAACTGCGCAACTGCCCGCGCTGTCCGCTGAATGCGCTCCATCTGTGCGGTGATCGCGTCGCGGACCTCACAGAACATATCATATTCCAAAGTGGATAACTTGTCTTCCGCATTTAAAATGGAATCTTCCAATTCCTTCAAGCGCGGCGTTGTGTAGCGTTCCGCGTTGGCAAGCGTCTGCTTGCGGATATAATCTTCCGGGACAAGGTTTTTATAAGAGTTGGTCACTTCAAAATAATAGCCGAACACTTTGTTGTATTTGATGCGCAGATTCTTGATGCCCGTGCGCTCACGGTCTTCCTCTTCCAGTGCCGCCAGCCAGTTCTTGCCGTCAGTCTTGGCATTCCGCAAAGAATCGATCGTGCCGTCAAAGCCTTCCTTGATGATACCGCCGTCCCGAATAGAAATGGGCGGCTCTTCGATAATGGAATGGTCAATCAGGTCGTAAATATCTTCCAAATCGTCAATGTGCTCGTTGATTCGGATCAAAAGCGGCGCATCTAGGTCGCTTAAAACGGTCTTGATGGACGGGAGCATGGCAAGGGAATTACGAAGAGCAATCAGATCCCTTGGATTTGCGGTCTTATAACTCACTTTGCCAAGCAGGCGTTCCAGATCGTAGATCGCATTTAAGTATTCGCGAAGTTCGTCTCTGTCCACGCTTTTTTTGCAAAGCGATTCTACCGCATCGAGGCGCATCTCCATCTTTTCCTTGTCAATCAGTGGCTGTTCCATATATTTACGTAGAAGACGCGCTCCCATAGCCGTTCTCGTCTTGTCGAGCACGCCTAAAAGAGACCCTTTCTTCTGTTTCTCGCGAAGCGTCTCCGTCAGCTCCAGATTGCGTCTTGTGGAACTGTCAAGAAGCATATATTTGCTCGTCAGATACGGATAGATATGCGTAAAATGCACGAGGGAAGTCTTCTGTGTCTCGTACAAATACTGTAAAAGCGCGCCTGCGGCGATCAATCCCGTCGGGAAATCCTCGATGCCTAGCCCCGACAGTGTGTTGACATGGAAATGTCCCATCAGGCTTTTGCGACAGCCCTCTTCGTCAAAATAGTGGGGTGCAAGGGAAAAGATCGTGACACCCATGCGGTTCTTCAAGTCGTCGGTATCATAACCGCTGACGAGAAACGGCTCGTTGCAGATAATTTCAGAAGGTTCGTATTTGTTGACTTCGTCCTGTAATTTGCGGATATCTTCCACTTCCGTCAGATAATAGTCCCCCGTGGTGACATCCGCTACGGAAATGCCTGTTTTGCCGGGGAAATAGACAACGCACATGAGATAATTGTTTTTGGTCTCTTCAAGCGCCTGAACATTTAAATTCGTGCCGGGCGTGACGATACGTACGACTTCGCGCTTGACGATGCCTTTCGTGAGCTTGGGGTCTTCCATCTGCTCACAGATGGCAACTTTGTGTCCCTTGGATACCAGTTTATTCAGATAGCCTTCCAAGGCATGGTGCGGTACGCCGCACATCGGCGCTTTTTCTTCCTGTCCGCAGTTTTTGCCGGTCAGGGTGATCTCTAAATCCTTGGAAGCTACCAGCGCGTCCTCGTAAAACATCTCGTAAAAATCGCCCAGACGATACATAAGAATACAATCTTGGTATTCCTTTTTTGTTTCCAGATATTGCTGCATCATGGGAGTGAGTTCTGCCATTTATATTAACCGTCTTTCTGTATTTTCCTAAATTTATCGTAACCCGAAATGGAATTATGTGCCTAGCTAACTACATGACCCGTATAATAGAATCCATGGCAGGTATCGAGGGATACCTTGACCAGTTTGCCGATCATCGACTGATCCGCCGGAAAGTGAACCAGCATGTTGTTGGACAGCCGTCCGGTCATAAGCGAGCTGTCCTGTTCGTTGACCTCTTCCACCAGAGCTTCCATGGTTTTCCCCTGTAAAAGCGCCGCCCGCATTCTCGCGGTATCCTGAACTACCTTGAGAAGCTGGTCAAAGCCTTCCTTGACGACTTCTTCCGGAACCTGGTTCTCCATTGCCGCCGCCGGAGTGCCGGTTCTCTTAGAATAAATAAACGTAAAAGCGTTATCGTATTGAACCTTGCGAACCACGTCGATCGTCTCTTCCACATCGTCTAACGTCTCGCCAGGGAAACCGACGATGATATCCGTTGTGATGGCGATGTCCGGCATTGCCGTTTTTATTTTATTGACTAGAGTAAGATACTGCGCCTTCGTATAGCGACGGTTCATCGCCTGCAGGATTCTGTCGGAGCCCGCCTGAATCGGAAGATGCAGGTGTCGGCATATTTTATCCGAATTTTTCATGACGTCGATCAGTTCATCGGATAAATCTTTCGGATTCGAGGTCATAAAACGGATACGCTTCAATCCCTCGATCTGCTCCACTTCTTGCAAAAGCTGTGCAAACGAAATCGGATTCTCCAGATTCTTACCATAAGAATTGACATTCTGTCCGAGCAGCATAACCTCTATCACACCGTCCGCTACGAGACGTTCAATCTCCCTTAAGATGTCCTTTGGATCTCTGCTCCGCTCGCGCCCTCTCACATACGGCACGATACAATAACTGCAGAAATTGTTGCATCCGAACATGATGTTGATTCCTGATTTGTAAGGATATTTACGGTTTATCGGTAAGTCTTCCACAATCTGGTCTGTCTCCTGCCAGATATCGATTATCATCTCGTGATTTTCAAACATCGTCACGAGAAGCTCTGCAAATTTAAAAATATTGTGCGTTCCAAAAATCAGATCCACGAAGCGGTAGCTCTTCTTGATCTTTTCGATCACAGCGTTTTCCTGCATCATGCAGCCGCACAGGGCGATTCTAAGATGCGGTTTCTTACGTTTTAAGCTGTTGAGGAATCCCAATCTGCCATAGACACGCTGATTGGCGTTATCCCTCACCGTGCAAGTGTTATAAATGACAAAATCCGCTTCCTCCTCACGATCCGTCGGCGTATATCCGATCTGCGTCAGAATGCCTAAAAGTTTCTCGGAATCTCTGGCATTCATCTGGCACCCAAACGTAGTCACACAACATAAAGGTTTATGTCCGATCTGCGCCTCTAAATCTGCCACGTAGGAAGCGGCTTTTTGCATATATTCTTTCTGTAATGCGGATTCTTCATTATCGTTTGTGGATGTATACTGTGTCATACCATCTCTCACTGTTTTCGTTAATGTCTTATTGTTCTGGGACTGCTCAATGTCATATTTTTTTACAACAAGCAACCGCCAATGCGCCGGGTCCTATATGGCACGCGACGCTTAAGGATAACGGGTCCATATTAATATCAAAGTCTGGAAATTGCGCCTGCACCTCTTCTTTCAGCTGCGTTGCAGCATTGAGATCGTATGTATAAGCGATCTCCAGCCAGATATTATCACTGCTTGCGCCGCCGAAACGTTTCTCCATATCGTTACGGATGGCATTGATCATAATGGATTTACCCTGTGAAACGGTTCTTGCCTTTGCGAAAGCGTCCAGTTTGTCACCCTGAATCTGCAATACCGGTTTGAGTTTCAAAATCGTGCCGAGCGCAGCCGCCGCAGGAGTGATCCTGCCACCTTTTTTCAGATAATAAAGCGTGTCCAGCATGATATAAATACTGGAATTAAATTTATCTTCTTCCAGAAAATCTTTAATCTGTTTTGCGTCCATGCCGCGTTCTGCCAGTTGGAGCGCATCAAGGGCAGACTGCCGCTGCGTGACCGATATTCTCTGGTTATTTACAACTTGGACTTTGTTGTCGTAATCTTCCGCCAGCATGATGGCACTCTGGCAGGAACCGCTCAGACCGCTTGACATCGGAATGTGCACGATCTCGTCATAATCCTGCAGCAGTTCGTCCCACATTTTCATGACGGAGTCCGGCGCTGGCTGGCTGGTGACAACATTCGCGCCCTCCGCCAATCGACGGTAAAACTCATCCTGTGTCAGTGTGATATCTTCATAAAACGTTTCATTGTCGATCATAAAGGGCATAGGAAGTACGTACAGTCCCCTCTCTTTTGCCTGTGTCTGAGTAATGCCACTGTTGCTGTCAGTGACGATTGCAATTTTCTTTGCCATATTCTTCTCGTCTCTCCCTATCCGTAATAATATATAAAAATACCTACCTATCCATATTACTTTCAGATAGTTCTAAAGTCAACCTCATTTATTGCAGCTTGTTCCAAATGCCTTCTCAAAGAAGCGTATTGCACGCCGCTAAGCGACGCATCCTGTTCCAAAATCCGATCCGCCCATTCGCTGGCTTTCTGTAATATGCCAGCATCTTGATAGATATTGCCCAGCGCAAAGCAAAGAGCGCCGCTCTGCCGGATGCCGAACAGATCGCCCGGTCCCCGCAATTTCAGATCCTGCGACGCTATGTAGAAGCCGTCGTTGGACTCGTTCAAAATCTTGAGTCTCGCCATGGTCTCCGGTTTGGGTGATTTACTCATAAAAATACAGTAAGACTGCGCATCGCCGCGCCCCACGCGCCCACGAAGCTGATGAAGCTGCGCAAGCCCGAAGCGTTCCGCGTTCTCCACCATCATGACCGTGGCGTTGGGAACATTGATTCCGACTTCAATCACGGTGGTAGACACCAGCACATCGATCTTATGGGAGGCAAAGGACTCCATAATGCGGTTTTTCTCTGCCGGCTTCATCTTGCCGTGAAGTGATGCTATTTGGATAGCAGGGTTTAAGATTCCTTTGAGTTTCGCGGTGTAGGAGACGACGTTTTCCAGCTCGTCCGTCTCGCCCTCTTCGACCATAGGGCAGATAATATACACCTGCCGCCCCGCAGACACTTCTTTTTCGATAAAACGGTAAGCTGTCTCGCGGTACGAAGTGTTTACCACACAGTTTTTGATCGGCAGACGGTTCGCCGGGAGTTCGTCCAATACGGATATGTGAAGATCGCCGTATAAAATGATTGCCAGCGTCCTTGGAATCGGCGTGGCGCTCATGACGAGCACATGCACGGTATTGCCTTTCTGTGCGAGGCTTTCCCGCTGTCTCACCCCGAAACGGTGCTGTTCATCTGTAATCACAAGCGCCAAATTGTGGTAGACCACTTTATCCTGTATGAGCGCATGGGTGCCGAGAATGATATTTGCCTCGCCGCTCTCAATCTGTGCATAAATAGTCCGCCGCTCCTTGGCGGGAGTCGAACCGGTCAGCAGTACGGGACGGATCGGAAGATGATACTGTTTCTGCATCTGCACAAGCGTTTCAAAGTGCTGTGCCGCCAAGACTTCCGTCGGAGCCATCATAGCCCCCTGATACCCGTTGGCGACACACATGAGCAATGCAAGAAAGGCAAGAATCGTCTTGCCGGAACCCACGTCTCCCTGTATCAGACGATTCATCGTGCGTTCCGAAGTCAGATCGGACTGAATCTCCCGCCAGACTCTTAGCTGTGCATTTGTCAGCTTATAGGGAAGAGCCTCCAAAAGCCGTCCGGTTTCCGCGACTTCAATCATCGGGCAGCGGTTCGGTATTTCCTGATTTGCCTCCTTCATCCTACGCACCATCAGAATGAAAAGCAAAAATTCATCAAAAACCAACCGTTCTCTTGCCTTTATCAGCGATTCCCGGTTATCCGGGAAATGCATCTGACGGACGGATTCTTCAAGCGTATAAAAATCATTGCTTTTACGTATCTCTTCCGGAAGATAGTCCTCGGAAAGATCCGTCACGCTGATCGCCTGTTTTACAGCTTTCGTGATCGCGTTGTTGCTCAATCCTTTCGTGGTGGAATAACGCGGCAGCATACGATCGACCATTGCCGCATACTCTTGTGGCTTATACATTTTCGCCTGTTCCATCACATACCGTTTTCCCTTAACCTGCAGACTGCCCCGGAAAATATACTGCACATCTCGTTTTAAACTGTTCTTGAGATATGGCATATTAAAATAAGTCATATGCAAAACGCCGCCATCCATGCAGGCAACATCAAACGAAGTGATGCTCAAGCCCCTCACATGCCTTGTAGCAATATTCCCACAGACACGCCCCGAAACCGCAACAAGGGTCTCAGCCTGCGCCTCTTCCAGACGGACAGGCGCAGAGAAATATTCATAATCCCTCGGATAATAATAAGTCAGCTCTTCCGCCGTACTGATCCCAAGTTTATAAAACAACTTCGCCGTCTTCTCTCCAATCCCCTTAAGCGCCGTAATTTCCATACGTTCTCGTCTCCAAATAAATTTCTCCCTTTTCGGAAAAGTGTTCCCCACTGCTTAAAATCTGAATTTGTTTCATCCGATGAACAAAACACACAGCATATCATAACCCGCATGAACAATAATCGGATTCCAAAGGGTTTTTCCCTTTTTCAGCAGCCAACAGTACGCAACACCACAAATTGCCACCGAAATACTCTGTGTCATCAACCCTGAAA
>JAMPGN010000226.1 GCA_023663915.1 Eubacterium sp. | reverse complement strand
TGAAGATAAGATATAACAGTTAATAAATGCTATAAAAAGTGTCTTATCAGAATTTCGATTTGTAAGGTTAAAGTAAATAACCAAAAGATTTCCTGCAAAGGGTTTGATTACGATTGTAACGTTGAAAAAATAGAGAAAATACAGTATAATATAAATGGGTATAAAGAGCATTTGCGGAGCATTGGGATAGTCATACGGGGAGTGTTTATGCGAAAATGAAAGGTATATTTAGATACATCGGTTATCAGCCATTTGTTGCAGGAGGATGCACCTGAGAAGATGGCAGATACAAGAAAATTATGGGAAATGTTCAAAGCTGGAAAGTATGATGTTTATTTGTCTACAATAACATTGGAGGAAATTGCAGATTGTCCAGAGCCTAAGAAAAATAGAATGTATGATTATTTGGAGCAAATAGTGTATACACCGATTGAAATAACAGATGATATGACGGATATCGCGCAACAAATTATTGATATGAATATACTGACAAAGAAGAGCTATGATGATTGTCAGCATATTGCGGCGGCAGTGGTTTATGGATGCGATTGCATCCTATCTTGGAATTTTAAGCATATTGTCAATATTAAAACGATCAGAGGCGTGAGGGCTATTACGAGTTTGAAAGGTTATAAACCTATTGAGATTTTGAATCCATCTGTATTATTAGAAAGCGAGGAATGAACATGAATAAACCTGTTTTAAGTCCTGATTTTACGATTGAAGATATTCATAAGCTGCGAGAGTATAATTATTATCTTACAAAGGATATGCCGCCACAGGAAAGACGAGATTATTATAATAAGCGTGGTATGGAAGTACACAGACAGATACAGGAAAGAAAACTACAGAAGGCATAATGGTAGAAAGAGAAATATAAAGATGAAATTACATCCCGTATACGATCAGCGAAGTGTAACGTCAAACTATTTTTTTAGTAATAGGAAAGTGGTTGCTTTTTTGATGTTTTTCATTTCTTTTAGTCTGCCGGATACTTACCACCGTGACGATGATACTGATTACCGTCACTACAATACCGGCAAGTTCTAACATCATTCCGATCATCAATAGTGCTTTATCTTCCGCGTTATTTTCCATGTATATATCCCTCCCGGTACTGGAAGCTCTCAAAACGTATTCCTTCCGGCTGGTGGTAAAGATTTTTTATGTAATAGGAAATTCTGCCAAAGAGTGGAAGAATGCGAAGCATTCTTCTCAAGATAATTTGCGAAGCAAATTTTCTTGCATTATCGCTTTCGGCAATGGGGCTGTCGCATCAGGACTGAGCCATACAATATATAGTGGATTACATTCTGTAAAGCGTCCATATACTGTATGCTCTCTGCTTATTGCGACAGCCCCAACATTGATATCTTTTTATAGGATGTTGCATATTTATCTTTTTTGTAACAAAACACAGACTGATGTGATATAAAGAGTAGGAGGTGAGGAAGCGGATGGATCATTCAGACATGGAAACGGTTTATCAGCAGTATTCCAGATTGGTTTATCGATTTTTATATGCCCATACACATAATGTGGAATGGTCAGAGGAAATGACGCAGGAAACTTTTTTGAGAGCGACCATGTCTATTTCGCGTTATGATGGTTCCTGTAAGCTATCGGTATGGCTTTGCCAGATTGCCAAACATATTTTATATCAGGAGTTACGGAAAAAGAACCGCCTTAAAACTGTAGAATTGCCCGATGATCTGATTGATCTTTCCATATCAGATAGCGAGGCTTCTGTTATTGCGCAGGAAAATAAAATAGAGCTTTACCGGGCAGTACACCATCTGCCCGAACAGGAGAGGGAAGTCGTGCTGTACCGTATAAGCGGAGAACTTTCTTTCCGTGAAATAGGAGCGATACTGGGAAAAAGTGAAAATTGGGGCAGGACTGTTTTTTTTCGTGCAAAACAGAAAATCAGAAAGGAGCTTGACGAACATGAACGAAGCGAATAACTGTGACGTGGTACAGGATCTTCTTCCCGGCTACATTGATGATGTTTTAAGCAATGCAGGAAGCAGACTGGTGAAAAAACATTTAGAGGAATGCAGGGAATGCCATAAAATTTATGCGGAAATGAAAGACGGCAGCGGGAAAGATGATTTATCGGTCTTTGATGCCATTGCCGTGGATGGATTCAAAAAAGTGCGGAGCCGCACGATGCGTTTGAAAATGACCATAGGCATATTGGCGGGTATGCTGCTTCTTCTGCTGCTGTCTGCCGCCCTTAAAGTTTATGTAATCGGGAAACCGCTTGAAACGGGGTATCTGTCCATACCGGACACCATATACGATGAAGAAACAGGGCGGCTTACCGTAAACGGGAAAATAAACCTCTATTCTTTTCATGTCAGTAAAGTGACATGGGAAGAAGATGAGAATGATTCGAATGTTGTGAATATAGTCGTTTACCATGCAGAAACGCTCCCTTTTTTACAGGATCAGACAGATTATTCTATTACAATTCCTGATGTAAAAGGAAAACAGGTTTACCTTGCCTGCCCGAAATACGACAGACGGGAAATATATGACTGGCGGATATCGCATGGTGAGGAAGTGGAACGTCTGAAAACGGAAATATATGGCAGAATAGCCGAACTTAACAGCAGGACGGATGCCTTAAGCTGTCAGCGGGGAATAACCACAGTGGAAGGTATGGAAGGAATTTGTTTCAGTGTGGATTTTATACGTGGGGAAAATTCATCTTACTGGTGGTTTAATGATATGCTGACAACGGATGGGGAGATGGAACCGGCAGATTTTGAAATATGGATTTCTCTGGAAGAACCCCATGTCATCCGCGTCTATGACTATCAGACAGGCGGGTATACAGATGATTTTTCTATCATATCAGACAGAAAAGGAAACGACGCAGCCAGCAGACAGCGAAAACGTACAGATACCGTCTGACGTTCCCTATACTTACGATGGGACAGTATTCGATGTAAATTTTATAGGAATCCATTGACAAGTATCCGTTTTCGGACTATTATATAATGAGTCCGAAAACGGATACTTTATTTTGCTGTAGGGAAGGAGACGATATGAACACCATTAAAAAACAAATGATCGAGATCAACCGGCTTTGCAATGAGAGTGATGAAATCTACCATAACATAGCGCAGAGGTATGGTCTTACCGACAGCATATACTGGATTTTGTATATCCTGTACAATTATGACGAGCCTGTCTCGCAGGTGGATTTGTGCAATAACTGGTTCTATTCCAAACAGACGGTCAACACCTCCATTACCGCAATGGTAAAAAAAGAGTGGATCACACTGGAGATGATTCCGAATACCCGCAACAAAAAGCGCATTGTGCTGACGGAAACGGGAAAGCAGTTCTGTGAAAGCGTGATCGGGGAGACACAGGAGATCGAACAGACTGCTTTTCTGGGAATAACAGAGGAAGAGAGGGAGCTTTTTATTTCCATTTTCCGTAAGCTTAACCGGTTTATGCGGGAAGAATACGACCAGAAATATGCCGGTCCACAGATTGGCTGAGAGACAGGGAAGAAAAAAGGAGACGCCTATTTATGAAAATTGTAACGATAAGCCGTGAATTTGGGAGCGGCGGCAGGGAACTTGGGGAGACGGGCGTACGAACTGTGCGTGAATACGACAGGCATTGGGATTCCCGAAATCGTGTTGTCGGTTGCCATGCTTGCGAAACAGTATTTTGAAAGGAAACAGAAATGAAGATCCAGTTATCAGACCATTTTAATTATAAACGTCTCCTGCGTTTTGTCATGCCGTCGATTGTGATGATGGTATTTACTTCCATTTACGGTGTCGTGGACGGTTTGTTTGTTTCTAATTTTGTGGGCGATACCGCTTTTGCCGCTATCAACCTGATCATGCCCTTCAATACGATACTGGGCGGCGTGGGTTTTATGCTGGGAAGCGGCGGCAGCGCTCTGGTTGCCAGAATATTGGGAGAGCAGAAGAAGAAACTGGCGGACAGATATTTCACCATGATGATCTGGATATCGGTTATCGTGGGCATTGTTCTTACCATTATCGGGATCGTGATCATGAAGCCTGTTTCCCTTCTGCTCGGCGCAACGGAAGGAATGCTGCCTTACTGTGTCCTGTATGGTGTTGTCACAATGGACTTTACCGTTCCTTTTATGCAGCAGTATGCGTTCCAGAGTTTTCTGATCGCGGCGGAAAAACCAAAGCTTGGTCTATGGGCTACTGTTGCGGCGGGCGTGGCTAATATGGTGTTGGATGCCTTATTTATTGCAGTCTTTAGGTGGGGCGTCGTGGGCGCCGCGCTTGCCACGGGCTTAAGCCAGTGCGTGGGGGCGCTGATACCGCTGATCTATTTCCTGCGTCCGAATACAAGCCTTCTGAAACTGGTCAGAACCAAGCTGGAAGTGAAACCGGTTCTGAAAGCCTGCGCCAACGGTTCCTCCGAGATGGTATCCAACGCCACTTCGGCGGTGATAGGCATTTTATATAATTTCCAACTGCTCAAATATGCAGGGGAGAACGGCGTTGCATCATACGGCGTGCTGATGTATGTGCAGTTTGTTTTTGCCGCCATTTTTATCGGATACGCCATGGGAAGCGCGCCCGTGGTCAGTTACCATTATGGCGCGGGAAACCATGCGGAACTGAAAAATCTGCTGAAAAAGAGCAATATCCTCATGTTCCTGACCGGCGCTATAATGGTCGTGGCGGCGCAGCTTCTCGCCGTCCCTTTGGCAAAACTCTTTGTGGGCTACAATCCGGCGCTGTTTGATATGACGGTGCGGGCACTGCGGATTTCCACGATATCCTTTGTCATCGTGGGCTTCAATATTTTTGCCTCGTCGTTTTTTACCGCGCTCAATGACGGCGGCGTATCGGCGGCGATTTCCTTTTTGCGTACTTTTATTTTCAAGATGGCGGCAATCCTGATCCTGCCCATCCTGTTCTGGCTGGACGGAATCTGGTTTGCGGACGTGACGGCGGAGATTTTTGCCTTTGTTATCTCGCTTGCATTCCTATTTGCAAAGAGGAAAAAGTACCAATATATGTAACGGTATCCGATTCTTTTTGCTTGTTAGTTTCACGACTTTTGGCCTGCAAAAGAAATTTATAGTGCGGATCTTTTTCAGCATTGATATCTAACTTTACAGAAAAGGCAGGAACCTAAAGTAGTCCCTGCCATCTGCTAACTCGCTCACTTAAGGGCTGTGCATCACCCACTCATAACTCGCTCATTTATAAGGCTGTGCATCACCTACTATGTTTAGTATGCACTGTTTTTTGCTGATTACAACTTATTTTATGAAATTTTCTCTAAATAATTCCTACGCGTACTTCGAGTTTGCGAAGCGAACTCGCAAACGGGTGGAGCTCGTTTTTTTCTTCAACATGCGCATAAAATACGACCGCTTTATCCATACTAAGCCAATAAAAAAGAAAGAGGCAGAGGGCTATGTCCGCAAACAATGCAATCCTCTATTTAAAGGCAGAGCAGAACATCGAATTGCAGTCGGAAGACGTCTATATCAAAGACATTGGCAAGCTGACCTGCACGGATGAAGCGGTGTTGGCGAGAGTCAAGGCGATTAAACTGCACCATTTTAAAGAGAAGGAGCCGCAGAGACAGAACATCAGTATCTTGAAAATCATCGAAGAAATCAACAAGCTCTATCCGAATGTTACGGTGGAAAATCTCGGTGAAGCAAGCGTGTTAGTCGAGCATATCGATGTGGACAAGCATAAAGGCATGCTGCAGTGGGTCAAGCTCTGTTTCGTGGCGCTGGTCAGTTTCTTCGGCACGGCTTTTACGATCATGGCGTTTCACAATGACATCGGCATCAACGATGTGTTTACTAAGATCTACCAGATGGTCACGGGACGGCAGGGCGACGGATACGGTATTTTAGAGCTGGCGTATTCGGTGGGGCTTGCCATCGGGATTATCGTGTTCTTTAACCACATCGGCGGCAGGCGGATTACCAAGGATCCCACGCCCATCGAAATAGGTATAAACCAAAGGACTTATTTTCGGACATAGCGTTAATTAGTGAAAGCCAGTTAAAAGTAATGAATCATTTGTCAGAAACGCAGTTTTTGGTCAATGTCAACAGTTTATTGGATTATGAAAACTTGTACATAAAAATGTCAGAAATAAAAAACAGTTGTTATACAAATAAAATGAAATGGAGGTACAGTGATAGGATGAATGGTTTAGGTAAGAATATAATAGATTGCCTAAATATAGTGTTATAAAACCTGTTAAAATAATCGTTTACAATTTGACGTTTCGGCGTTATCCTCACCGAGTGATATAAGACAGGGCTAGGTGGGGGTATTTTTATGTAGCTTATCAACTTAGTTGGAATTACATTCTTTCCAAGGCAGTTTAGAGGATGGGGAAAAGTCAATAAAGACAATGATTGTCTTATGAGCAAGAGTGCCAAGGGGATAAGCCAAGTATGAAATCATAAGATACCTGAGTTTTTTACAATATAATTCAATGGTGGTAGCGTTTATGCAGTTATCACGTCAATTCAGCATAGGGAAGGAGGATAGGGTCTACACCTAACCTGTTTGTATCAACTTTTTACGGAGGTGCGCATATGGAAGGGATAAAGATTACGCAAATACAGTTAGAAAATCTGGAAAAAGAGATAAATAAGGCGTTAGCAGTATCAACAA
>JAMPGN010000225.1 GCA_023663915.1 Eubacterium sp. | reverse complement strand
ATTTAGTAGTTTCCTTATCAGTATACAACTTCATGTTGTATGCTTTGTGCCTGACTTCATGCTGTAGATGTGTGTCACAGATACGCTATTTTCACCGACCCAACCTGCTCTGTAATGCAACACTTCTTATACAACTGTTGCATTTACGTCAGACAGCTTTATAAGTCCAACATGCAAGGACGCAGCTTTTATAAGTAAAAGAAAGGCAAGGAGGTTATAAGATGCTAAGACTTACAGTAAGCGCAGAAGATTATCTGATGATCGGGAAAGATGTAAAGATCGTATTTCTCGGAGGCAGCAAAAACCATTTGAGGATTATGATCGACGCACCCAAGGAAATGAATGTTGTCCGCAGCAAAGTTATTGAAAACAATACGACTGACCCGAAAGAACGGGAAAAATTACCACATTACTATGCAGTGCCCGATCTGCCGGAAAAATATCGGAAGAAAAAAGTCGTGATGAACGACTCCGCAAAGAGAACAACGAAAATGGCATCTTCACAAAAGGCAGCACATTCATAATGGTAATAACCCGGAGCTATCCTAGGGGCTTCGGGATTATTCAAAAAACGGGCTTGCTCGTTGATAGGATTCGCTTCGCGAACCCGGCAACTATAAACAAACAACGGCTGCAAACGGAATTGCGGCTGGCAAAATCAAGGAGGAAAATAATATGATCGTACAACACAACATTACAGCAATGAACGCCAACAGAATGCTGGGTATCACTACTGGAGCACAGGCAAAGTCAACAGAGAAATTGTCTTCCGGTTACAAGATCAACCGCGCAGCAGACGATGCGGCAGGGTTAGCGATTTCCGAGAAAATGAGAAGACAGATCAGGGGTCTTACACAGGCTTCCGCGAATGCACAGGACGGTATCAGCGCAGTGCAGACGGCTGAGGGCGCTTTGACAGAAGTTCATGACATGTTACAGAGAATGAATGAGCTGGCTGTTAAGGCTGGCAACGGTACAATGTCAGAGTCCGACAGACAGTCCGTACAGGACGAGATCGATCAGCTCATCACAGAGATCGACCGTGTATCCGAGACAACGAAGTTTAATGAGACTTATTTGTTGAAGGGTGAAGGTAAGAGCAGTAACGCCGGTGAAGTGAGTGGACATATCCATGGTAAGATCCAGGATGCTTCGATCACCAAGGCAAAAGGTAATATTTTTAGCGGTACTTTAGATATGGCTTCTGCTACCAAATTAGATGCCGGTACAGAAGATAAAGCAACCGTCACATATAAGGATGCTGAAGGCAATACCAGAACGAAAGATGTTACCTTTAAAACTGGTGCGGATGCAAAAACAACTGCAGCTAATCTGGCAGAAGCAATTAACAATGATAAAGACTTAAAGAAAACCTTTAAAGCTTCTGTTGATGAATCCGGTAAACTCAGTGTAGAGTCCAAACTGGATGGAACAAAGACAGACGATTCAAGAAATGCAGTACAGAAAATAGAATTTGAGTCTTTGACAAAAGCCAGTGATGGGACACTAGGAGCAGCGGCAAGATTCAATAAATTCAATGAAACTGCTGCAAGTCCAACCGACGCAGAGTACGAAGCCATGCGTGCAGCAGCAACCGGAACGGCTTACACATTTGATCTGACTGGTCTGGCGGATGGTGAGTCTATTACTATCAACGGAAAGACCTATACCTACGATGAGAGTAAGGCTGATTCTAATGCAAATTCTTTTAAGAGTCTTGAAGATTTACAGAAGCTTTTAGGAAATGATTATGAGGTTGCGGTAAATATTAGTGCAACAAAAACTACAAAGGTATACGCGGCACAGGGAATTCAAACCGGTGCATGGGATAACACCAAAGAACATACAACCTCAACAGAACAAGTAAATGGTGGAGTTGCAAAATCCTCTTTAACTAACGCGATCGGAACAATTACAACTGCAGACGCAGATCCCGCTATGACAAATCAAGCGGCGGCGGCATATGGCGATACAGATATCGCTTATACAAATGCCAAGGTAACATTGCAGATCACAGAAAAAGCAAATATCGACAAAGCGTCAGACACTCTTCATTTCAGCCTCCAGGTAGGCGCAGACACAACCGAAGAGAACAAGATCAACGTAGACATTGAGTCCATGAGCGCAAAGAGTCTGGGCATTGACAATGTATCCGTAACCGGAAAAGATTCTACGAATGCAGACGAGGCTGTCAACACGATCGCTGATGCGATTGCAAAAGTTTCCAGACAGCGTTCCGCACTCGGTGCTGTTCAGAACAGACTTGAGCACACGATCAACAACCTGGATAACGTAGTGGAAAACACGACAAGCGCAGAAGCGGCAATCCGTGATACAGACATCGCTGATGAGATGGTTAGATACGCTAACAACAACATCTTACAGCAGGCAGGTACGTCCATGTTATCACAGGCGAACCAGTCCAACCAGTTGGCACTGTCCTTACTCGGTTAGTAAGATACACTTATTTCAAAGTTCATTGCATGTTGCATTAACTACCATAAGCAGCTGCATTCCCTCCGGGGAGTGCGGCTGTTTGCATCATTTTTGCATCATTTATTTTTTCTTCCTTGCCATTTTCCTCACAGCATGTCATACTATTTCATGCCGTATAATAATTTCACCGGATCGAATATATACTATTATATATCTTATAAAACAACGATGATAACAGACATCTTGTAACATTTTAACGCCAAGATGTCCATCACCTTTCCTAATACGTTCTGACAAAAGTCCTGTCGCAACAATATAATTCGTAGGGAAAACATAAAACATATACCGAAACGAGGAGACTGATTATGAAAAAGAAATTTGCAGACACAAACACCATGAGAAAAAAACGAGCTGACGCTCGTTTGCGAGATTCGCTTCGCGAACTCGAAATAAGCACAGGAATTTCCTATAGCATAAAATATTGCACTCTGCTGCTATGCACCGCACTCTGGTGCACATCCTGCGGCACGGATACTGCTGCGACACCCGATTCCGATACCGTAGAAGAACTCACACAGGATAGTGCACAGCCGTCGTCTGACGATGCAGCGAATGAAAATACCGCCCCAGCTGACAAAAGCGCCACGCAGGACGATGATACCACAAGCAACGGTGCGGAAGAAACTGACACTTCTGTCAGCGAAGTAAACTCCCATATTTCGATTGAAATGCAGGAAGAAGAAAAAAACAAAACCACCGAAGACGGCACGGTATATTTCTACCAAAGCAGCGCTTATCCCGTCGTCACCATAACCGGAAATAATGATGCCGCCGACAAGATCAACGCTGACATCCGTTCCAGAGTCGATGCTTTTATGGCAAATACAGAGACAGAAGAATGGGCAAAAGAGGATTTGGAATTTTATGAATCAGAAGACAATGACTACCCTTTTCCTGGTTATGAAGACAGTCTGACGTTTCAAATTGCAAGAGCTGACAGTAATGTCATTTCTTTCACTGCGGCTTACTATTCCTTTACGGGCGGCGCACACGGATACGGCGAGACAATCGGTGTCAATTATAATGCCAAGACCGGTGAACTGATCGCCTTTTCCGACTTAAGTGACGATCCGGCTGCGTTCCACGAGGACACGCTCGCCTACAATCAACAACTTGCGCAGACCGAGTCTTACAAGGAGCAAATGTTTTCCGAGGAATCCGCCACCGACGGCACTTTGGAATCCGTATTATACGCTGATAATGTATGGTATCTGTCCACGTCCGGTCTTGTCTTCATGAGCGCGCCTTATGCGCTCGGCCCTTATGCCGCTGGCACGATCGAATTTATCATCCCTTACGGCGATCTTGCCGACATGGGATTTCGTAATGCCTACACCTACTCGGACAGATTCGTGCTGAAATTGCAGAACAACGCGCCCTACACTTATGATCTGAACGGCGACGGCACCGTGGATTCCCTCCTTCTCTACAACGAGTATACCGAAGGGACGGACGGCTATTATGTCACCATTCCATACGTGTTCATCAACGACACGGATTTTGCCAAAGACGGCGATACTGCGGTTCGGGAACAGATCAACCAGTCTTTTTCCTCATGGGCTGAGCCTGCCTTGTATGATTTAAATCCCGATGACAGCTATATCGAACTCATGTTAGTTTCCGGCGAAACCGATAGCGATGATTACGTCTACTACAGCCACTTTTTCCGCTATCAGGAGGACGGCGCACTCGCTTATCTCGGCAAAACAGAAGGCGATGCGACCAACCCTACAGTAGACACTTCACAGCTTACCGTCAGCATCGAATAGACAGGATACGCCCTACGACTTCCGCAAGTTCTTTTTCCTCTGAGATAAAAAGCCTTGCGGAAGCTTTGACGGCAAGCTCGCTCACCTGCTCTTCACGCATAAATCGAATATCCTCTTCGCTGACCTGCTTTGTCCTGCAGTCTCCCACGATTTCATTCAATTTACTAAAATAATGCATCAATCTCCCAAACAATCGCTCTTGCGCAGAACAGCTTCTGCCCTGCCCACACTCCTGTCCGTTCCGATCAACGACACCCTCTCCAAGCGCACACTTCATCCTGTCAAGCACACTCTCCCCGTACTCCTGCCTCTCCAACTCGCAGACGGCGATCACCTGCATGGACAGTTTCAGCTCACCCGTAATATCTGAGGCCTCCATCAGCACATCCGGACGTTTTTCGAGTACGCTTAGGAAATATTCTTTTGCGCCAGCAAGATCTCCCTGTATAAAAAAGTCCGCCAGCCGCTCCTTCATCTGCTTTGTCTCATATTTTTCAGTGGTCATGCCAACTTTGCACTCATAGGCGTTAAGCCCTTTTACTTCCACCCATACATACAACAGAAATTCTGATAGGAAACCGAATACCCGCTTATGATAGTCGTCATAACCGCTGGGGTCAATTCTTTTTTCCACCTCTGCAAAAATAGAAAAAAGCCATTCGGCATACTCGTCGTACAGCTTCTTGGACGTTACCATCATATTACCGAAATACGTACCGTTGCCATGTACCAACTTCTCAAACGTGTCATAATACTCCGGGTACATCCGCCGGATTACCTCGCCCGTCGTGACCAGATCAAAAATATTGTAATCACTTGCATATCCGTCAAAATAGGAAAAATTCAATTTTAACTTCTTGGAGACGATGATGTCGTAGTCCTTCAAAATCGACAGGTAATCTTTTTCATTCAAAATCCTGCCTTCCTCCGTGCAGAAATACCGCCTGTAATGGCAGATTCCCACATAGTCTGACGTGCGTATGTTCTTCCACACCCAGTACACACCCGTCAGTTCGCCGTAATAGCAGTTTTTCTCAGATATATTGTCTCCCGTGTTGTCTCCAGCGTAGCCGTAATCCGCCCCTTTTGCACGCCCCACATGCAGCGGCATATAGACCGGGTCATCGGGTTCTTGGAACTTTTTGTGGGTCATGGTAAAAATTGTCACTGACATGTGATCTGCCTCTTTTCTTGCCTTTTGTTTCTTTTCCTATTTCCTTAATCGTTAAAAATATATCAAGCATATCTGCTGTTTGCGTTATGTCACACTATTTTATCATACTTGTAAAACAGGTCAGGCGCAAGGTATAATCTTCTTGATTCCCTCATTATCCATGTTTATAATACATACAAATACCCCGAAAGGCATGTGCTTAAAATGATACTGAATACAGGAAGCAGAACTGATATCCCCGCATATTACAGCGATTGGTTTTTCAACCGCATCGCGGCGGGTTATGTATATGTGCGCAACCCCTATTATCCAACGCAGGTCACGAAATATCTGCTGACTCCGGAAGTCATAGACGTTATGGTCTTCTGCACGAAAAATCCCCTGCCGATGCTTGACCGGCTTTCGCTTTTATCCGAATTTGATACGTTCTGGTTCGTGACGATAACCCCCTACGGCAAAGAGATTGAACCGCATGTTCCGCCGAAAGAACAGGTGATCCGCTCCTTCAGACGGCTTTCCGCGTCGGTTGGCAGCGCACGGGTAAGCTGGCGATATGACCCGGTTTTTGTTACGAAACGCTATTCAACTGACTATCATATCGAGCAGTTTCGTCAGATGGCACAAGAACTTTCGGGATATACTTCACAATGCGTCGTGAGTTTTATTGACTTGTACGAAAAGACGAAGCGGAACTTTCACGGTGTGCACAGTGTCACGGACAGGGAACAGGAAATGCTGGCAGCCGCCTTTGCACAAATCGCTATGGAAAATGGCATGCAGATACACTTATGCTGTGAGAACGCAGGGCTTGTCCGGCAAAATGTAGATGCGGACGGCTGCATGTCGAAGGCTGTGCTGGAAAAGGCGTTAGGCTGTAAGCTGAATGTCCCCAGGAAAAAGACGGCTCGCAGTGAATGTTCCTGTCTGCTCGGCGCGGACATCGGCGCATACAATACCTGCAGTCATGGATGTCTCTATTGCTATGCGAACTATGATGCGGAAACGGTTGCGAAAAACAGGAGATTGCATGACCCCGCTTCGCCGCTTCTGATTGGGAATGTCACGGAGCATGATGTGATTAAGACGGCGGAACAGAAGGCTTGGCGGGATGGACAGTTAGATATTTTTGATTGGTTGTAGGCTATATCTTATGCATTTTATGGAAATCCGAAAACCAAGGAATTAATCTTGCTATTTTAAGGAAATTTGCTAAAATGAATATAGTTGTCCTACGCATTTTAAACAGTTACAAATAATACAAACAGTGAATTGGAGTATTGGCATGTCGTTTCATTCTTTTCAATATCTTTTATTTTTCCCGATCGTATA
>JAMPGN010000224.1 GCA_023663915.1 Eubacterium sp. | reverse complement strand
TGCGGGGCTGGTGGATACAGAAAATATGCGGTTTAAATTAGAAAAGGGAGCGGAGACAATGAATGACAAAATAAAGGAGAATACGACTATGGCAAACGAACCACAGGAAACAGGCAAAACGGCGGAAAGCGTAGCGGCTTCCACACAGAAAGGCAACAAGAAATGGTATGCAGCAGCCGGGGTGGCAATCGTGATCATCCTTGCGCTTTTGATCGGCATAAACATTTATAACAGCCCGCAGAGGCGTCTGAACAGATTGCTCGATCTTGGTAACACTTATCTGAATAACGGGCAGTACGAGGAAGCGGCGCTTACCTTTGAACAGGCGATCGCGATCGACGATCGATGCATAGAAGCGTATGCGGGCGGAGTTGAGGCGTATAGAAACTTGGACGATGCGGCAGGGGAAACAGCCTTTTATAACAAAGCGCTGGCGGTGTTAGAAGATATGGATGAGGGGCTGGCTGCAGAAAAAGTCGATTATGTAGTGGAAATCTATCTGGCAGCGGAAGATGTGTACAGCTTTGACCGCAGCAGGGCGATTGAGACGCTGGAAAGAGGCTATGTTGCGACAAAAGAAGATCCGAGGGTGACAGGGCAGCTTGTAAGTGATTATATTGAAGTGTCGAAGGAGGGCGAATACGAAGAACGTCTGGCAATATTCGACAGGCTTTTGGAGCTTGACGGGGAGAATGCGGAAGTACAGCAAAATATGAAAGAAATGCTCACAGAGTACATAGGCGTTCTGATCGAGAAGGAAGAGTTTGATACAATCGGGGAGCTGATTGACCGGTATGATGAGATCGCGCAGGAAGTAGTAGATGAATATGTGGAACAGTATATCGACGAAGCACAGGGGTATACGGATTCCGGTTCCTACGAGGAGGGCGAGGTGATTTGTGACCTGCTGCTCAATCTGGACGGGGATAGCGGCAGTGTACAGTCCTTTATGCAGGATTTCCTGCAAAAATATATCGATGCTCTGATAGCTGAAATGCGGTACGATGAAGTCAGGAGTCTGATTGAGAAATATAGAGAACTCGTACCGGGTATGGATTTTGACGCGGTTCTGGCGCAGATTGAGGAGCTGGAAGAGGCTGCAAGACTCGCCGGGGAAGAGGAGCAGGCGCGTATTGCCGAGGCGGAACAAGCAGCAGCAAGGGCAAATACAGCGGCGAATAGCGGGCAGCAGGCAGCACAGAGCCAGGCGGGTTTCTCGTATGACGAGATTCCGCCGTGGATACGGTCAGGAGAATGGTCTGTATGGAAGTCTGGTATTCCCGAGACGTGGTCGGAGGAGCAAAGGAAGGAAGTTACGGCGATGTGGGATAGTTTATGGGGAGAGGGAAGCTGTCCATTACATTGGCGGTGATTTTCTTAAAAGACCGAAGACGATGCATATATCAAAAACCTAGAGGGGCACACACCATGAAAGAACAGAAAGAAAAGAGAAAAAACAATATCATAATCATATTCGCATTATTACTTATTGCCGCCGCCTTTCTTGTCGGAATGATTCTTTTCAATCGTCCAGCAAACCGCCTGTCAAGACAGCTTGACTTAGGTGAGAAATATCTGGAAGAACAGAATTACGCGCAAGCGGTCGTGGAGTTTGATAAGGCGATCGCAATCGACCCGATGAACGAGAGGGCATACATCGGCAAGGCAAAAGCCTATGTCGGCATGGGAGATTACGAGCAGGTAGCGGCGACTTATGGGACGGCGCTGCAGGCAGTTCCCGGAGCAGGCGGCGTCTGGAGTGCGGCGGAGCAGTTTTATCTGGATTATGCGCAGATTTACATAGACGACGGCGACTTTGAACAGGCGGTAGTAATTCTGGAAGAAGGCTATGATCTTTTAGGAAGTGAGAAGATTTATCTCAAAATAGAGGAAATTACACAAAGTGCGCAGCAGCAGGCAGAGGAAGAGCAGCGTGCAAGCGGTATCATTGCGTTTCCTTTTCGCCTGCAGGACATTACGGTGAGAGGCTATGACCTGATGGATGATCATTTCGCGGAAATGAGAGGACTGTATCCGACCGGGGAAGGCTATGAAAGGACGGATGGGACGGAACCTATTTTTCAGGAACCTGCGGCAGATGGCTCTTCCTCTTATTTTATCAATACCCGTACATATGACGACAGCCGCTATGCCTGTGAATTGTATGTGGACTCATCCGCATGGGATTATAAGGTAGGTTACTATGAAGGCAGAAGGATGGAGTCTTCCCTTACGCTGAATGGTTATTACGAACCGCTCCCCGATTATGAAGGGCTTAACGTGCCGGTCAGACCGGGTAATTCTTACGAAGACTGGTGCAGCGTGATGCAGATCGCCCAGATTCAGGAAAAAGGTTTGCTGCTGGAACAGGAAAATAATATGTTTTCTGTTCCGGAAGACGGCGAATATCCGAGCAGGTCATTTGGCGCTGGCGAGAATAGCGAGAGCTGGGTTTTTAGGACGGATGAATACAGGGGCGTTTATCAGGAGACCAAAATGGATGATTATGGTACACGGTGTGATCTGACTTTTGAACCGCCAATGACTTATACGGGGGAAAGAAGAGCGTCGCATAGCATTGATGTGCAATGTGATGAAAACGGGGTTATCAGAACAGTTACATATCGCTGCTATTAGCAAACGAACCGGCAGCCATGCGAAGCAATAAGAGGAGGCAAGACAATGAGCGGAATAATCGTATTGACAGTGGGAATGATTATGATTGCCCTCGCCGTGATCCTGTTTGCGGCGGGCATCATTTACCGCAGGACGGCAGGCAGGAAGATACGGGAAGAATTAAAGCGTGAATATGACGCATAGTCTTGTGCGATGCCTTAAGGTTCCATAGCATTCTTTCATTGTTTATAATGGTTTATGTCGGAAGTAGTCAATATACCGGCGGGAGAACTGTAGTAAGGGAATTTTATATGGAGGAATACTATGGAGACATTAAATGTAACAGCTTCAAGGGACGAGGAACAATTTTACCGGATTCTGAATAACTTAATCAGCGCGAACAAGGAATTTCAGATCATGATAACCGTTCCCTCAGGGACGAAAGAGGAAGATATCAAGATCGTCGATCCGCTGATACAGACAGGCGTGACGCGTGATCTGGAAAAAGATGTGACGGACATGATACACGAGATCGGCGTTCCGGCGCACATCAAGGGCTATCAATACCTGCGGGAAGCAATCATGATGTCTGTGCAGGATGTGGAGATGCTTGGCTCGATCACCAAAGTACTGTATCCTACGATAGCCAAGAAATACCAGACGACGCCGAGCCGCGTGGAGCGCGCGATCCGGCATGCGATTGAGGTGGCGTGGTCGCGGGGAAGAATGGAAACGCTGGATGCGCTGTTCGGTTATACGATCAATACGGGCAAAGGCAAACCGACCAATTCAGAATTTATTGCTTTGATCGCGGATAAGATAAGATTACAGTACCGTGAATAGGCTTGTGCATTTTTTTGAAAATTAACCCTTTTATTGCCAATCAAAATGCTGTATAATAGATTCTATGAGTTAGTTTCGATTGGACAATCAATATCTTGGAGGGTTAGCATGAAAAATATTTTGTTTGTTGCGTCAGAAGGTGTTCCTTTTATTAAAACAGGCGGTTTGGCAGACGTTGTGGGATCTCTGCCGAAATGTATAGACAAGGAGTATTTTGATATTAGGGTAATTCTTCCCAAATATACCTGCATGAAGCAGGAGATGAAGGATAAACTCACGTACAAGACTCATTTCTATATGGATTTCCACTGGAAAGAAGAGTATGTCGGCATTATGGAAGCCGAAGAGGACGGAGTGAAGTACTATTTCATTGACAATGAGGGATTATTCGGCGGTTTCAAGCCTTATGGCGACAATGCTTTGTTCGAGATCGAGAAATATGCGTTTTTCTGTAAAGCGGCGTTGTCTATCCTGCCGGTGATCGATTTCAGACCGGATCTGATTCACTGTCATGACTGGCAGACTGGATTGATCCCTGTGTATCTCAAAGAGAGATTCCAGGGCGGCGATTTCTATCGGGGAATCAAGACCGTCATGACGATCCACAACTTGAAATTCCAAGGAAAGTGGAGCGTGAAAGAGGTTAAGGAGATCACGGGGCTTCCGGATTATTTCTTTACTTCGGATAAATTGGAAGCGTATAAGGACGCGAATCTCTTAAAAGGCGGGCTGGTGTATGCGGATGCGATCACGACGGTCAGCGACACTTACGCCGAGGAGATCAAGACGGCGTTCTACGGCGAGGGTCTTGACGGGCTTATGTGCGCGAGGGCGAGAGACCTGCGCGGAATCGTCAACGGTATCGACTATGAGGAGTTTAACCCGGAGACGGACAGCTTTATTGAGAATCATTACAATGCAGTGAACTTCCGTAAGGAGAAGATCAAGAACAAACGTGCATTACAGGCAGAACTTGGGCTGAATCAGGATGACAAAGCGATGCTGATCGGTATTGTATCCCGGCTGACAGACCAGAAAGGTTTTGACTTGATCGCTTATGTCATGGACGAACTCTGTCAGGACAATGTGCGGATTGTTGTTTTGGGGACAGGCGAGGAGCAGTACGAGAATATGTTCCGTCATTTCGACTGGAAGTATCATGGTAAGGTATCGGCGAATATTTATTATTCCGATGCATTGTCACACAAGATCTATGCGGCGAGTGATGCGTTCTTAATGCCGTCGCTGTTTGAGCCGTGCGGCTTAAGCCAGTTGATGTCCCTGCGCTATGGGACAGTGCCGATTGTGCGTGAAACGGGTGGTCTGAAAGATACCGTACAGCCATATAATGAATATGAAGGAACAGGCACAGGATTCAGCTTTACCAATTACAACGCACATGAGATGCTTGGCACGATCCGTTATGCGGAGCATATATTCTACGATAAGAAGCGTGAGTGGAATAAGATTGTTGACAGGGCGATGGCAGTAGATTATTCATGGCATGTATCTGCAGAGAAATATCAGGAGATGTATGACTGGCTGATCGGTTAATTGGAACGGATCGGATACTTACAGAATAACAGAGCAAGTCGTTTGGCTTGCTCTTTTTATACTATAGGAAATTCCTACGCAAATTTCGAGTTCGCGAAGCGAATCTCGCAATTGAGCGAAGCTCAATTTTGTAACCCGGAGGGAAGCACATGAACGAACAAAAGAAAAAGAATAATTTTGTGCTCCAAGCGGGGATTCTTGCGGCATCGGGCATGATCGTCAAAGTGATCAGCCTGATCTATCGAAGTCCGCTTTTAAGTATTATCGGGCTGGAAGGTAACGGATACTATTCCACGGCGATCAATATTTATACGATCATTCTGCTGATCTCTTCCTATAGTATACCGTCGGCAATTTCCAAAGTGATTGCGCAGAAACTTGCCTTTAAGGAGTACCGTAATGCGCAGAGAGTTTTTCAGTGTGCGCTTTTGTATGTGCTTGTAGTCGGCGGCGCAGCGTCGATTGTTACATTTGTGGCGGCGCCTATCTTTATGCGCACAAGCGTCAATTCAATCGCGGTGCTAAGGGTGTTTGCCCCGACGATTTTTTTGTCGGGGTTTCTGGGTGTGTTCCGTGGTTATTTTCAGGCGCATGGTTCCATGGTACACACTTCCCTGTCACAGATTTTAGAACAGATCATGAATGCAGCAGTCAGCATCGGTGCGGCTTATCTGCTGATCAGAATGGTAGCGGATGAAAGCACAACGACGCAGGCGATTTACGGCGCGTCTGGAAGCGCGCTGGGCACGGGAGCGGGAGTTTTGACTGCTTTGCTTTTTATGTTCGGCATGTATATGCTAAACCGCAAGATGCTCAACCGGCGGGCGGAACATGACAGAAGCGGCAGGACGGACAGTTACGGGGAGATTTTTAAGACGATCTTTACCATCGTCACGCCGTTTATTTTAAGCACTTTTATCTATAATTGCTCTACGGTGGTCAATATGAGCATTTATTATGGGATTCTGATTGATTATCAGAAGGTCGATTCGGTGACGGCACATATTGACTACGGTATTTTTAACACACAGGCAATCTCTGTCGTCAATATCCCGATTGCCATCGCGTCGGCAATGTCCTCAGCGACGATACCGGGCGTTTCCACATCGTTCGTCCGCAAAGAGTATAAGAAGACGAGGGGGCAGGTATCTAAGGCGATCCGTATGACGATGCTGATTGCCATACCTGCAGCGGCAGGATTGACGGTTTTGGCAAAGCCGATCATGCACTTTATTTTTCCACAGAAAGATTCTCTAGATCAGGCGGCGGGACTTCTGGCAGTGCTTGCCGTCACGGTAATTCTGTATTGCCTGTCCACGCTGACGAATGCGGTATTACAGGGAATCGGCAAGGTAAACACGCCGGTGATTCACTCGGCGGTTGCTCTGGCGGTTCAGGCGGCAGGGCTGGTGGTTCTTTTGTGGTTTACGGATCTGAATCTGTATGCCCTCGCGTGTGCGAATATCATTTATTCACTTGTGATGTGCATCTTAAACCAGATTTCTGTCGGAAAACATCTTGGATACCGGCAGGAGGTTGTGCGGACTTTCATTATACCATTCATAGCTTCGCTTGTGATGAGCGTGGCAGCGTATGTGGTATATCATGTGTTGTATATGGTAGTACCTGTCAGCAGGATTGTGCTGATCGTTGCGATTGGCGTCGGCGCACTGATTTACTTTGCGCTGGTTCTCCTCATGGGCGGAGTGACGGAGAAGGAACTGAAAGCTTTCCCCAAAGGCACGATGTTGGTGCATTTTGCTAAAAAGTTGCATTTGTTAAAGCGATAAAAATAGTTTGAAGTAAAATAATTTATCCT
>JAMPGN010000223.1 GCA_023663915.1 Eubacterium sp. | reverse complement strand
CTACGGTCAACGCAATCAACAGGCTGGCAAACAGGGAATATGCAATCGTGAGTCCCATATCCACAAATAATTGTCTGGTGATACCTTCCGTAAAAACAATCGGAAGGAACACACAGACCGTCGTCAAGGTAGAAGCCATGATCGCTCCCGCCACTTCGCCCGCGCCTTTGATCGCCGCCTCCTTCGCCGAGTATCCTTCGCTTCGCAGTCTGAAAATGTTTTCAATCACAACGATAGAGTTATCCACCAGCATACCGACTCCAAGCGCCAGACCCGACAGCGAGATAACATTCAGCGTTACGCCGCTGAAATACATGCAGACAATCGCCGTAATAATACTGATCGGAATAGAGCACGCAACCACCGCCGTGGGACGCCAGTCCTTTAAGAACAAGATCAGGATCAGCACGGCAAGGATCGCACCGAACAACACATTATTGATGATGGAATCCATGACAAGATCTATGTAAATGCCCTGATCCATCAGGGTAATGAGGATCAGATCTTCATTCTCTTCCTTTAATTCCTCGAATTTTTCCAAAATCCTGTCGGAGACATCACCCGTAGAATATCCGGTCTGTTTCTGTATGGTAATCATGATGCCGGGCGCGCCGTTTACATTCGCATAAATTTCATCCGAATTGTCCGTCATGAACACATCCGCCACATCTCCCAGCGTAATAACATCCACACCGTCCATCTCAGGATTCAAAAGCGGCATTCTCTTGAGTTCTTCCACGTCCTCCGGCTTATCGCCCACTCTGACCAGATAGTCGATTCCCTCTTCCGTTACATAGCCCGCAGGCATGGAAAAGTTCTGTGCCGCCAGAAGGGATTTGACGGTATCCACCGTGAGGATATCGTTCATATCCGCCTGATTGTAAGCATCTTCTCTTGCCTCTTCCAGTTCCGCCTCTCCGTCCGCAATCTGCTGTAGGGCGTCTTTTAGCTGCTCGGCTGACTCGTTAAGCTGTTCTTCACCTTCTTTGATCTGCTCCCAGGCGGAGTCGATCTGCTCCTGTCCGGCTTCTAACTGTTCCAGCCCGGCTTCTAACTGTTTCTCACTCGCTTCCAACTGTGTCTCGGCTGTCGTCAACTGTAACTCCCCGACCGTGATCGTCGTCTGCGCATTGGCAAATTCGATCGCCGCCGTCAGATTGCCCTGATACACCTGATCAAGAGCACTGTCCAGTTTGGATATATTTTCTTCAATCGCTGGAAGCTGGGATTCCATTGCGGAAACGGTTGCCTGCTGCATTTGGACGGTGGCGGCGAGCTGGGCACGCTGTTCTTTCATACTATCAATGCCAGCAACTCCACCTACAGACGCCAAGGCATTATTCATACTTTCCTTGCTAAGATTAAGTCCAGCTCTAACCGTACCAACAGTCATTCCACTGATATCTTCCATCTGCATAAGAGCAGCAATCGCCGCCCTCTTTTCCGAATCCTGAATGACGTCATCGATGAGTATATTATCAACATTATTCTGATCATTACTCTCAGGTAATATCGAGAGAATTCCTTCTATACTATTTATTGCCGCCACTGCTGGTTCCGCCTGTGCCAATCCGGCATCAATCTGATTAATCATATTCTGCGAAGTCTGGATCGTCGCCGTCGCCGTTGCGATTTCCAGCGTCAGATGCATTTTACTCGCTTCTAAGTCCGACTTCGCTGTCAAAAGCTGTGTCTCCGCCGCAGCAAGCTGTGCCGTCGTCTCAGTCTTTTTATTGGCAAGTTCCGTTTTCCCTTCTTCCAGCTTCGCCTTATTCTCAGCAATCTCGGCTTTCCCATCCTCTAACTTCTGTCGGTTTTCCTCCAATTCAGCGGTATTCTCATCAAGCTCCAACTGACTATCCGCCAACTCCTGCTTGCTGTCTTCCAGCTCCGTTCTCGCCTCGGCAAGTTCTTCCTGTCCGTCATAAATTTCTTGCCTTCCATCGGCAAGTTCCTGCTCGGCATCTTTCATTTCTTCGTCGATATAAGCAAAAACCTGTTCGTTGATCACATCGATCTTTTCCTGCCTTATAATGACGTTTACGCTCTCCTCAAACAATCCGGTAGCGCTGGCAGAAGCAACACCCTCAATGCTTTCCAGCTCCGGAATGATAAGATTCTGTGTCATATCGCTCACCTGCGCGTCCGTCATCGCCGTATTTCCGACCGCCGCGATCATGACCGGGAGCATATCGGGATTCAACTTCATAATAATCGGACTTCCAACAGAATCATCCCAATAACTTTTGATCTGATCCAGATTTTCCCTAATTTCCAGAGACACTGCATTCATATCCGTCGATTGTGCAAATTCCAGAATCACCGTGGAATAATTCTCGCTGGAAACGGAACTGACTCCTTCAATATTGCTCACCGTCGCCATGGATGCCTCTACCGGTTTGGTCACGACCATTTCCACGGTCTCCGGACTGGCTCCCGGATAGGGCGTCATGATGATGACATAGGGCAGACTGATACTCGGTAACAGATCCGTAGACATTTTGGTAAAGGATACCACACCGAGGACAATCACCAGAATGACCGCGACTAAAACGGTGTATGGTTTTTTAACGCTGAATTTTCCCAACATATGCTGATACTCCTCTTTCGCTGCAGATTTCTTTGCCGTCCGACCAGTCGGTCGGTTGCTTTTTTAGTATATTTAGTACGCTGTTTTCTGTCAAGAAGTCGTCCGGTTTTTTATAAAGTTTTTAGAAAAAATCGAGCTGACGCTCGATTGTGAGATTCGCTTCGTGAACTCGAAAATAAACATAAGAATTTCCTATAACATTAAGAAAAGGCATAAACTGCCGCCTGTTAGCCGTCTATGCCTTTTATTTTAAAATTATCTGCAAAACCGCATCAAATGCGCTGACCATCGCCGGGCACTCCGTCTTCTTATTCCGGTAAATTCCCTAACAATTCACTGCCTGTCACGTTCTTTACTGCAGCACTAACGTCGCATTATCCCCATTGCCCCGCAGGATAAACTCGATCGTCTCTATAGAAGACATCGACTGGGGTATTTCCACAATGCTGACCAGCTCTGCCGCGCTTCCTGCCGGTATTACGTCATCATAGGTCTGCATATCGTTTAAAAGCATCGTAGCTAATGCGCCCTTGCTCGATTCGCCGTTGACCGAAACACGGAATCTTGCACCACACTCCAACATGTTCAATGTCCGATCCTGTGCACCGGTATTTGTAGCTATAAACTTAAGTACCAATAACTGTGTTCCTTCCGTTGCGTCCATCGCAAAGAATATATTATCTTCCGATACGTCCGATGGATAACTCTGCGCTAATTCATATCCCGTATATTGGAATGCCATGTCCTGAATGCCATAATATCCTTCGATCGTCGCGGGTGCAGCTGCTTCCTCTTCGCCCTGGCTGGCATCGATGACCTCCGTATCATTCACGGGCTGCTCTTCGACTTCCTGTTCTTCCGGAAGTTCCTCGGATATTTCTTCCGGCCCTTCCGACACAATCTCATACCCCGTCGTGTCTACCAGACGGCTGCTGTGGCGCTTATCGTACTTCAACAGTACTCCCACCGCATATTCTGAAATTAAACTCGTTTCCTCCTGTGTCAGTTCCGGCATTGTAGAACCACATCCGGTCATCAATACCGCCGCCGCGATGCCGCACAGGAATGTACCTGCTTTTCTCACAATCAATTCTCCCATCACACTTCAAAGCCATATGGGCTTTGAATTAATATCTGTCCCTTATTATAACGTAACATCTGCACAATTGTCCAGTGTAAACCAAAATTCTACACCATTATCATAATTGACGACACCATATTCCTGATTCATGGATTCCATGATCACCTTGACGATCGACAGCCCGATGCCGCTCCCGCCGTATTCCCGTGTCCGCGCCTTGTCAACCTTGTAAAACTTTTCCCATATATGCTCCAGACTTTCTTCCGGAATCGGACTGCCCGTATTGAAAACAGACACCTTCACCCTCTTTTCCTCTTCCCGTATCCTAACATCTATGATCTTCTCGCCCCCGGCATGATTCATGGCGTTGGTAAAATAGTTCATGAATACTTCTTCCACCCGAAACTCATCGCCCCACACATAGATCGTATCGTAATCTTCCATACGCACGGAAATGCCTTTCTGGCGAATCAGAATATCTGCCGATATCACATAATTTCTAATAAGAGCCGTGATGTCAAACCGTTCCATGCTCACGACCTCGTTACCAAACTCCAGTTGGTTTAACGTGAGCAGTCTTTTGACCATAGTATTCATCTTAGCAGCCTCGTCCATGATGACTTCACAGTAAAATTCCCTGCTCTCCGCATCGTCGTTGATTCCTTCTTGCAAGCCCTCTGCATATCCTTGAATCAGCGCAATCGGCGTTTTCAGTTCATGGGAGACATTCGACAAAAATTCTTTACGCATCTCATCGATCTGTTCTTTGTGCTCGATATCTTTGAGCAGTTCATTGTTCGCCGTCTTCAGCTCGGAGATCGTCATTTCCAATGTCTCAGACAGCTCATTGATGTTATTTCCCAGCACGGCGATCTCTGTCTTGTCGTTTCCGGTGTATTTGGCATTGAAATCCAGATGTTTCATCCGCTCGGAAATATTCGCCAATTCCAGGATCGGCTTCGTGATGCGGTTGGACAGCCACAAGACTAACAGGGCGCTTATGCCGATCGCCAGGACGCCTACATACGTCAGGAAATGATTGGATATGGAAACGCTCTCCCTAATCCCTTCCAGTGCACTCCTTATCATGAAAAGATATCCGTTATCCAGCCAGCCCCACATTTCTATATACTCTGTCTGCGTTCGCACGTCCGTGACAATCTGCATCTTATATTGATCGTCTTCCCGCAGAACGTCCTCCTGATTGACGCCTTGAATGATATTGTGCAATAAATGTTTGATGACAAATTCAGAATCCGTCATGGATGTTTTGATTGTCTCGGAATCACTGTCCGCCACCAGTACATTAATATTGTATTTACCGCATATTTTCTGCAGTTCAATATCATAGCTCTCTGTTGTAATATCTCCCTCATTTGATGCTTTATTAATGCTGTCATACGCCCTGACAAGCGCATTGATCTTGTTGTTAATGTAATATTTTTCCAGAAGGGTGCTGTTGAGCAGCAGGCACATAAGGATCGTTCCCGTGATAAGCGATATAAAAATGATCCCAAAATGTCTTTTCAAGGAGTATTTCATCGCTCTCTCATTCCTCCTCAAATTTGTAGCCCATGCCCCAGATCGTTTTGATCAAGTCCCCTTTATCACCCATCTTACTGCGCAGTTTTTTCACATGTGTGTCGATCGTCCTCGCGTCTCCGAAATAATCATAATTCCAGACACTGTTCAAAATCTTTTCCCTGGACAATGCAATCCCTTTATTTTCCATAAAATAAGTCAGAAGCTCAAATTCCTTGTAGCTTAATTCGATGGGATGACCGTCCGCCGATACGCTGTGCGCCGCCTTGTCGAGAACAATGCCGCCCACCTCTAAGATCTCATTGGCGCTCACTTGACTTGTCCGGCGTAAGATCGCCTCCACTCTTGCGACAAGAATCTTAGGGCTGAATGGCTTTGAAATGTACTCGTCCACTCCCAGTTCAAATCCTTGAAGCTCGTCACGCTCATCGGATTTCGCCGTCAGCATGATGATCGGCACTTTGGAGTATTCGCGTATCTCCTTGCAGACCTGCCACCCGTCCATCCTGGGCATCATCACATCCAGAATGATCAGCGCAATATCATTCTGCTCAAAAAATATATCTACTGCCTGCGCACCGTCTTCCGCCTCGACCACATCATAATTGCTTTTGATAAGAAAATCCCTGACGAGTTTCCTCATGCGGCTTTCATCATCCACTACCAAAATTTTCAATCGATCCATAATCAAACGCACCTCTTTGTCTTCCGCCTATACTCTCGGACACTTTGACGGAGTATGATTTCTGCATATTTATGCCTGACTGCCTGCTCTGTTAATCACAGTATACGCTATAATTATGTACAAATTGTGATTTTTCAAAAATCAGATACCGATTATCTGCAAAGGCATGATCGGAAGCTTCCAACCATGCCTTAACCTAGCAATGAATCACATATATTCACTTATTCCGACTTATTTAACATCTGTTCCGCTTCCCTTACCGCCTGTTCCCTGTCCGTCAATTCCTGCTCCCACTCGGCATACTCGTTCAGCACGGCAGTTTTATAATTGACGATTGTAGGAACATCGCTGACATACGATAGAATGAACATCGCTGCCAAAGCTGCCGCAAGCAGTATATTCACGCAAACCGACGTGATAAAACGTCCTTTAAATTCTATTTTTGGACCTCTGGATGCCATACTGCGCCTGATCGAACTATTATTCTCCGTTTTGTTGCTGAATGTCGCGTACATCGGAATCGGTTTGATCTTCTCCTTCGGCACTCCGCATTTGATTAACTGTCCCTGCATTCTGTGCAGATATGACATGCCAAGCGGTGTAAGGAATACTCTGTTATCAATCGCTTTGTTATAGACTAACAGCACACTCTGCGGTTTGTGATAGTCGAGATGCTGCTCCAGGCTTGCAATCTTCTTTTCTTCCAGCCTTGCCGTCTCAGCGTCGGCAATCGTGCCAAATCTGTAACCACCTACGGTCAATTCCTCTTCATTCATATCCTTGAAGCACTCCCCTGTGACAATCCTTTACTGTATTTATTTAATATCTTTTGTACATTCCTCCAGCGGAATTTCCTCCTTAATATCATACAGTATTCAAAAAGTGGACCAGACGGGAGTCGAACCCGTGTCCAAAAGCCTATTCCCTGTCCTTCTA
>JAMPGN010000222.1 GCA_023663915.1 Eubacterium sp. | reverse complement strand
GCGATCATCAAGAACGCCCGCAGTAACAAAATGGGAAAAAAAGACATTCTGAAAGTGGAGTGCGATATCGATACGCTGGATTTAGACGTTCTGGCATTTATCGACCACAATATCACGGTCAATGTCATCAAAGACGGGGAGATCGTAGACAAGAAAGAACTTGTACTGCCTAAGGAGATCAAAAACATTATCAAATGCCGAAATCCCCGCTGCATTACCTCTATCGAACAAGAACTTCCTCACATCTTCGTACTTGCGGACGAAGAGAAGGAAGTTTATCGTTGCAAATATTGTGAAGAGAAGGCTTCTGACTCAGCTACCACATGGTAATGAATCCGCTCACGCCTCTTCCGTGTATGTACCGTTGACTACAGCTTCATATTCTTCTCTTGCCAGGGAAAGACAATGCATCAGCTTCGGAGAGAACGCGCCACACTCTCCGTTGGTGATCATCCGATATGCTTCTTCTGTAGTGAATGCTTTCTTATAGCATCTTTCATGTACCAGCGCATCATATACATCGGCTACGGACACGATCTGGGCGGAGATCGGAATTTCTTCTCCCTTCAATCCATCCGGATAACCGCGCCCATCATACCTCTCATGATGGTGTCTGCATATTTCATAACTGACCTTACCATATTCACCCTGCTGGATATCCGCCAGCATGTCAATAATCTCGCAGCCTCTGACGGTATGGGTCTTTATGACGCCAAATTCCTCCGGTGTCAGCTTTCCGGGCTTTAAAAGAATCGCATCAGGGATCACAATCTTACCTACATCGTGCAGTGCCGATGCAGAAGTAATCATATTGATCACATACTGATCCAGATGGTACTCCGGATACTCCTGCGCCACATATTTCGCCAATATATTCGTATAGGTCTTCACACGTTTCACATGATCGCCCGATTCCAGACTACGAAACTCCACCACGCTGCCCATTACATCTATAATGCGGTCGTTTATGCTCTGAAGTTCCTCCGCCTGCTTGCGAAGTACCTTCGTCTGAAGTGCAACCATCTCCTCCAGATGCCGCTTATTGTAATACAGTTCAATCACATTCATGGTACGCTGCTTGACAATAAAAGCATCAAACGGCTTCTTGATAATATCGCTTGCCCCAAGAGAATATGCCTCACGTTCGATCTGCGTTGTTGCTTCACCCGTGATAAGAAGCACGGGGATGCTATCCATCCATCCGCGCTTCTTCATCTCCTCCAAAACTTCAACTCCGTTCATGACAGGCATCACAACATCGAGAAGCACAACGGAGATCTCATTCGGATTGGCTTCAATGATCCCCACTGCCTCTTTTCCATTCACCGCCTGCAGCGTGTGATACTCGTGGAACATCTCACATAGGATCTCCCGGTTGATCTCCACATCATCGACAACTAATATTGTTGGTTTTTTCATACCTATCCCCGTTCTTACACCCCTGATTACTCTGTCGTCTTTCTCAAATCTGAGCTACATCTTTCATCGAGAAGCTGACTCTTCCCATCTTATCCTTTCCAAGACATACGACCGTAACTTTATCTCCCAGCGTCAGCACATCTTCCACATGATTGATTCTTTCTCGCGCAATCTTAGAGATATGAACCATGCCTTCCTTGCCCGGTGCAAATTCAATGAAAGCGCCAAACTCTTTGATGCTGACAACCGTTCCCTTGAAGATCTGTCCTTCCTCAAAGTCTGTCGTGATCGTCTTGATCATTTCTACGGCTTTATCCATCATCGTTCTATCCGTACCGCATACAGATACCTGACCATCGTCCGTGATATCGATCTTCACACCAGTACGCGCAATGATCTCGTTGATGGTCTTGCCGCGTTGTCCTACCACATCGCCAATCTTTTCGGGATCGATCTGGATAGAAATAATCTTCGGCGCATAAGGTCCTACCTCTTTACGAGGCGCGGAAATCGCCGGCATCATGCAGTTTGCCATAATAAACTCTCTCGCCTCACGGCATCTTGCGATCGCACCTTCCACGATCGGCCTTGTCAAGCCGTGAATCTTGATATCCATCTGAATAGCCGTAATACCATCATGCGTACCCGTCACCTTAAAATCCATATCACCGAAAAAGTCTTCCAACCCTTGAATATCTGTCAGCAGTACGAAATCATCATCCGTGTCACCCGTCACAAGGCCGCAGGAAATACCTGCCACCATCTTCTTAATCGGCACGCCCGCCGCCATAAGAGACATGCAGGATGCACAGGTGGATGCCATGGAAGTAGAACCATTTGACTCAAAAGTTTCGGACACGGTACGGATCGCATACGGGAACTCCTCCTCGGAAGGAAGCACTGGAATCAAAGCACGCTCCGCCAATGCACCATGTCCGATCTCCCTACGTCCCGGACCCCTGCTCACTTTGGTCTCGCCTACCGAGTAGGACGGGAAATTATAGTGGTGCATATATCTCTTGCTCGTTATATTCTCATCAAGCCCATCCACACGTTGTACCTCCGACAATGGAGCTAAAGTACAGACATTGCAGATCTGTGTCTGACCACGGGTAAACATTGCCGAACCATGCACTCTCGGAATGATATCCACCTCTGCGGATAACGGCCTGATCTGGTCTAACGCACGACCGTCCGGACGTTTGTGGTCTTTCAAAATCATCTTGCGGACAGTTTTCTTCTGATACTGGTACACTGCCTCACCTAACACGGCAAGATACTCTTCGTTCTCTGCAAAAGCCTCTTCCAGCTTCGCAGTGATATTTCTGATATTCTCCTCGCGCACCTGCTTCTCATCGGTGAAAACTGCTGTCTCCATCTCCTCAGGCGGCACGATCTTCTTGATCTCCTCAAACATTTCCGCCGGAATCGCACAGCTCTCATAAGCATGTTTCGGCTTACCAACCTCAGCAACAATCTTATTGATAAACTCGATGATTGTCTGGTTTACCTCATGCGCCTTGTAAATAGCCTCAAGCACTTTGTCCTCAGGCACTTCATTGGCACCCGCCTCGATCATGATAACTTTCTGCGCGGTGGATGCAACGGTCATCTTAAGATCACCCTTGTCCCATTTCTCCTGCGAAGGATTCACGATCAGCTCACCGTCTATGAGTCCCATCTGCGTCATTGCGCACGGACCATCAAATGGTATGTCCGAAATACAGGTCGCTATCGCCGTGCCAATCATTGCCACCAGTTCCGGGCGGCACTCTGGGTCAACACTCATTACCATATTGTTTAACGTGACATCATTGCGGTAATCTTTCGGGAACAGGGGTCTCATCGGACGGTCGATCACGCGGCTTGTAAGAACCGCATTCTCAGACGCTTTCCCCTCTCTCTTGTTAAAACCGCCGGGGATCTTGCCTACGGAATATAATTTCTCCTCATATTCTACACTACAAGGGAAGAAATCGATTCCCTCCCTCGGTTTCTCCGACGCCGTTGCCGTGGACAACACCGTCGTCTCACCATACTGCATAAAAGCGCAGCCGTTTGCCTGCTTGCCTACTCTGCCGATATCGACTTTAAGTGTACGACCGGCAAGTTCCATTGTGTAACTCTTGTACATGATCTTCTCTCCTTTTCTTTCTATATTTGTTCAAGGCAGAAGATGCCGAAACTACAAATATTCCTACAACTCAAATACTCACCCACCATATCTGCCCTGGCACCATGTTATTATTTGTACGAATATTTGTGGTCTCGGATGCTTCTTCCGCCTAAATAAAAAAACGAGCTAACGCTCGTTTGCGAGATTCGCCTGCGGCGAACTCGAAATAAGCGCAGGAATTTCCTATAGCATAAAAAACGAGCAAGCTCGTTTGCGAGATTCGCTTCGCGAACTCGAACTCTGCCATGGAATCCCACTATAGAATAAAGAAGGGCGGACAAAGCTGGACATAATCCAGCCTTATATCCGCCTTCTGTCTTCTCCTATTTTCTCAAACCAAGCCTCTCGATCAAAGAACGGTATCTCTCGATATCCTTATTCTTAAGATAGGCGAGCAGCCCTCTTCTCTGACCCACCATTTTAAGAAGTCCTCTTCTGGAATGATGATCTTTCGGATTGTCCTTAAGATGCTCTGTCAGCTCCTGGATTCTTGCTGTCAGAACCGCCACCTGTACTTCCGGTGAACCGGTGTCGCCGGGTGTTCTGGCATATTCGTTGATGATTGCTGTTTTCTTTTCTTTCGAAATCATAGTTTCTCCTTTCCTGCGAGGGGATTCTTATTGTGAACCGCCCTGCTGACCGCCTGATACCAAGATAGGGTCGGAGTGTCCCACCTCTGAGTACCGGCTAAAATTCATACTTGGATATCATATCACAATATCCTTGCAATGTAAAGCATTTTTCTTAATCGCTTTGTGTCAGCTTTGTGTCACCCCTTTTCCGGCATTTACGGCAAATAACTCACAGGTTTTTCCCGAAAAATTCCTCTAATTTATTTGTAATCTTTTCCACATACTCCGGATACCAGTAAGTCTTAATATGCGTGGCCCCATCAATCAGGAAAAGTTCTTTGTTTTTCGTTCCGGTTGCCCTTTCATAGCATCCCTCAGTCATATACAGCGTATCCGCGCTCTTACCTGCCATCATCAGAAGCGGCTGATCGATCATCTCCATGCCGACTCTGGCATCAAAGGCAAACAGATCCATATTGGACGATACCGTGTAGGCAAAACTGGAGCCGGTATGCTTATGAGTAATTCCATAATAGACATAACCGTCCTTATATAAATCAAAAGGCATCTTCTCCGCTTCTTCGGGAGTCATGGTATCCAGCATATTCGGCGTATACCGCACTTCTTTTCCAGAAAGTTCATCCTCCCTTGCTTTATAAGCATCTGTAAGTCTTTCTGTAATGGTATCCATCTGCGAATCCAGAAATCCATTTTTGCGGACAATGCCTGTGTTGAAAGCAGATAACGTGGCAACCGCCTTGATTCTTTTATCTGTCTGGACCGCCCTTAATGTATAGCCTCCTCCGCCACAGATTCCCAAAATACCTACATGCTCTCTGCCAACGCCCCATCATAAACCAGACCAAATTTGTTTTCTTCTTCTCTTCCCATTTTCCATTCCTCGTATACTTCATAATAATCCTTAAACGGCTGATGAAGAAGAAGAAGGTCAAGGTAATCCGTTTTCATTTTGATCAGAGAGTCATCAATGGAAGCCAGAACCTGCCTGTATTTCTGGTTTGTAATCCACACTTTTGATGTCAGAAATATCTCCTTTCTCGGTATCCCGCTCTCTAACAATGCTGTTCCTACCTCTTCCTCATTTCCATAGACTTGAGCCATATCAATCAGACGATAACCAACATCTAAAGCATCCAGAACACAGCGCGTACATTCCTGTTTTGCTATCTGAAATACACCGTATCCCAGAACAGGCATTTTGACCCCGTTATTTAGTGTTACATATTCCATTACAACACACCTCCAGTCTTTTTTCTTCTTTACTCCTCATTCTCCGCGATTAATTCCACAATACTGACCCGTGACAGCCTTGCAGAATAAATCCATGCGGAAAGCGCAAACAAAACCGGTATCACAAGAAGCGGCATGACATTTCCCAATACACTGAATCCCGCCGTAAACTCTCCGATTCCGAAATTTTTAAACACTGTTCCAATCAGAGGTTCCGCCAAAATTCCCGCTGCGATAAATCCTAAAACCGCCCCGGCAAATACCACGATCAAAAACCGCAGGGCAAAGGAAATCCGGAGCTTCCCCGTATGCAGGCCAAGGCTTTTATAAATCGCCATATCGCTCTTTTCCGATTGCAGCAGCTTCCCTGCCACCAGCGCCACCGTAATCAAAATAATGACCGCCGTCACAACATACAACATAACAATCAATGCGTGCATCACAAACACAATGCCGCTAAGTCCCGACCAACTGTTCGTATGTACATCAATTCCTCTGTAATTCTCTTCCAGATATTCGTATGCGTAATCCCGCATATTTCCATCTTCCAGAATGTAATGCCTGCACCAGATATAGCCTGTGATATCGCCAATCTTCGCATAACCTTCCCGGCTCATGCCGATATTGCTTCCCATGCCATTGGCACACTGATAAATGCCGGACACCTTATATTCCTGCATCCTGCCCTCCGTCGCCACTCTGACCGTATCCCCAATCTGCAAATCCAGTTCCCCGGCAACCGTATCCGTAATCAGAATACTGTCTTCATCGCAGACAGTTCCGCTTAAAATATGAAACCATCCCGTATCATCCAGCACATTTGCCGTATATTCCTGTCCGTTTACCGTCACCCTCTGCATGGCAAGCTCGTAGTTTTCCGTCACCGGCGAATACCAGTTGATCACACGTTCAATCTCATCCATGGAAACCGTCTGGTTCAATGGCTGTACGCCAAGGTCATGCGCCGCCACACTGAAAGCATTCATAAGTCCCTCGCCATTTGGTCCCAGCCACGCTCCCATATGTCCGATCACAGAAAGAAAAATGGTGAGAATCATTGCAATCAAGCACAGAGAAATATATTTCTTCCGGTCCGCCAGAACCTCTCTATACGCAATATGCAAAAGCAATCCGCTTCTGGAAAACCGGGAATGTACCTTTGCCGTGCTTTTCGTCTCCCGCAGCGTCTGCATCGGCGCAATCTGCAGGATTTTTCCGGTCTGTCCTAAAACACTTCCCGCCAAAACTGCCATGAAAACCGCAAACACGATAAAAAGCGGTAATACAGGCAGTTCTATTTCCACAAGCATCCCTGTAGAAGTCACCATCCCTTGTGCGATACTTCTTGCAGCCGTTCCACAAAAAGCCGCTCCCAAAAGCAGCCCCAGCAGACCGGCGCCACCGTATAAAGTAACATATACGCTCCGCAGTACGCTTCCTGACAGCCCGATTGTCCTAAGGATTGCCATATCTCCTTT
>JAMPGN010000221.1 GCA_023663915.1 Eubacterium sp. | reverse complement strand
GGACGGCGTTTACGACAGCGATCCGAGATGCAATCCGGATGCCAGGAAATATACGGAAGTATCTATTGGCGAGGTGATCGAGAAGAACCTGCAGGTGGTGGATATGACGGCTTCTATTCTGGCGCGGGACAACAAGATGCCGATGTGGGTATTTGCTTTAAATGAAGAGAAGAGTATTGTGAATACTGTCAAAGGGGAATTTCACGGCACGAAAGTGACCGTATAAGTGATGAAAAGCTGGAGGATTACAGTATGGATGCAAGATTAAAACCTTATGAGGACAAGATGCAGAAAGCATATGATTTCCTTGAGAGCGATCTCGCCGCGATTCGTGCGGGACGTGCCAATCCGCATGTCCTCGATAAGATCAGGGTAGATTACTATGGTACGCCGACTCCGATACAGCAGGTGGGGAACATTAGCGTTCCGGAACCGAGAGTCATTCAGATTGCACCGTGGGAGAAGACACTGATTAAGAGCATTGAGAAAGCGATCATGATGTCTGACGTGGGTATCACGCCGTCCAACGACGGTTCTTTGATTCGGCTTGTCTTTCCGGAGCTGACGGAGGAGAGACGTAAGGAGCTGGTGAAGGATGTCAAGAAGCGCGGTGAGGAGAGTAAAGTTGCGGTTCGCAATGCGAGACGTGATGGCAATGACGCTTTGAAGAAACTGGGGAAATCGGATGTTTCTGAAGATGAGATCAAAGAATTAGGGGATGCTTTGCAGAAATTGACGGACAAATACATCAAGGATCTCGACAAGCTGGTGGAAGAGAAATCCAAAGAAATTCTCACGGTATAACAGGGATTTAATTGTAAACAGGGTATAGAGAGGGGATTGCAGAATAGATATTTTTATTCTGCCGTCCCTTTTTCCAAGTATAAAAAATATTTTTGCAGGCTAGGGAGAAAGGTATGGTATTGATATGGAAGAGGGTATGAAGATTCCGAATCACGTTGCGATTATTCTGGACGGCAACGGCAGATGGGCGAAGAGCAAAGGCATGCCGCGCAATTACGGGCATGTGCAAGGCGCTAAGACGGTGGAAGTGATCTGCGAGGAAGCGTACCGTATGGGGATACAATATCTGACGGTATATGCCTTCAGCACGGAGAACTGGAACAGACCGGAAGATGAAGTAAATGCATTGATGGGGTTGTTGCGTAACTATATGAAGACATGTCTCAAGACGGCGGCAAAGAATAATATGTGTGTGCGCATCATCGGTGAAAAGAAGAGACTGGATGAGGATATCCGGCAAAGGATGGAGCAGCTAGAGGAGGCGACTAAGAATAACACCGGGCTGCATTTTCAGATTGCTATCAACTATGGCGGAAGGGATGAGATCGTTCGCGCTGTGCGTCGTCTGACAGAGGAAGCGCAGGCGGGAAGGCTGGCGGCGGATGAGATTACAGAAGATATGATTAGTTCCATGCTGGATACACATGACATTCCGGAACCCGACCTGCTGATCCGTACATGCAATGAGCAGCGCATCTCCAATTTTCTTTTATGGCAGCTTGCATATACGGAGCTGTATTTTACACCCGTTGCATGGCCTGATTTTTCCAAAGAAGAATTAGAAAAGGCGGTAGAGGCATATAATAAGAGAGACAGACGCTATGGTCTGGTCAAGGATGAGTAGGAGGAGATCGGACGATGTTTTGGACTAGATTGATAAGCGGCATTTCGTTGGTGATCCTTGCGTTGATAACGATTATGGCAGGCAATGGTGTGTTAGCAGTGACATTGTGTCTGATCTCGTTGATTGCATACCGGGAGCTGACGAAAGCGTGCAATGTACATACGGAGGGCAGGAAATGCAATGCGCCGGAATTGGTAGGCATGGCAATGACTGTGATCTATTATGGGCTTCTTATGGTGACGCTTCATGGTGGGGCAAATGGAGGCAGCGACAACGGCGGATTGACACAAATATATCCACTCGTGATGATCGTGATCGTGGTCAGCCTGCTTCTGTATCTTTTTGTCTATGTGTTTACTTTTCCGACATATAAAGCGCCTCAGATCATGGCGGCAATGTTTTCGTGGCTCTATGCGCCGCTCATGCTTTCTTTTATCTATCTGATAAGGGAAGGATTCGTCTATGGTAAGTATCTGGTGTGGCTTGTCTTTCTCTGCTCGTGGGGGAGCGATACATGTGCCTATGCCGTGGGTGTATTGTTTGGAAAGCATAAGATGACGCCGAAGCTAAGCCCAAAGAAATCGGTGGAGGGCGCGGTCGGCGGCGTGGCAGGCGCGGCTCTTCTGTTTGTGCTCTATACACATTTAGTCGTCAATCAATATACGGATACGACGATTCCGCTTCTTCTGTCAGCCGTGCTTGGGGCTGTGGGCGCACTGGTGTCCATGGTGGGCGATCTGGCGGCATCGGCGATCAAACGGGATCATGATATTAAGGATTATGGCAAACTGATTCCGGGGCATGGCGGAATCATGGACCGGTTTGACAGTGTGATTGTGTCTGCGCCGCTTATTTTCATTGGTCTTATCATCATCGTGAAGGTGAGTGGGGCGGTTTTATAGAAAGAATGGAGAGAATGATTCACGATTGTATTGAACTTTGCAGATTTCATAAGAATGAGAGATGAACAATATGAAAAAAATAGCGATACTAGGCTCGACCGGGTCCATCGGCACACAGACATTGGATATTGTGAGAAAAGAACCTGATCTTCAAGTGACGGCGTTGGCAGCCGGGGCGAACGTGGAGTTGATGGAGAAGCAAGTGCGGGAGTTTCAGCCGAAGATTGTGGCGATGTGGACAAGGGAAGCGGCGCAGGATTTAAAAGTACGGCTGGGTGATCTGTCCGTGCGGATCACATACGGGATGGAAGGACTGCTGGAAGTGGCGGTCCAAGAGGAAGCGGAGGTATTAGTGACGGCGATTGTGGGAATGATTGGTATCAGACCGACGATCGCGGCGATTGAACATGGTAAAGATATTGCCCTTGCCAATAAAGAGACACTGGTGACGGCGGGACATATCATCATGCCGCTGGCGGCGCAGAAGGGTGTGTCGATTCTGCCGGTGGACAGTGAGCACAGCGCGATCTTCCAGTCCATGCACGGTGAGAATAGGGAGCGTGTCAGCAAGATCCTGCTGACTGCATCGGGTGGTCCATTTCGGGGGAAAAAGAGGGATGAGCTGGCTTCCATGACGGTGGAGGATGCGTTGAACCATCCGAATTGGTCCATGGGTAAAAAAGTCACGATCGACTCGGCATCACTCGTGAACAAAGGTTTGGAAGTGATGGAGGCAAAGTGGCTGTTTGATGTGGAACTCGATCAGATACAGGTGGTGGTGCACCCTCAGAGTATCATCCACTCGGCAGTAGAATATGTGGACGGCGGTATCATGGCGCAGCTTGGTGTACCGGATATGAAACTGCCGATTCAATACGCGCTTTTTTATCCCGACAGGCGTCCCATGGATACGGGGCGGGTAGACTTTTTCCGGTTAAAGCAGTTGACATTTGAGGAGCCGGACACCGATACATTTCGGGGGCTTGCGCTCGCTTACCGGGCGGCAAGGCGCGGTGGTTCGCTTCCGACGGTGTTCAATGCGGCGAACGAGAGGGCGGTTGCACTGTTTCTACAGAAAAAGATCACTTTTTTGCAGATACCGGAGTTGATTGAAAGTTCGATGGAACAGCACAGCGTGATCGACAATCCGACGGTGGAACAGATTTTGGACGTTGAAGCGGCGACGTATGAATATATTAAACAGAAGTTTGGAGAATAGTTTACAGCAGGCTATTTTCGATGGAGGACGACATTGATCAGAACAATCATTTTATTTCTTATTATATTTGGTATCGTGGTAATTTCCCATGAATTTGGACATTTTATCATTGCCAGACGAAACGGTATCCGCGTGTTGGAATTTTCGGTGGGGATGGGACCGACGCTTTTCTCGTATACGAAAAATGGCATCAAATATTCGTTAAAACTGTTGCCGATTGGCGGCGCGTGTATGTTTGACGGTGAGGATGGCATCACGGCGCAGGATGAGAAAGATGGACAGGGGAATATGTATCGCAAAGCGTCCATGGAACATGATGTGCCTCTGGTGAAGGACCAGCCGGAAATACAGAAGGAATCTTATGGTGTTGCATTTACGGAGGCGGGCGTGTGGAAGCGGATTGCGGCTGTGTTTGCGGGACCGTTCTTCAATTTCATTCTCGCGTTTGTAGTGGCGGTTGTGCTGACTGCTTTTTCGGGGGCTGACCTGCCTGTGATTGGACAGTTGTCGGAGGATTCTGCGGCGGCGGAGGCGGGACTTCTGCCAGGTGATGTGATTACACAGATCAATCATGAAAGGATACATTTTTATCGTGAGGTGATGGTGATTTCTTCGCTCAACAATGGTGAGACGCTGGAAATCCATTATAAACGCGACGGCCAGAAGGGTGTTGCGAGCGTGTCACCCCGCTATGACGAGCAGGCAGGGCGCTATTATATCGGTATCATGGGCGGCGGGGAATATTTAAAGTGCAATCCTTTTCAGGTGTTCCAATACGGATTCTATGAGGTGGGATATTATGTGAAAACCACCTATAAGAGCCTTGGCATGTTGCTGCGCGGGCAGGTTACGAAGGATGAAGTGTCGGGACCGATCGGTATTGCGCAATTTGTAGGCGAAAGTTACGATCAGGCGGCGGAAAGCTACGGTACGTCTTCCGCGATTCTGACGATGTTGGAGATTATTGTTCTTCTGTCGGTCAACTTAGGGATTTTGAATCTTCTGCCGCTGCCTGCGCTGGATGGCGGACGGCTGTTATTTATGTTTGTGGAAGTGGTGCGCGGCAAGCCGGTTTCGCCCGAAAAGGAGGGAATGATACACTTTGCCGGGCTGGTGGTGTTTATGGTGCTGATGGTGTTTATCATGTACAATGACATCATGAAACTGGTGCATTGATGCGTGTGGGAAATGTGTGAAGGTTTTGGCTTTTGACGGCAAGGGCGGAGTCATGAGAGGGCAGAGGATTCCGGAATTGCCGTCAGACTGCGTATGGCATGGCGTGCAGGAAAACTTGCACAATACCAGTGGCTGAAAGATCAGTGAAAGGAAGGAACGAAAGATGGATCAAAATGAGTGGTTTGAGAGTGCGCCCATCCATAGGGCATATTTCAAATTTTCCCTGCCGGTTGTGTGCGACATGTTGATCTCCTTGATCTACAACATGGCGGATACATGGTTTATTGCCAGAACCGGTAATACCAATTTGGTTGCAGGTATCGCGCTGGGCGCTCCGGTTTTTGTGTTGATGATTGCTTTAGGGGATATCTTTGGTCTTGGGGGAGCGTCCGTCATCTCTAGGCTTTTTGGACAGAAAAAGGATGGGGAAGGCAGAAAAGTCAGTATCTTCTGTTTCTATGCCGCAATCATAGTGGGTGTTATTGTTACGATATTGATGATGTCGTTTCGACAACCGATTTTAAGACTATTGGGCGCGGACCAGGATACGATGGTGTATGCGTCCAGTTATTATACATATATTGTGCTCGGCGCGCCGTTCATCATCCTCTCTTTTACACCGAATAACCAGCTTCGGACGGAAGGGTTTTCCACGCAGTCTATGATCGGGGGAGTTATCGGTTCGGTGGTCAATATTGTTCTTGATCCGATTTTTATCTTTGTCTTTGGCTGGGGTGCAGCAGGCGCGGCGATTGCCACCGTGTTTGGCTATGTCTGTACGGATATCTATTATGCATGGATTCTGCTCCATAAGACGAAAAAATTGTCGATCCATATCAAAGAATTTCAGGTCGTTTCTACAGAACTGTCGCAGATTCTTGCGATTGGGATTCCGGCTTGCGTCACGAATCTGATGCAGAGCCTCGGAATGACGATTCTGAATCGGTTTCTGATTCCTTATGGGAATGACAGTGTGGCGGCTATGGGAATCGTGACAAAGACGAATATGATTGCGATGATGGTTGTCATCGGATTTGCGTTTGGGGCACAGCCTTTGATTGGTTATAACTACGGGGCGAAGAACTGGGACAGATTGAAAAAGATACTGAAATTTTGTTACGGTTTTGAGTGTTGCATTGCGCTGGCGCTCTCTGGAATTATGTCGCTTGCTGCGCCTTGGCTGCTTGGAATGTTTATTGCGGATGAGCATATTGTCGCGCTCGGCGTGCCGATGCTGCGTATGCTGCAGATCGGAATGGTCTTTATGGCAATCGTACTCGTAACAACTGTTATTTTTCAGGCGGCGGGTAAGGCATGGGGCGCGTTTTTCTTGTCTGTCAGCAGGCAGGGCGTGATTTTTGCGGTCGTGATTTTTATGGCATCGAGGCTGTTTGGCTACACGGGAGTGCTGGTGTCCCAGCCGGTGGCGGATGCGCTCACGGCTTTGCTGGCGGCGGTGCTTTTTGTGAGGAGCATTTATCGGGAAGTGATGGGGAGTGGGGGTAAAAAAGTGTAAAGCCCTTGATAATCCAATGGACTTTACACTCTGGCTAGCTGGTTGCATTCATTTTGTTTTGGTTATGAGTTGATCTTATCAATGCCGGTCACATTGACATTTAAACTTGTTAAGATCACTTTTAATTCATCATATCTCTTTTTCATGCCTTTATAGGCTTCGGAATCTTTGGGTGATACAAGCATCCAGTCTTGCAGTCTTGAAAATTCCTCAACAGATATTTTCATAAGTTCTTCTTTGCTCATTTCTTCTACCATCCTTTCACCGCCTTTTCTGGTTGATGATATTCTTTTCGATACTATTATCATTATAACGGATATATTGAGAAGTGTAAAGGAGGTTAATTATCAACGCACGGGAATCAATTATACAAAAACCACTGCAGCAGGCGTTTCCGCCCACATACAGTGGTTTTTCCCACACTCGTTAATAATAATTATTATCCCACTACATAAA
>JAMPGN010000220.1 GCA_023663915.1 Eubacterium sp. | reverse complement strand
AAAAAACTGTTGACTGCACGCAACGTGCAATTTTAGGGTAGAAGGAGAGATGGAAATGAACACTATGACATTACGGGAAGTGTGTGCCCGTCTGGGAGTATCCAGACGCGCAGTACAGGGGTATAAAGCTTACAAACTTTTCTGGTAGCGCTGTTCATCAAATGGTGCTGAAAGTAGGACATTCAATAGGATATAAATTTAAACCTTGGCAGGCGATAAAATTTACCAGAGGAATTGCTATAGGTGGACAAGTGCTTAGCGTTTTGGGCGTTGGACTCACCGTGTTTATGCAGATTAAAGCGGATCGAGATGAAGAACAAATGAGAATGGATTTGAAAAACAATAGGCAAAATATTCGTAGCCAATTTAATGCGGCGGCAAGTGATCTGGAGGATTTTGCAAGAAGCTATATTAGGGATTATGTGAGAAAACCTTTAGAAAGTTCTATCTTGGAGATAGATGATAACATTCAGAAAATAAGAGATTCTCGTGATAACCGTAGCCTCTTGTGTCAAAACATGGAAGAATTACAAAAGGAATGCAGATTATTGATTCAAGATATACATTCTTCCAATTTTGAGCAAATAGAACAGTGACTCGTTAGTTTTGTGGAGGCGAGGGTTTGGGCAAAATGAGAGATTCGATCTTCGTGAGATTACCGATATATTTAGCGCGAAATGGACACTATAATTCGTTACACACCGGAGGCAATGCGTGATATGGATGCAGCATGAGACACCGCTTGTATATAGGGTGCTCTATAAGGGAATCCTTTCTTTCTTGTTTAGTGTAGATTTTGTTTGGCAGCTTAATCTGGCTACAAAAAGGAAAGGATTTCCTTATTTTTGTGCAGTTTTTGAAAGGTGTTCACTACGATATCGGGAAGATTGGGCTGCTATGGATAAAACTACAGAAACTTAAGTCTGCGTATAATTGCGAAACAAGGCGAAAAGTGTTATACTATGGGAAATAATACTGAGGAGGAAAAAGCAGTTATGGATATGATGCTCGAACTGATTTCAAAATACGGAGTTCTGACGATTAATGTTTTGGGGATAATCGTCTGCGTTTGTATTTTTATAAACTATAGTAATCTCAAGTCACAGAGGGACAAGATTTCAGATGTACTTGAGGGAAAAAGGATCCGGAAAAAATTGAATAAAAGAACACATGAAATGGAAGTGGAGGAAATAGAAAAGAAAGCTACGCCGGAAGAAATGAGAGAACGACGGGAAGCGTTTAATAGGGTGTGCTCATGGGATCAGGTTATCTCTCAGTTGGTGCCGCTGTTTCCGCTATTTGGTATTTTAGGAACGGTAGCAGGTTTGATGCAGCAACTAAGGACGCAAGAGCTGGATGCGATTATGGAATCGTTAAATACGGCATTGGGGACAACTTTATGGGGACTTATCTGGGCAATCATCTTGAAAACGATGGTGGCATTTTTATCATCCAGAGTGATTTATGAAGCGGAGGTTATGCTGGAAGGATATGACAAAGAGTTTAGTGATACGATAGCGTTGAGAAATATTACGGAGGATTAGGATTGCGATACCGGAGGAGTAATTCATGATGGGCAGGAAGAAAAACAGCAGAGGGGATATCCTGATTGATTTAACGTCTTTGCTTGATGTGGTATTCATTTTTTTACTGATTGTGTTATGTACTCAGCAGAATATGAAACAAAATTTAGATGCAAGAGAAAATCAGATAGATGAAAGAGAAAGCCGGCTGCAGGCAGCGGAAGATCAGCAGGAGCTTTATCAGCAGAAGCTTGATATGGTGGATCAGATGCAGAAATACGCTGTGACGGTTGCGATACAGTCCAGCTATGATGCAATGGATATTAAGAAAAGATACATAAGGGTTTTGATCGGTAGTAACGAGGAACCGGATATCTTTGATCTAATCGGGGAAGAAACAGAAGAACCGATGGCGCTGTTTAAGGAAAAACTGAAGGCTTGTATTGAGGAAGATTTAGAGCGTCCTGTGGTTTTTGCCTTTAATGAAGATGAAGAAAAGATACTGCGCAGAGATAAAATAGCCATTGATGATACGCTGGATGCGTTAAAGCATCAGTATGAAAACGTGTATATCTCAAATGGGAGGCTGGAAAATTGAATCGCTGGATGGTAGTCGGTGGTATTATGGCGGCAGTTGCCGTAGCTGGTTTGCTTTATTTATCTATAGGATCCATAAAGAGGAAAATTGAAATAGCATTATTTGAAGGCGGCGATTTGGGAAAAGCATTAAGAAAGGGATTCACGGGTCTACTTATTGTTGGGGGCTGTCTTTTTGCGGCAGCCTTTATTCGCACCCATTTGCCAAGAGGACTTGATTCCCTGCTTTCCCAGAACGAAGAGGGGGCAAGTGTAGGAGATGATAAAGCAGAGGTGCAGGAAGGGGAAGGGCGGAGTGATGAGACGGATGTATCTGTAGAGTCAATGAATGTCTATACGATCGTGGTGGAGGGGAAGCGGATTTATTTTGACGGGCAATATTTTGATGATTTACAGGAGTTTGCAACGCATCTTGATACAATAGTTGGTACAGATAGCATCAGGATAGAAGACGATTATGCGGTGGCAGCTGCTTTTCGGCATGTGGAAGAGATTTTGGATGAGAGAGAGATAGATTATGTTTTATATGATGAATTGGAAGGGACAGAATGATGAGTGAAAAGAGAGAACGGCGAAAAGGGATAAAGCATAGAAAGGTTGCGGCAACAGTGCTGTTGTTGCTTTCTATGTTTTTTTTGGTCGGATTTGGAAATAAAAAGGTCGCACTTTTTAAGGACAATAAAGATTATAAACTGATTGATTTAGATAAGGCGATTGAAAATGCAGCGTATGGAAAATCGGGTAATACATCTGCACTAAGAGAAGAAAAAGAAGATAGTGCGACAAAAAAAGAAGTTGCAGGAAAAGAAGCAGCAGAGCAGGAGCAGGTAAAAGAAGAGAAAACAGAGACCTATCAAATTATTATTTCCGGGGAGAAGATAAAATTTGGCAATATGGAATGTAAGACGATAGCGGACTTGAAGAAAGCGATAACAGAATACTGCACAAAGGGAACAAATGTTTTTATTGTCGATGATTATGCAGATTATCGGACGTATCAGGAAGTATTGGAGTTGGTCGAAGAAATGTCTAAAACGCAAGGATTTGCGGTTGAGCAGGAGTGAAGAGAAAGATGAAGTTAAGGAAAAAAGGAATACTGATTCCGACCATTCTGTTATTTGCGACATTGTCGTGCGGATTTTCGCTCAAAAAGACGGTTACACTTAATACAGAAAGTCGGATTTTATATCAAAATTGTTCTGTAGATCAGCTGCTATCAGATATCGGAAAAAATTTTGATGTGGCGAAAGATAAGTATGATGATGGATATTACATAATAGTAGGAAAAATAGCGGAGATCGCGGATAACAATAAAGAAGTTGTTCTTGGTGGCGACAAAGGCAATAGTCAGGGAACGATAACGTGTTCTGTAGATCAATCAATGATTGCAGGGTATCGAAATAGTGATATTGTTAAGGTATACGGGGAGGTAAAAATATCCGGGTCGCAGAACAAGCCAAAGATAAAAATGGATCTTGTGAAAATAGAAAAGGCGGATGGATATGCAGCTGTTGACACAAAATACTCATACATAGAAGGCGGCACCTACGATACAGCTGTGATGCAGGAACAAAAGCTACATGGTGGGAAAGTAAAATATTATGTCCCCAAAGAATGGGGAGCAGTGGAATATAATATTGTTCCTGATTTAGGTGATATGGAAGGGTATCAGTATGTATTGAATGCACTTCCGGATAAACCCGCCGTTGAACCGGAGAGTTTATTTGTGTGTTATTTTGACAGTAAGAATAAATTAAGTGACCGAGATCAGGTGAACGAGACAAAGGCAATCAGAAAACTGATTGTTACGAATATTTTAGGCGCTAACGATTTAAAGGAAACCAAAAGAAAGACCTACTATGGAACGGAGTATTATTATTATGTCGGCACCTACAAAGATAAGCAGGAAGAAACGCATAGGGTTGAATTTGTATTTCAGGATATCAAGAATGAAGGGATGGTTGTTTATTTGTATGTATATGAGCAGGAAGAACATGTGAATGATATTATGTGTGTGATGAGATGTTTGACTGTGCTGTAAATCTGTTTGTTGTAGATATTACGAGCTATTATGGCTCAGGAAATAGTTGATTCGCTATCGAATGATTTGCAGGAGAAATTTAAGTGTTATGGGCTTTCTTTAGAGCGTATGCAGGGGAAAGCAGTAGATGCAAATGTTCTAAAAGGAGCTGATTTAAGCGAAAAGGTCAAAAATAAGGGTGAAGAGTTTTGAAAGAATTTGCACAGATCAGTAACCCAAATACGAAAGTGTTTATGGATAAAATGAGCGATATGATTCAGATTTATAATCATACTTCGAAAATTTGTTTTGATGATAAAAGAATATATTTGATTGCAGATTGTTGATAAGATGTAAGCGGCTCGATTATTTAGCAGACTCGCGCGCGCGAGTGATTCCCCGATGCGGCATTCGTTGGTGTTTCTTTCCTTTCCTGATTAGAATACTCATATTTATTATAAGGGATATGGCGGTAGAGGGCAAGAAATAACTGTGCTGGGTAATTCGCGGATTCAGAAGAATTAGAGGGTGGTTTTTCTTGGGATTCGTGATTTACTGTGTGGGCGCATAGATTTAGAATGGAACTATCTAAAACAGAAAGTTGAAAAAGTGAGATGGAGGCGGACTATGACGGTTGCGGAGAGGGTTTTCCTGTGCCGCCTGCTTGAAAAGATGAAAGGGCAGGAAGCCTATTGTGAGTCGATAGGGATACGGGACGGATCGAGGTTTCGGGACGAAGCCGTTTCACAGACAAACAAGGAGGAGAAGAGATGATGACATTATTGTTCTGTATTTTAATGTTTGCGGTATTCGGAAAACTGGCAGCGTTTGCATTCCGCGCCGCATGGGGGATCACAAAAATTTTGGTCTGTTTTCTGCTTGCACCGCTGTTATTGATCGGCATTGCTTTTGCGGGTTTTATGTATATCGCGCTGTTTCTTCTGGTGATTGGCGGTGTGGTCAGCTTTGTGGCGGCGAGGGTTTAGGAAAGGAAATATTGTGCCTCGCGTGGCTGGACTTGTGTTTTTGTAAAATGCATATTATAATGTTTGCAAAGAGAAAGGAAAAGGAAATGGAAGCGTTGAAAAATATTGGATTAAATAGCGACATTATAGAAAAAATAAAGATGGAAGCGCCGGATTTGATTAAAAATATAATGCAAAATGATCTGGTAAAAATACTCCTTTATGGTTCCTGTGCCCGGGGAGATTTTAAGGATTGCTCTGATGTTGATATTGCGCTTTTGATAAGGGGGGGGGGAGCGGGAGGATAGTTGGAAATATGGTGATAAAATTGACGAAGTGGCTACAGAATTTGCTTTGAAGTATTTTGCAATCGTAAATTTTGTACTCCTTCCCTATGAGGAATTTGAAGAAAAGAAAGATTGGTATGGTTATTTTAAGAATATTGAGCGGGAGGGAATAGCATTGTATGGATGAAAGGGATTATGAGTCTTTGGTTGCAGTACGATTTGGCAGGGCGAAAGAATTATACTCTGAGGCAGAAAAATTAGTAAGTATGGATTGCTATAAATCGGCAAATAACAGGACTTTTTGCTTCTTTTACTAAGGATGATTATCAGAAAATTGCAAAAGCGGATCGAATAAGAAATGCGTCCGATTACGATGATTTCTATATTGTGAACAAGGAAGAAACGAGGGAACTTCTTGAATTTGTGAAATGCTTTCTTGAAAAAGCAGCAGTAATCATTCAAAGGTAGATATAGAAAAAATAAAGCTGAAAGTGTCGGATTCGATTAAAATATCATGCAAAAGATAATTAGAAATAGAATTAAATGCAATTTGTGTGGTGATGTCATTGAATCAACAGACAGACATGATTTTGTAAGATGTAAGTGTGGGTGCTGCACTGTCGATGGTGGGACAGATTACTTAAGAAGAGGCTACACGAATTCTGGGGACGATTTTACGGAATTAAGTATATTGGAAGATGCTGAATGACAATAAGGAATCGGGCAGGCGGCGCCCTATTGACAAAACTGCTCCGCTGGCGGTAAACTGTACAAAGAGGTTAGCAATAACTAACAGGCTGAATCATGCAGATCAGGAGGAGACACTATGAAATACATCGGAATGCCTATCGGAATGTGGATGCTGTTTTCCGGTTCTTTTACGGAACAGCTCTCCGAAACGCTGCATTTTGACGCGGAGACCGCGAAAAAGATCAAAAGGCAGGCAAAACCAAAATATCAGGAGATCATCACGAATCTGCCGGAATTTGAAAGGGGAGACCGCTTCAAAATGAACATCGTCAACGCAGCGATGCTCGCGGCGTTCTACCTCAATATGCCGCAGAAGCCCTCGGTGGAGGAGATGACGGATTTTTATGCCAAAGCCATGATGACAAAGCCGATGCTGTGGTTTTGTAAGCAGTCCGGAAAAAATAAATTTACGCCGAACGATCTCAAGGAGATGGAAGAGATCGAAGCGCTGCGCGCCGCGGACCGCAACCCTTATTCGTGGAATATGCAGTATCTGCCTTATCCGGACGGCAGCGGTTATGAGGCAAGGTTCGAGCGCTGCGGCATCTGTGCGCTGATGCGGGAACTGCGGATCTACGAGTTGACCCCAGCCATGTGCCATTTGGATTACACGATGGCTGAGGCTGGCGGAACGTCGGATTTTGTGCGGGAATATACGCTGGCATCCGGCGGGCCGTACTGTGACTGCGGGTATAAAAAGAAAAAGCAGGCGTGATAACGGTTCAGCGGTTATAAAATTTATCGTGCCATTTAACGGCTTCCTCGCGGTATTTCATGGCGGTGTCCATCAGTTCTTCATATTGGCTGCGG
>JAMPGN010000021.1 GCA_023663915.1 Eubacterium sp. | reverse complement strand
GAAGAAAAGGCTTTTTATGATATCCTGTTTGCGGTCTCAAAGAAGTATGAGTTTGAATATCCGGAAGACAAAATGATAGAATTGTCTAAAGAGATTCGGATAGTGGTAGATGATAAGGCAAAATATACGGATTGGTCTACCAGAGAGGACATTAAGGCAGGTTTGCATGTTGATCTAATTATTTTACTGGATCAATATGGATATCCGCCAGTTACGATTGACGATGTTTATAAAGAAGTGCTAGAGCAGGCGGAGAATTTTAAGAAGTATGCGAAATGAAGTAGTGCTGCAGAATGACAAAAAGATGCAGATGTATTTATTGTGAAATAAGCTCCGATATTATTAAGTCCTAATATATCGAGATGATCTTGCTGAACCGATTCGCCTGATACTCCCGTCTCTGACCATTGCGCCGAGAACTGCTTCCACGGTCGTCGGACTTACATCGGGGAGTATTTTGCAGATTTCGGCTTTTGATATCGGTGTCAGACTGTTTAACACAGTCGATTCTATACGCGCTTTTTTGGTGATTTTCGTGCCATGTACGATTGCAAAACGTTTATCTAGTTCTTTGTAACATAGATAGAGCATGGAAAGAAAATTTTCGATAAATGGGAAATAATTGTTCTCATTGTTATCCCAGCTATCTGAGGAGCGGCGCAATGATTCATAATAATATGTTTTGGAATGGTTGATCTGTTCCTCGAATGAGACATATTTTCCGGCGTCATATCCATTTTTATAGAGTAATAATAGTGAGAGCAGACGCGACATCCTCCCGTTGCCATCCCGAAAAGGATGGATGCACAGAAAGTCGAGAATCACGCATGGAATTAGAAGTAGTTGATTGATATTGGCATCATCGCGTGCTTCTAGATAAGCGAGTTCTAGTTGCTCCATTGCCTTGGGAGTTTCGGAAGCAGGAGTTGGTTTGAAACGAATTTTCCGATTTCCATCGGCATCAATTTCAAGAATGATATTATCATCCATTTTATATTGTCCGCCAAATTCATAACCGACAACTGACATCATGATTTCATGAAGACGCAGAATATCATTTTCTCGAAAATCTATATATTTATAATTCAAATGCACTTCATTCAAAGCATCTCGATAACCGGCAATTTCAGCCTCGGCGTGACCTTGGGGCGCGCTGTTTTGGTTGACAATGGCGGCAATACGTTCATCACTTGTGATAATTCCCTCAATGGCATTGGAACTCTTGACTGATTGTACTTTTGCAATGGACTCAAGTTCTGTAAAAATTCGGGAATATTCTTCTTGACGAATGCCGGCCATTGTTTTTAATGAGGCGATATTGGCAGTCAGATTCACCAGATTTGCAGGAAGTAAGCCGTTGTTTAGAAAGGAATAATCAAATTTTCTCATATTACAACCTCTTTTCTGCATATAATTGTATAGAAATATATGCAGAAAGTCAATTGTGAAATAAGAATATCTGCATATATCTCAAACATAATATATGCAGATATTCTTGGTAGCAGGATAGGAAGAGTTTACGCCTTCCACCTAGCAAGCGTAGGAAAATACTGCATTAATCCTGCTTTCGCTTCCTCGATCGTCTTACTGCGTCCGCCCTCGACCTCAAAAGGCGCACAGAAGTCCACCATCTCCTCCATAGTGCAATCCTGCGCGAATGCGCCGTCCTTATAGCAGTAGCAGCAGTACATGTCATTTCGGCTTCCATCCTGATTGGTTCCATACTGGTCTTCCTGCATAGGCATTCCGCAACTCTGGCAGATTTTTAATCCTGTTTTTGTGTCCATCTTGTAATCCTCCTGTTGAATTGATTTTCGCAGACAAAAAGATCAACGGCATCTCATTGTCTTGCGTCATACGGTAGGACCACTATAACAGACATAACCTGACATCAGTGTGTCAGGTTATAAAAAATTATTCATATGCCTTTCCCATCTCCACGATACGCCGGCGCACTTCCGTCCGCACATATTCCGGCGACAGTATTTTGGCGGCAGGACCGAAAGACAAAATCATCCCATAGACCCAGTCGTCCAACGGGCAGGTAAAACTGACTTGGAAATTTCCGTCGGGCAGTACGGCGATCTCATCCTCATCAAAACGGTCATAGATGCGGTAAGCCTCGTGCCTGTCAATCCAGAGGGTGATTTCGGGAAGCAAGGTTTCAAGAAGAGAATATTCTGTGTTGTCTGGTGAAAATGCGGTATCTGATGGACAGCCTTTCTTGCAAAAAGGGTATTCGTTGAAAAGTTCTGCAGCATGTTCCGGGCTGGTATCATCCCGGAAATCAAAAGTTTCATCGAGTACGGTAACTCTTTTCATGCGGAGCACTTTAAACAATCGCATCGCACGCCTTGTTCGGCAAAATGCTCGCACGTACCATGTGTACTCCTTAAAGAGAAGCTGTACCGGTTCTACGGTTCGGCTGCTCATCTCACCGTATTGACTATAGTAGTCAAACGATAGGACACGCCGATTCAGAATGGCGTACTTGATCTGTTGAAACAACTCTTTCCGTCTTCCGCTCCAATCGGAGAAGTCTATGGCAACCCAGTTTTCCGCTTTTTCCTTAAAAAAGTCCCCCAGTTTGCTTAAGATTTCCTCTTCCTCGTGCGCGCCCGTCTCCTTGAGGCTTGCGAGGGCGGCAAGAATTTGCTGCTGTTCTTGTTTGGAGACGAGCATCTTGTCGAGGACAAACTGTTCCATCAGACAGATACCGCCGCCTCTGCCCTTCGTGGTGTAGACGGGGATTCCCGCCATACTTAAGGTATCGATGTCACGGTAGATTGTCCGCACGGACACCTCAAAACGTTCCGCCAGTTCACTGGCAGTCACCGTTCCCTTATTCATTAAGATATAGATCGTGCCAAGTAGTCGATTGATCATGGCTATTATCATTCCTTTCCAAGGCACAAACAGTTTGTGAAAGATTTATCAAATCCTTTCACTCTTAAGCCCCAGATTCAGATCTTAATCTGTGTCCATTTTCCCTTCTTGAACCGTGTCGAGGCAAATAAAAACCGTGAAATCTGGTCTGCCAGTACACCTAACCAGATGCCTACGATGCCAAGACCAAATACATAGCCGCCCAGATAAGAACCGGCAGTACGGATAAAAGTTACGCTGATCGTGGAAGCGACCGCCGTATAGAACGTATCTCCGGCACCGCGCAGGCAGCCCATGTATACGACCTGACTGATCTGAAAAGCCACCACAAAAATGATGACACGCATGATACTCACGCCGATTGTGACGATATGGTCTTCTACAAAGAAAAGCCTCATCAATGGCGCAGCTCCCACAAAATATATGACTGCAAGGCACACCGAGATGATCCCGCCGAACATTCTGCATATGCTGCCGTATTCTTTGGCTAGTTTCTCGTCACCCGCGCCGAGGCTTCGCCCGATCAAAGCCACTGCAGCCGCCTGTAGTCCGTCTCCGAAGGAAAAAGACAGTCCCATAATATTCATGCCGACCTGATGCGCCGCCATCGCGTCCGTCCCCTGCTTTGCCGCCATGATTGCCGTCAGCATGAAACCGATTCTCATAAGAAGCTGCTCAAAGAAGACGCTGTACCCGACTTTGACAAGGTTGAGAAAACTATTGGCCGCAGGAAAAATCCGGTTTTTCATAATATAAGGAAGACTGATAAATCCATCAGGTTTTAAGAGAGAGACGATGCTCATGATACATGCGACCACCGTCCCGAATACGGTTGCCAGCGCCGCGCCGTGGATTCCAAGGGCGGGGAAACCGAAATGACCGCCGATCAGCAGGTAATTAAAAATGATGTTGACCGTGTTGGAAGTCACGTTCGTCCGCATAGTGATCTTGGTGTTGCCCGCGCCTCTCTGAGCGGAATTGATTCCCATCTGAATACAGTTGAAGATCATACCGCCCATAATGATGCGGAAATATGCGACCGCGCTATCATGCGTTTCGGGCGTGGAGCCGCACAGTCGGATGATTGGGTCGGCAAGAGCGACAAAAAGAATGCTTAACAGGATTGCCGCGACGATAATAAAAAGGATGGCGGTGCTTAAGATACGATTTGCCTCTACCGGCTTTTCCTCGCCGCGCCTTCTGGCAATCAGCGCAGAGATCGCCACATTCAAGGCAAAAAACAAAGCAAGCCCTATAAATTTAGGCTGTGTCGTAAGTCCTACGGCAGCAACCGCATAAGAACCCAGCGAGCTGACCATCAGCGAATCCACCAGCCCTGCAAATGCGACAAAAAAGGATTCCACGATGGAAGGCCACGCCATGTTGAAAGTGATACGGATATTCTCCTTGCTGTGTTTCGGGGGCTTATGCTGTTGTGAGGTTTCTGCCTGTGATGCTGCCATGGTATGATTCCTATTCTTTCTCTGCTTCTATGTTCTATCATTTCGCAGTTCGGTCATGGTGGAGAGCATAGGATGCTGCCCGCCATCCCCTTTACGCCAAAATCTGTCGGATTACTCGAATTGAATCTGGTTGTCTATAAACCCAAATACTTTCGCAAAATAGGTATCCGGGTCGAAATCCATCGAGTTTGCATGTCCGGCATCTTTGGCGATATAAAGGTCTTTCTCGCCGGCAAACGCCTCATACAATTCGTGCCCCATTTCCGTAGGTACGAAGTCATCCTTTTCCCCGTGGATGAAAAGCATTGGTTTCTTGCATTTCTTAACCTGCGAAAGAGCCGACGCCTCGACATAATCATAACCGAGTTTATAGCGGCTGATCAGTCGGCAGGTATGAAGAATCGGGAAAGCCGGCAGATGATAGTCTCTTTTCATGACACAGGCAAAAATATCCCAGACGCTTGTGTATCCGCAGTCTTCGATGTACCCGACCACATGGCTGGGATTCATGCCTGCGGTCATCATAACGGTTGCGGCGCCCATGGAGACGCCATGGAGAATGATTTTTGCTTCGCAGTCTTGTTCGATAATCCATGCAATCCATTCGGAAATGTCTTCTTTGTCAAGCCACCCCATGCCTATGTATTTCCCTTCACTGGCTCCATGCGACCGATTATCGGGCAGGAGCACATGATAGCCCTTTCGATAAAAGACTGCGCCGTAAGGCAGCATAAAACGGTGACTGTCCTTGTAGCCGTGGATAGAAATAATCCATTTGTGGGTCGGTGTATCCTGCATTCGGTATTTCGCTTGCAGTTTTAAGCCGTCGCGATTGGTAATCGATGCATCCTGCATCGTCTGCTCAAATTCATCACCCATTGTCCGGAGTTTCTCTCTGTTTGCCAGGTAGGAGGCTTTGGAGGGGTCATTGGAAAAGTCTTCTGCGCTCGCGGGCGATTCCGGTGACGTGTTATTCCGATCCGGTACAGCCGCCAGGATATTTTTGATGAAAATCAGGCTGACCCTGCGCAGAAGCAGGAGCGGAACTGTGATGATGGCGGCAATTTTGATGAAATTTTTTTTCATATTATTTATCACCCCTATAAAAGAAATTTTTGTGCAACGTCTGCAGATGCGGCTTATTATTGTGTAGACTGCTGAGTCTGCGTCTATGATATCATAATCATAGAAGCTGTAATCCTTGGCAATGCCGGCAAGAATTGCGTAGCAATTCTTGTGACGCAGACTGCTGAGTCTGCGTCTATGATATTATCTCCGCAGTGCACATTCGGAAAATCGTTGATTTTCCTCATTCACGGGCTTCGCCCTATCACTCCGCCATCTGACAAAACTGCCTGCAAGCAGTCATTTTGTCATCTTGCTTCGTGGCACTGCTCATTGCCATTGTGTATATTATATCATTTTTCCAAGGCCATTCAATAGTTGTCAATCTCTTAATTGCAATTAACCAATAAATAGAATATAATGAATCGTGTCTGTAAGAATAGAAAAGATTGGATGGAGTGCAAAAGGATGGCATATACGTCTTATGTATTTATAATGTTTGTATTATTGACATTATGTGTCTATTATATAGTTCACAATAATTGTCAGTGGGTGGTGCTTCTGGTTGCCGGTCTTATTTTTTATGTGTGCTCCGGTCCTGTTTTTGCAGTATATCTCATATTTTTTTCTTTTTGTACATGGTATGGCGCAAAACGAATCGAAAAGCATAGGCAGGGGAAACAGCTCTCGGAGAGAATGCTGAGGATTCTGACAGCGGTTTTGATCTTTGTAAATATCGGTATTTTATTTCTCGTAAAATGGAGCGGTATGGAACTGGCATTGTTGAACCGTCTTTTCGGGACAAGCCTTGCGTGGCGGTTTATCATGCCGCTTGGAATGTCCTTTTTCACTTTTCAGAATACATCGTATGTGATAGACGTGTATCAGGAAAAGATTCCGGCGGAGAAAAACTTCCTGCATTATCTGTTGTATTCAAGTTATTTTCCCTATATTGTTTCGGGACCGATCAACCGCTATGGAAAGATGCGACAACAATTTTTTGCGGGACATTCTTTTGACAGGGATATCTTTTACCAAGGAATATTGCGGATACTGTGGGGCTATCTGAAGAAAATGGTGATCGCGGACAGGGCGGCGATTTTTGTCGATGAGGTTTTCGGGCATTACTATATGTACCGTGGATTGTTCGTCCTGTTTGCAGTCTTGCTCTTCTCGTTACAGCTTTACATGGATTTTAGCGGGTGCATGGATATCGTTTTAGGTGTGTCGAAACTTTTCGGCATCGATATGGAAGAAAATTTCCATGCCCCATACGGGGCGGTTACGACTTCGGATTTTTGGCGCAGATGGCATATCTCGCTGACATCATGGTTTCGGGATTATCTCTATATTCCGCTTGGCGGCAATCGAAAGGGAAAGATACGGAAATATGTCAATATCATGATTGTATTTCTTTTTTGCGGAATGTGGCATGGCGCAGGAATCACATATCTGATATGGGGTTGTCTCAACGGGGCATATCAGGTGGTCGGCGACATGACAGTGAAAGTCCGACAAAAGCTATGTCGCATGATTGGATTGGATGAGGAAAGTCATGGCGCTCTGCTTCGCAAAAAACTGTGCACCACCGTATTGATTGAGTTTGCGTGGTTATTTTTCCGGGCGGACGGTTACAGGGAAGCGTTTGCGATGTTATGGCGTATGTTTACGGGCTGGAATCCATGGATATTAGCGGACGGAACGCTCTATCAAGTGGGGCTGGATGTATGGGACTTTCTGATTCTGATTGTGGGTGCGCTGGCAGTCGGATGGATTTCGCGTATTGGTAACAAAAAAGATCTGCATCGTATATTTGTGACGCAGAGCTGGCTGTTCCAGACACTGGTTGTTCTTGCGGTTCTGGTGATATGGTATCTGTTTGGTATCTACGGACCAGGATTTGATCCGGTGGATTTTATCTATTTTAATTTTTAAAAAAGTAATTTGCAGGTAAGGATGGCAGGCAGTTGATGAAAAAATATATTAGGTTATTGGCGGTTATTCTTATGTTCGGGTTGGTCTTTGGCAGGCTGGGGCATGTTTTGGCGGCTAATTATGATGGCAATCAGGCGATGGATGCTTTTTACAATCTGGATAAGGATACGGTTGACGTGATGTTTTATGGCAGCAGTCATATTTATGCAGGGGTAAATGTCGTCGAATTGTGGGATGATTATGGAATTGCTGGTTTTAATTTAGCCGGGACAATGCAGACGTTGTGGAACACTTATTACAATATGGAAGAAACGTTGAAATATCAGTCGCCAAAAGTAATGGTGGTGGATATGTACGGGATTCTGATTAAAGATGAGTATTACGGCACGACGAACGTGATCAAGAATGTGAGCAGCATGCGTTTTTCGTTAAATAAGATCAGAAATGTCTGGAACAGTGTTCCGCACGAAGAGTTTTTGTCCTATTTATTGTCTTATCCGCTGACACACGACAGTTATAAAGAGTTACAGCGTGGAAATTATGACGAAAAGGTGAATAACCCAGGCGGGGAGTGGTACAAGGGATACCGTCCGACTTATGCGGTTACTTCGTTTGAAAGCTTACCGTTATTTGCCACGGAGCCGGAGAAGATCGAACCCACAGAAAAAAACAGGGAGTATCTGGACAAGATGGTTGAGTTTGCAAGAGCGCATCAGATCCAGCTTGTGTTTACCGTTGTGCCCTATGCGGGGCTTCAAGAAGAAGACCGGGCATTATACCAGTGGGTTGATACGTATGCAAAGGAAAATGGTATTCCGTTTTTAGATGGAAATCGGAATCTTCAGGAAATGGGATTTGATCCGGCGGTGGATTATGCGGAGGCATCGCATTTAAATCATAGCGGAGCATGTAAATTTACCGCATATCTGGGTGGCTGGCTGACAAAGCAGTTTGATTTAAATGACCGGCGTGGGGACGACAGGTGGGATTCGTGGCAGAAATACAGCGATTGCCGGAATGCCATTCATCGGAATCAAGAGCTGCTAAGGTGCGCGGATATCGAGTCTTATCTGGCAAAAGTCGCCGAACGCGAAGATTATCTGATTGTCGTTTCCTTGAATAACAATTATAAGACAAATGCATTTGTCAAGCCTTTGGAAAAATGGATGGACATTGATCTGTATGCTTTGGATATTTCTGCCTCAGTTGTGGTAGAGAATGGAACAGTCGTGTATCAGAGTCCCGCGCTCCCCGATGATCTGTGGTATACAGAGACGGAGCTGTCGGATATTGCGGTCGTCAGGGAAGGCGGCGGCGCGGTGGAAATATTAGTCAATAAGGAAGTGCAGAGCGATCCATTCCATGACGTTACAATTCTTGTATACGACAAAACGCTGGATACGATAGCAGATGTGATTTTCTATGATGGTGATGGTAGCATAAAACGTTAGGGTTCTTTTTCGATATCTTTATCAAATCTTTATAATTACCCTGTATCCTGTCTTTAACGGAAATGAATCAAGAAAGGACAGGATACAGATGGATATGATTCTGGAAACAGTCGAACTTAGCAAGAAATTCAGGAAACAGACAGCAGTAGACAAATTATCGCTTCGGATCGAAAGAAACACCGTCTACGGACTGCTTGGCGCGAATGGTGCAGGCAAGTCCACGACACTCAAGATGATTGCGGGAATGCTTCGTCCGACTTCGGGTTTGATACGGTTTGACGGGCATGAGTGGAACAGACAGAGTTTGAGCCGGGTCGGGGCATTGATTGAGAGTCCGCCTCTCTATGACAATCTGACAGCATACGAGAATCTCAAGGTGCGTACAATCATGCTAGGTCTTCCGGAATCCCGGATCGAGGAGGTCTTGCAGACGGTAGACTTGATGGATACGGGCAGAAAACGGGCAGGGCAGTTCTCCATGGGAATGAGACAGCGTCTGGGAATCGCACTGGCGCTGGTAAATCATCCGGAACTGCTTATCTTAGACGAACCGACCAACGGACTTGATCCGCTGGGAATCCAGGAACTGCGCGAACTGATTCGGTCTTTTCCGGAAAAAGGAATCACGGTCATTCTATCCAGCCATATTTTGAGCGAGGTGGAAATGACAGCCGACCATATCGGTATCATTGCAGGCGGCAGGCTCGGCTACAGCGGTGTGATTGACCATGAAAAAGATCTGGAATCCCTTTTCCTGGAAGTGGTTCGGGAAGCGGGAAAGGAGCGTGAGTGATATGGTTGCTTTGATTCGTGCAGAGAGACTTAAAATGCGGCATTCGTTTGCCCGAATTTGTCCGTTGTCTGCTGTGCTTGTGCAAATATTGATCTCACTTTGCCTAAGCAGGGGAACGGCATATTATTCCGTAAATGCATGGAACTGGTGGTATACGATGATTTTGCCGGGAATGCTGGCAATTCTGTGCACGATTGGTATGCAGAAAGAAAAAAGACAGCGTTACGCCAATTTCTTGACGACGCAGATATCACCGGCAAAATGCTGGTGTGGGAAGATCGCCTGTTATGCAGGGCAACTGTTGTATGCAAACTTGCTGATTTTTCTGGGCGTATCTGTAGGCGGAATCCTCATAGGGACGACGATACCGCCGCTCGACAGCCTTGCTGCTGCGCTTTTGCTTACGGTATGCTATTTGTGGGAGATACCTTTGTATATGATGTTGAGTGTGCGTTTCGGCATGTTTGCGAGTATCTTCGCGTGTATGGCGGTGACGGTCGGAAGTCTGGTCACGCTAGGGGCTTCAAGGCTGTGGTGGATATGTCCCGCATCCATTCCATTCCGGCTGATGTGCCCTGTATTGCAGATTATGCCAAACGGACTGATCGTGGAGGCGGGCAGCCATTATATGAGCGCGGCGGTGATTCTGCCCGGAGCCGTGTTATCGATGCTCTGGTTTGCGGCGCTTACTTTTGTTACGGCGAGATGGTTTGGAAATACACATTAAGGAAAAGAACTATTGTAGGAAAGGATCGTATCATGCATACATTGTTACACTATATGAAATCCGATTACCTCAAAACAAAGCGAACTCCCCTGCGCGTAGCACATATTGCTGTGCCCTGCGCGATGGCGGTCATCTTTTTGGCATATTATGCCGTGACGCCATGGAACCCCTATGGCAAAGTGCAGGCGTACTTTGAGATCATGGGACTTGGTTATCCCTTTCTGATTGGGACATTTTGTGCTATAGTAGCGGAGCAGGAGTCTTATGCGGGAGCTTTTCAAAATCTGCTGTCCGCCGCCGACAGACAGAAGGCATTTCTTTCCAAAATACTGTTGTTAGTGCTTTTGGGAATGTTTTCGGTTGTGCTCGCGTCGGTGTTATTTGGGACGGGATACTATTTTATCCTGCAGCAGCATGCTGTGCGATACTCTTTCTACTGGATTGCGGCATTCGTCATGGCGGGCGGAAACGTTTTTCTATATCTATGGCACATGTTTCTTGCGCTGCGGGCAGGCAAAGGAGTGTCGGTCGGTCTGGGGATTGTCGAAAGCCTGTTATCGGCGCTTTTGATGACCGGGCTAGGGGATTTTATATGGGTATTTGTCCCGGCGGCATGGGCTGTGAGGCTGGTCTGCTCCATGATGCCTGCATATAGTACGGAAAAGTTACCGACGGTTGATTGCAGCAAAGGCATTTGGATTTGCGCGGCGGCAACGGTAGCAGCGTTGGTGTTTTACTTAATATGGTGCGGACGATGGGACGGGCGCGGCGAGAATGACTGAAAAATAAGAAATTTGTAAAAGTAAATTTTTGGGATAGGAGCATATATGGCAAATATACTCGTGGTAGATGACGATAAAGCAATTTTGACAATGATACGCAGAATCCTGGAAAAAGACGGGCATAATGTGACATGGATGTCAGATTCCACAGCCGTCAATGAAATTCGGTTGGATCGTTTTGACTTGATCTTATTGGATGTGATGATGCCGGGGAAAGATGGCTTTGTGCTGTGTGAGGAACTTCGCGGCAATGTGGACTGTCCGATCCTTTTTCTCACGGCGAAATCGGAGGAGAGTAGTCTGGTATATGGTCTGGAAAAAGGCGCGGATGACTATATATGCAAACCCTTCGGAGCGGCGGAACTGCGTGCGAGGGTGGCGGCGCACCTGCGGCGGGAGACGAGAGAGCATTTCGTCGGGCTTTCTTTTGCAGGTTCGCGTTTTTCTCTGCCTGCGAAACAGCTTAGTGTGAACGGTGAGGAGATTGCCTTGACGAAAGCGGAATATCTGATCTGTGAATTTCTTGCAAGAAATCATGGACAGGTTTTTTCCAGGGAGCAGATTTATGAGAAGGTTTTTGGATTCGACGGCGAGAGCAGTGATGCGACGATTGCGACACATATCAAAAATATACGGATAAAATTGGACAAATATCACTATTCGCCCATTAAGACAGTGTGGGGCATCGGGTATAAGTGGGAAGATTAAGAAGACGTGGGGATGAAGCAAGTGCAAGGATTAAGAAGATGCAAAGAGATTCCGATCGGATTATTTTTTCTGAAATACTTCTTATATATTTTCGCAGGTATTTTATTGATTGTTTTTTTGCTGGCGGGCGCATTTGTGGCGCTTCTTTCCAGCGATTTTGTCTATCCGGCGCGTTATGCGGAAGAGCAGGCGCAACTTGCCGTCGAGACGATACAGGCGGCGGAGCGGGTGAGCGAAGAAATGATTCCGGAATTGTGCCGGTATACGGTATTCGATAAGGAAGGGCAGATACTTGCTGGTAATATGAAAGAGAAGGATACGATGCGTGCATGGGATGTGCTGACTGGAAGGAAATACAACGGCGGCGCATATGTCGGGGCATATTATTATCTCACTATACCGAGGGATGAGGAGTGCTGTGTGCTGCAATATCAGATCGTCGTGCAGTACCGCTCCGCCCTGCTCAGGAAATACCTGCCACTGCCGGAGCTGATGCTGCTCATTATTTTTCTGGTATTGGTTTTTACAGTTATTCTTTCGGTGGCGGTTCGGTTTAACTGCGTGATCCGTCGAAAATTATCCCCATTAGCTGATGTGGCGGATAGGATACAGAGACAGGAGCTGGATTTCAATATCGTGTATGGGTCCATCAGAGAGATCAATGCGGTTTTAAATGCCATGGACGATATGCGGGCAGCGTTGAAGGAATCCTTAGAGAAGCAATGGCGAATGGAACAGATCAAAAAGGAGCAGATGTCGGCGTTGGCACACGATTTAAAGACTCCGCTCACACTCGTGCGCGGCAATGCCGAACTGTTAAGCGATACGCCCCTTTCCGATGAACAGAAGGAATATGTCAGCGGCATCGTGGACAGTGCACTGCAGATGCAGGATTATGTGCAGAGGATGATAGAGATTATCAGAAATGTTACTTCTTTGCCGATTAACAGGCGAGAGATCAATATTGGGACGTTTTTGGACAAGATCCAAAGACAGGTTAGCGGACTCTGCACGGTTCATCAGATTCATTTACGGTGGAAGGACGCTGTATTGACACAAGAAATCTATGCGGAAGAGACGTTTCTTTCGAGGGCATTTCTAAATCTGTTTGCGAACGCGGTTGAACACACGCCGCCAGGTGGAACGGTCACGTTTGAAGCACGTGAGGATGAGAAGAATTTCGTTTTCACCGTCTCCGATACGGGAAAAGGATTTACGGAAAGTGCACTTCGCCATGCAAAAGAGCAGTTTTACATGGACGATGCAAGCCGCAATGCCGCAGGCTCCCACTACGGTATGGGGCTATACATCGTCGATACGATTGTGAAGCAGCATAACGGTGTGCTGCTTCTGGAAAATATGCAGAGTGTGCCGGCGGACGGCTTAGAGAACGGAAAATGTGTCGGGACAGGAGGCGCAAGAGTCACGGTAAAGATTCCAATTGTATAAATTTGTCCTCAATAACACTCCAAAAATGCAGGCTGCATATACTGTCTTGCACTTCTGGACAGATTGTATTTTTCTGCAAGGTTTTCCCAATTTTCTTTTACGGTATTTTTGGTTTCGTTGATGATGCGGTCAGCGTTTTCTTCCGTCAATCCGTATAATTTGGCGGTAGATAATGCTAAGTCAAATGATATCGTATTGTCATTGCGATCCACATTCAACGACAAATGATTACCGTATATATTGGGGTTCACATCATATAACGGAGATAAACGCCATCCGGTTTTGGTTAAGATAAACCCGTGATTTCTCAGATGGTCATCGGTATTGGAAACAGCCATATTAAATACAATTCTTTTCCATAATTCGCGTAAATCTTTTTGTGGCTGTGCGCCATATGCTTTGAGAAAAGAAGCTAACTCAAGATAACTGCATTCCTCTTCACCGTCTGTCCTGCCAAGCAGGGTCATAGCCGATGAAAAATGGATTCTCTGTTCACCATTTCGATCAAACCGTTTTACAAGGAAGGTGCTTCCGGTCTTAGAGAATGTTTCCAGTTTTGATGTGGGTATATTCAGCCCGCATAAACCGGCAAGGTCATGGACAACTTTTTCCCATGCGCCACTATTGTATTCGTCATGCCTGGATGGAAATTTTGCAATCCATAGAGAACCGTCGGCTGCCATCACAGTAGCTTTCGGTCTGGCGCCGCCTAAAGAGGAGCCAGGAGCTAAAAGCTGATTGAGCCATTTTTCTTCCAGACCACTCTCATCGTTTTCAAAAGCAAGGCTGGCAGATTCTAATTTCCGGAGCGTGATCCATGGCGGGGTTGCGAGTGCAGTGTCATCGGATAGAAAAGGACCGTTTTCCTGCAGGGCAAATCGAAGAGCGCCCATTCTTGCACCGTCGTAGACTCCTAATAAAAAGTCGCTTTCTGTCAGTGCTTTCGGTTTTCTTACTTCTTTATGCGCGGTGATTGCCTCGCGACGTTTCATTAGCAGACGTCCCCAGCGGTCGGGACACGAATCGGCAAATATACCGAACATTTTTTTGTCCATAGGAACATGCTGTCTGCCGCTGTACAATATAAGATCGGGATCTAACATGAGAGTATGATTGGCAAAAGCTGCCAGCCATGTTTCATCATATGCAAAAGAATAATGTTCTCTGCCTTTTATTTCATCAACATATAGTCTGCCGATCAAGTTAGGGAGCGCATTGTCCCAATTTTGGTACACAAAGATAGTTTTTTGCTTATTCAAGGTATTGACTCTCCTTTTGCTTCGGCGCCCTTTTTCTTACTGAAAGTTCTAAGTCTTGTATTTTTCTGCCTAATTCATCATCTTTGGCAATTAGGAGCAGGTCACGGTCCATGTTGTTAAGAGCATGAAGTACCGCCGCATAGATTCCGATGGAAACAGAAGGGGCGCCTTTTTCTACAGACCATAGTGTAGTCCTGCTTATGCCGGCTCTTTCGGCAACCAGATCAGCGGATATTTTGCGTCTTAATCGTGCCAGTTTCATCTGTTCCCCCATCTGTGCCAGTATTTCTTCTGTCTGCGGCATTAGTATGATTGATTTTTTACTCATATCAGCATATCCTTTTATCATATATTGTCCGGATTTTTAAATATCAATATAACTTTTATAATTATAAACATTATTAGTATAAATGTCAATTTTTATAAAAGTTATGAACTGTTACGATTTGTAATGAATTTATATGAATCATACTGGAAAGCCGCCAGAAAGATTCCACTAGGAATACAGCCGCATCTATGATATACTGTTAAACGTAGATTTTTTAGGTTTTCGTCCGTAGAACGGGATTGCATGGCTTTGGCGGCAATCGTATGCAGACTGCGGAATGAAACAGCACACAAGAAAGGATTATGTGAGAATGAAGAAAATGTGGGAGAAATGGACAGGAATCAGTCTTGTCAAACGTATCATTGCAGGTTTAGTGATCGGCGTCATTTTGGCTCTTATCGTTCCGCAGGCTTCCGGGATCGGGCTTCTGGGAGATGTATTTGTGGGTGCGCTTAAGGCGATTGCGCCGCTTCTGGTATTTTTCCTGGTTATGAGCGCCTTGTCAAATGCTGGCAAGTCGCACAGCGGTGTTATTCGTACCGTTGTTATTCTGTATATGTTTAGTACCGTGCTTGCGGCTGTGATCGCAGTCTTTGCAAGCATGATTTTTCCGGTGGAGATGGTGCTTCAGGAGGCGGCGGACACGGCGGCTTCTGCGCCTCAGGGGATTGTGGAAGTGTTAAGCACACTGTTGTTGAACGTGGTGGCGAATCCGGTATCCGCACTGGTTAATGCAAATTATATCGGGATTCTTTCCTGGGCGGTGCTTTTGGGCGTTGCGTTTCGTGGGGCAAAGGATACGACCAAGGCTGCGCTGACAGATATTTCAGAGGCGATTTCCAAAGTGGTTACGACAATCATCAATTTTGCTCCTTTTGGTATCTTAGGTCTGGTATATACGAGCGTGACATCCAGCGGTTTAGATACTTTTATGACATACGGCAAGCTGCTTGTCCTGTTAGTGGGCTGTATGCTGGGGATCTATTTTATCACTAACCCGATCCTCGTATACTGGTGTATCCGCAAGAACCCTTATCCACTTATTTTTAAGTGCTTGAAACAGAGTGCAATTACGGCATTCTTCACGAGAAGTTCAGCGGCGAACATTCCGGTCAACATGAAAATATGTGAGGAGATGGGACTGGACAAGGACACTTATTCCGTGACGATTCCGCTTGGCGCGACGATCAACATGGATGGCGCGGCGATCACGATCACGGTCATGACGATGGCAACGGTGCATACGCTCGGTATTCCGGTCGATATCCCGACGGCGATCGTCTTAAGTCTTCTGGCGGCTCTGGCGGCGTGCGGCGCGTCCGGTGTGGCGGGCGGATCGCTTTTGTTAATCCCGATGGCGTGTTCTCTGTTTGGAATTTCCGATGCGGTATCCATGCAGGTTGTAGCGGTCGGATTCATCATCGGCGTGATTCAGGATTCCGTGGAGACGGCTTTAAACTCATCTTCCGACCTGCTCCTGTCGGCATCGGCGGAATTTCGGCAGTGGCGTCTGCAGGGGAAAGAGATCAAATTTTAAACATGCATTATTTATGGTATTAGGAAAGGTATTGTATTATGGAGGCAGAAACAAAAAAGAATAGGGTGGGTATTGTACTGACCATTGCGGCGCTTATTGTGATGGCAGGATTGATTGCCTACACCAATATTTTTCATTATTGCTTCAAAATGAACGCGGATATTGCCGCCGAAGCATCGCTCGCGCAGGTAATATGGGAGAGCGGACAATGGATACCGGATTCATGGTATACTTCTTCGGAACTAAGGGTCTGCACGACACCTAACCTGGCGGCGTTATTCTATGGTATGGTGCACGACATGGCTCTGGCAATGGGACTTGCCTGTACGGTCATGACATTGGGAATTTTATTGAGCGGTTATTTTTTGATTTCCCAGTTTTCATTTAATAAGATGCAGAAGATCATCTTTCTGTTGTTATGTTTAATCATGCCGAGCAATTTTGTGATTTTGGAATTATTCTATCTGTTTGCGTCCTATTATGCGGTTCATGTTATTATTATGTTTCTGACTTTGGGTGTCTATGCCCGTCTCATCAGCGGGAAACCGGTGCATATCCTGTGGTTGTGCCTTATTGCCTTTTTACCGTTTTTCACCGGTATGCAGGGGGTAAGGGGACTTCTGGTCTTAAACGTGCCCTTGCTGGCAACGGAGATACTGAGACAATTTTATCTGCTATATAGTAAGGTGTGGGATAAAAAGAAGGCACTGCCCGTTGTCTGTTTCACTGCAGGCGGAGTGGCAGCGGGCTATGCCGGAACACTGTTACCTTTATCGGTGGGTGCGGATCTCCATAGGAATATACGCAAAGGATTTGCCAAACTTTGGGGAACGGTGCTGCCGGAGTTGGAAGAATGTCTGGGACTAACAAAGTTGGAATTGGAGGGAAGGATCATATATTTCCTCTTTCTGCTGATTACGGTAATCATCTTTGCAGCGGGTGTCTGGCGGGTACTTAAGAAACAGGGAGATAATCATAGTATATGGGTCGGTTTCATGTTTGGAATTTCTACGGCAATGACCATGATTGCGGTAGCGTTTACGACGATCGACAGTTCACAGCGATATTATTTTGTGCTCCTTTTCGGTATGGCTTTTGCTTTCACATGCTTTATCCGGTATGCAAATGAAAAGTCTCTGGTTTTATCGTGTGCTGGGTACGCGCTGGTCTTTTTCCTGCTGGTCTTCCAGGTGCGGATGATTTATCTTCCGATCATACAAAGCGAAGAGCCCGCCTACTCAGAAGAAAATGAGGTATGCAAGTATTTAGAGGAAAATGGATACGAGATGGCATATGCCGATTTTGAACGAGCCAACAGCATGACGGTTTTGTCCGGAGGGAGGGTGCGGGTCGCGTCGGTTGCCTCGTTAGAGACCATGGAAGTATGCAAATGGCTGAGCAGTTCAGAGTGGTATGTGCCGAATGTTCCCTATGAATCACGGACGGCTTATATTGTGACAGAGGCGGAGCGTGAAGATTTTGAACAGTTTTACGAACAACACAAGGAAGATATCTGGGTTGAGACACAGATCGGCAAATTCACGGTATATGGGTCGGAATATAATTTTTCCACGCTAGAACCAGGAGGCAAATAAGTAAAGAGTCAAAAATAGTGGATTAAAGTAAAGAGTTACCATTTACTTTAGTTCACTACTATGATAAAATACAACAGGATTTTTATTTAAGAAACAACATGTTTCAGAAACGGAGGAGAATATTATGAAAAAGAAACTTGCACTTATGTTGGCACTGTCCCTGACAGTGGGAACGGTATTGACGGGATGCGGCGGCAGCTCTGATGATGCGGCGCAGACAAGCGCAGACAGCGCACAGACGGAAGAGGAAAGCACAGAAGCAGAAGACAGCGCGGCAGAGGAGGAAACGGAAGCCGCAGATGCAGCCGATGCGGCAGGTTCCGATCTGGTCTATGCAGTAGAAGCAGGCTCCGCCGGAGAAGCGGCGGCAGAGGAGAACGGATTTCAGACAAACGTGGTAGCGTCCCAGGCGGATGCGTTGATGGAAGTTGCTTCCGGTACATCTGACGCGGCGATCATCGATCTGCTTATGGCGGGCGCAATGATCGGTGAGGGCACAAGCTATCCGAACATGAAGCACACGGATGAACTGACTACGGAAGAGTATGGCGTTGGCTGTCGTAAAGGTTCCGATCTGGCTTCTTATATCAATTCCGTATTCGCAGAAAGCTATGCGGACGGTTCCATGCAGGAGACGGCTGCGACTTATGGTGTGCAGGAAGCATTGGTTGAGCAGCCGGCATCCGAGTTTACGGCGTCAGCAGAAGACAGTGATGTAGCTTACATTCAGGAGAAAGGCACGATGATCGTTGGTATCACGGATTTTGCTCCCATGGATTACAAGGATGATTCCGGCGAGTGGATCGGTTTTGATGCGGACATGGCTCGTATCGTTGCCGAGAAACTCGGTGTAGAAGCGCAGTTCGTGGAGATCGATTGGGATAACAAGATTATGGAGTTGGATTCCAAGAACATCGATGTTGTCTGGAATGGTATGACGCTGACTTCCGAAGTGACGTCTTCCATGGAATGTACAAATCCTTACTGCAACAATGCACAGGTTATTGTAGTGCCTAATTAGATTTAAGGAGAAAGATCTATGTTTTGGAGTGTTACGCAATCGCTGCTGGGCGGTCTGTTGACAACGTTTCAGATTTTCATATTCACACTGTTGTTTGCACTGCCGCTCGGTCTAATCCTGGCGTTTGGTTCGATCAGCAAATTTCGGCCGTTACGTTACCTGATACAGATCCTGGTGTGGATTATCCGGGGAACGCCGCTTATGCTGCAGCTCATCATTATATTTTATGGTCCGGGTCTGTGGCTTGGGCATAATATATGGAGCGGCAACGAGGCGGGGCGTATCACTGCCACCGTGGTGGCGTTCAGTATCAATTATGCCTGCTATTTTTCGGTTATTTTCCGTGGTGGGATCGAGGGCGTTCCGGCAGGGCAGCGTGAGGCAGGGCAGGTGCTTGGCATGACCAAGACACAGATTTTCTTCAAGGTGACGCTTTTGCAGATGGTGAAACGCGTAGTACCGCCGATGTCCAACGAGATCATTACTTTGGTCAAGGACACTTCGCTTGCGCGTATCATAGCTGCATACGAGCTGACTTTTGCGGGCTATTCTTTTATGAAGAGCAACGGTCTGACATGGCCGTTGTTCTACACGGGTGTCTTTTACTTGGTCTTTGTAGGTGTTTTGACACTATTGTTTAATTATATTGAGCGCAGGTTAGACTATTTTAAATAAAAAGCAGGAAAAGTTGATTTAGAAAGCCACATTGCGGAAATGGTTTATGAAGGTTAGAGGTATACATATGGCAATTCTTGAAGTGAAAAATATCGGGAAACAATTTGACTCGACCATGGTGTTGAATGATGTCAGCTTTTCTCTGGAAGAAGGAAATGCGCTCGCGATTATCGGCTCTTCCGGTTCCGGCAAGACGACGCTTCTGCGTTGTCTGAATTTCTTGGAGACACCTGACAAGGGTTCGATTGCTGTGAAGGGCGAGACACTTTTTGACGCGTCGATGCCTCTTAAGGAGCAGAGCAAAGACTTAAGGACGAAGCGGCTGCACTTTGGCATGGTATTCCAATCCTTCAATCTTTTTCCGCAGTATACGGCGCTTGAGAATGTGACGTTGTCTGAGAAGCTTTTGGCGAAAGAAAGACCGGATTTCAAGCAGAATAAAAAAGATATTTACGAGCAGATAGAGAGACACGGCATTGAGCTTTTAGAGCGGATGGGGCTTGCCGACCGCATGACACATTATCCTCATCAGTTGTCCGGCGGGCAGCAGCAGCGCGTCGCGATTGCAAGGGCGTTGGCGCTCAAGCCGGATATTCTTTGTTTCGACGAGCCGACTTCCGCGCTCGATCCAGAACTGACCGGCGAAGTGCTCAAGGTGATAAGGGGGCTTGCCGACCAGAAGACGACGATGATCATCGTCACCCACGAGATGGCGTTTGCCAGAGATGTGTCCGATCAGCTTATTTTTATGGATGACGGCGTGATCGTGGAGCAGGGCGATCCCAGGCAGGTGATTGACCATCCGCGCGAGGAGAGGACGAAGCAGTTTTTGACCCGGTATGCGCAGGGGTAGGGATGTGGAATACGCGCTATAAGAGATATGGAATAGAGGGCTTGTATGGCTCTCCTTTTTTGCGTTTTGACACCTGAATCGTTTTGAAGAAAAAATATAAAATTCTTCAAAGTGTTGACGTAAAAATAGAATCGTGATACATTTTATTCAAAGCATATTTTCTACACGCAGGACAATATGACATATTTTTATCCTGTGTTCTGAAAGGGATTTCCCTATCGTAAGAACAATTCTAAGTGATTGGTAGAATGTTAATTTTATTTCGGTCACATATTCAGAAAATTCATGCTTTTCATTTCACATTATAAAAGCAGGAGTTTTCATGAATAGCTCCTGCAGGGTACAGGAGGAATTGAATATGGTACGGGATATCGAATGGAAAGGATATTTTGCGGATGATGAGCGGTATGCTGATATCATCAATGGCATTGCCTGCCAAGGCAGACAGGTAGTAGCGAAAACGGATTTATACGAACTTGATACGCAGAGCGGTTTCCTGTCCGGCGTTAAATTTGTTCGGGAGCGGCGAAGCAAGGTAAAACATGGACGGGTCAGGATTCGTGACTGCATCAGAAAAACCGCATTTGGCGTAAATTTTGCAATTATAGGAATTGAGAGCCAGGAAGTGACAGATTACTCGATGCCGCTGAGAAATATGGCTTACGATGTAGGAGAGTATGAGAAACAGGCATCAAAGATTCGTAAAAGCGTCAGAAAGAACCATCAGACATTGCGCACTGGTGAGTACTTATACGGATTTTGTAAAGAAAGCCGTCTATATCCGGTAGTAACTTTTATCCTATATTTTGGCGAAAAAAAGTGGGATGGTCCGAGAACACTGCATGAGATATTGGATTTTACGGATATACCGCCCGGATTGAAGAAAATGATACCGGACTATAAAATCAACGTAATAGAGATTAAGAGTTTGGAGGATACCAGTGTTTTTAAGACAGATGTAAAGCAGGTATTTGATTTTATACGATGTGCAGAGGATAAGAAGGCTCTTCAAGAGCTGGTCGAGAAAGACGATTATTATAAAAATATGGAAGAAGATGCTTTCGATGTAGTGTCACGCTACACGAATACGGCGGGATTGGTGGAAGTAAAGGAGTATTACCGAAAGGAAGGCGGAATAAATATGTGTAAGGCAATCACGGACTGGTTGGAAGAGAGTAAAGAAGAAGGGCGAGAGGCGGGCATCGAAGAAGGCAGGCAGCAGGAAGCGGAGCGTTTCAGCCGGCTAATTCTTCTCTTGTCGGAGCAGGATCGCATGGATGATCTTGTGCGTGCGGCAAAAGACGAGAAGTATCGAAAGCGTCTGCTCCGGAAGGAATTAGGAATCAAATAACATTGCCTAAGATTCTCCCGCGCCATCTTCTGTAAAAAGGTTGTCTCTCGTGATATTCTTGAGCCACTTGCCGCTCCGGTAGCGGCCGATCACCCATGGCCATTTCACAAACTCATCGGTACATAACAGGAAATAAACGACCAGTACGGGCAGCTTAAACACAAACGCCGCAAGAAATCCGAGCGGAACTGCGTAGCACCACATATCGACGCTATCGCAGATCAGTCCGAAACGGGTGTCGCCGCCAGAACGAAAAACGCCGGCAATCAGCGTTGTGTTTACTGCCGCGCCCATCACATAGTAAGTGTTGATGAGAAGCATATATTTCAGATAGTGCATAGCCGTATCCGAAAGTGAGGCGAAGCGCAGTACAAAAGGGGTGGCGATCAGAATCAGCACACCGCCGATCGCACCGGTGATTACGGTCAGTTTTAATAATTTCGATGCATATTCTTTGGCACGTTCCATATCGCCCTCGCCCATCACATTTCCGAGCAGGATACCGCCTGCGCTGGCAGTGCCGAAACAGAGCACCGTACCGAAATTGCGCACGACCACGACCAAGGAGTTGGCGGCGACCGCATCACTTCCAAGATGCCCCAATATGACGGAATACATGGAAAAAGCAACGCTCCATGAGATATCGTTGCCGAGTGCTGGCAGAGACAAATGAATGAAATCCTTGAGCAGCAGTTTGTTGCGGATAAACATGTAGGCGGGATTCAATCGTAAGTCTCTGCTGAATACAAAGGAAACGAGGATACAGCCCAGAAGTTCCACCACGCGGGAGGCGGCAGTAGCGATCGCCACGCCGACAGCCCCCAGCTTAGGTGCGCCGAACAATCCGAAGATAAATACTGCATTCAACAAGATGTTGAGTGAGAATGCCAATATATTTAAAATCATGGAGATTGTCACCTTGCCGATACTGCGCAGTACGGCAAGGTAGATTTCGATAATGCTCCAGCACAGGTAAGTGAGAGACATCACGCGAAGATATCCCGCACCGATCTGAATCAGTTCCGCGTCGGCGGTAAAAAGTTTCATCATAAGTTCCGGCGCAAACAATGCGAAGCCGGAGAATACGAGTGTGATTAAGAGGGAAAAACGCATGGCAATCCCTTCGATCACGCGGATTGGCTGTAATTCTTTCTTGCCCCAATACTGCGCACAGAGCAGGGTTGCTCCGGTGCCTAGCCCGTAATACACCATAAAAAGCACGCTGGCGTAGTTCGAGGCAAGCGACACGGCGGAGATCGAGGACTGTCCCACATAGTTGAGCATGACAACGTCCGCCGAGTTGACAGCGGCGCTGAGTAAGTTCTGAATCACGATAGGCACTACAAGTTTGATGATCTGAGAGTAAAATCTGTCTTTCACGGTATATGGAATCCTTTCATGACATGTTGGTACAAAATCATGGCATTACGCATGTTACCTAAGAATAACCTTTAAAAAGATCGTTTGTCAATAAGAATCATATCATTTTACGATTCCTCACGCCCATATTCCGTAGGTGTCATTCCGCACTCTTTCTTGAAATAACGTGTAAAATGCGAAAGATTATGGAAGCCTGCCATGGCTGCCGCCTGTCCTACCGGTAATTTTTCCACGCGGAGCAGGTATTTGGAACGCTCGATGCGGGCGTCTAACAGCTCGGACTTCGGGGAGCGGTTGAAAAACAGGCTGTAATAACTGTAGAACTGGCTTGTCCCTAAATTAGTCAGCGCCGCCATGTTGTCCGATGTCCATTCGCGGTCGATATGGGTGAGAATTTCGATCCGTGCCTTTTGAAACTGCTCGTAGAGATCGACGGGAATGCCGGCTTCCTTCGGATAGGCGCGTAATTGTCTGGAAAAAAGGATAAATAGCAGGTGCATCAGCTTGTCGATCTGTTCCGGGTAATGCGCCTGCTTTCCGACGCTCTCCACATAAATATTTTTTAAAAGGGCGTTCATGGCATCCGGGTCGGGCAGATAGACGATGCGGTTGACCGGAAGGTCGTAATCCTTCACAAAGTCATCGTCGTCGCATGTAAAATGGACAAAACTATTCTTGAATCGTTTCACCGCCTGATAGATCTGCTGATTTCCGGGCGTATAGAGCATGAAAGCCCCTTCTTTCGTGATGATGGTTTCGGTATCCGCCTGCACTTTCATAGGCGTCATGAAATAGAGAAAAAGATAGTCGCCGCTTCCTTCGGGGCGGTCAATTTTATCATAATCGGGATTGGAACGATTATAGTCACAGTATCCGACGTGAAACATGGTGGTACTCCTCGTTTATGTTATAGGAAATTCCTTGGCAAATTTCGAGTTCGCGAAGCGAATTTCGTAAACGAGCTTGCTCGTTTATGTTATAAGAAATTCCTAAGGTTATTTCCGTATAAAATTTATCCTATACAATATCGGAAAAAAAGTCAAATACAACGGAAGAAAAGATATGGATATCGCCCTTTTTTCTGATAGAATGAAAATACAATTAGGGAATCGGAAACAGATGGCATCAGACAATAGAGTGCGGGAAAGATAGATGGGACGAAGGCAAGAAGCCCGCGAACATGGAAGTTTCAGAATGGAGGACAAGAAAGAAACATGAAGAAATCACAGGTTATTATTGACAAGGAATACATCGTAAGTGAGATTGATAAGAGAATTTATGGTTCTTTTATAGAGCATCTCGGAAGAGCGGTATACGAGGGGATCTACCAGCCCGAAAGCCCTTTTGCGGACGAGCAGGGATTCCGCAAGGATACGTTGGATCTGGTCAAAGAATGTAACGTGCCCATCGTGCGTTATCCGGGCGGCAACTTTGTATCCGGTTACAAGTGGGAGAACGGCGTAGGACCCAAGGATCAGAGACCCGCGCAGGTCGATATCGCATGGGAAGTCGTGGAATCCAATCAGTTCGGCTTAAACGAGTTTGCAGACTGGTCTAAGAAGGCAGGAAGCGATATCATGATGGCGGTAAACCTCGGAACGAGAGGGATTCAGGAAGCAAAAGACCTGCTTGAGTACTGTAATTTCAAGGGCGGCACACAGATGAGTGATCTGCGTAAATCTCACGGTTATGAGGAGCCTCACAATATCAAAACATGGTGTCTTGGTAACGAGATGGATGGTCCCTGGCAGATCGGACACAAGACGGCGGCAGAGTACGGCAGGATTGCTCATGAGACCGGTAAGGTTATGAAAATATTAGATCCCACGATCGAGCTGGTTGCGTGCGGAAGTTCTAATTCACAGATGCCTACTTTCGGTGAGTGGGAAGCTACCGTGTTGGATGAGTGTTATGGTACGATCGACTATGTTTCCATGCACCAGTACTATGGTAATGCGGACGATGATTCTGCGAATTTCTTAGCAAACAGCGTGGATTTAGACCAGTTTATTTCCACGGTCGTATCGATCTGTGATTATGTCAAGGGTAAGCATCACGGCAAGAAGAATATCAATATCTCGCTGGATGAGTGGAACGTATGGTATCATTCAAACGAGGCGGACAAGAAATTAGAGAAATGGATTCAGAAACCGCATCAGTTGGAAGATGTATACAATTTTGAAGATGCATTGTTGGTGGGAAGTATGCTGATCACGATGCTCCGTCATGCAGACCGTGTGAAGATCGGCTGTCTGGCTCAGCTTGTGAATGTGATTGCGCCGATCATGACTTCCGATACAGGCGCATGGAGACAGACAATTTTCTATCCCTATATGCATGCGGCGACGATGGGACAGGGCACTGTCTTAAACACGATTGTGAAATCACCCGTCTACGAGGCGAGGCAGCACGGCGAAGCGCCTTATCTGGACTGTGTGGTAGTGGAGAACGGCGAAAAAGAGGAACTGGTAGTCTTTGCGGTCAACAAGGATCTGGAAGAAGATATGGAAGTAACCTTGGATTTGAGGCAGTATGCAGACTATCGCGTCAAGGAGCATATTGTTATGCAGAATGACGATCTCAAGGCAGTAAACACGGAGGAGAATCCTGATAATGTTGTGCCTAAGATGGGGGGTAACTCCAAAGTGGATGGCGGTATCTTGCAGGCAGTCTTTGAGAAAAAGAGCTGGAATGTGATCCGTCTTTCCAAATAGTATCATTCTTCCTTTTGTGTTTATTAATATGTACCCCGCAGACGCCTCGGACATCTTGGATGCCGGGGTGTTTGCATTACGTTTTATTTAGGGAGAAAGGCTGGGATGATTATGGAAAAAGATATGACAAAGGGAAGCCCTATGCGGCTGATTCTCGGTTTTGCCGTTCCGCTTTTGTTCGGGCTGCTTTTCCAGCAGTTTTACAGCATGGTGGACACGATTATTGTAGGGCACTATTTAGGAGTGAATGCGTTGGCGGCGGTAGGCGCGACCGGTTCGGTCAATTTTCTGATTATCGGATTCTGTATGGGTGTGTGTAATGGATTTGCGATTCCGATCGCGCAGGAATATGGTGCAAAACATGAAGAAAATCTGCACAAATATGTGGCAAACTGTGTGTGGCTTGCGATGATCTTCGCGGTAGTCATAACCGTATTCGTGGTTGCACTGTGCCGTCCCATTCTGCAGGTCATGAGAACGCCTGCTGATATTATTGACGGATCATATAGTTATATTGTTGTTATTTTTCTTGGGATTCCGATTACGTTCCTGTATAATACGACAGCGGCGATCCTGCGCTCTCTGGGGGATAGTAGAACTCCGGTTGTCTTTCTGGTGATGGCGGCGGTTCTGAATATCTTTCTGGATTTGCTATGCATCATCATATTTGGTATGGGGATTGCGGGAGCTGCAGTTGCCACGGTAATTTCACAGGCTGTAGCGGGAATCTGCTGTCTTGTCTATATGTATAAGAAGTTCACGATATTGAAACTGTCGAGGGAAGAGTGGCGGTGGAATCGTGATTGTGTCGGAAAATTGTGTAATATGGGTATTCCTATGGGAATGCAATATTCCATCACGGCGATCGGCAGTGTTATTCTGCAGAGTGCAGTAAACGGAATCGGCTCGGATGCGGTCGCGGCAGTGACGGCGGGAAGTAAGCTGAGCATGCTCATGATGTGCCCTTTTGATGCAATGGGTTCCACGATGGCGACTTACGGCGGACAGAACGTGGGAGCGGGAGACTTGGATCGCGTAGACAAAGGTTTGAAATCCTGTACGTTGCTCGGACTGGTCTACTCGGTGATTGCCATCGGGGTCGTGTATCTGGCGGGGAGAAATTTGCTGCTCTTATTTTTGGATGCCAAAGAAAGCGCGATATTGAATAATGCCTTTGCATTTATCAGCACGAATGTGTTATTCTATTTCCCGTTGGCGCTGGTCAATATTGTCCGTTTTCTCATTCAGGGAATGGGCTTTAGCAAACTTGCCGTGTTTGCCGGGGCATTTGAGATGTTGGCAAGAGGACTGGCCGGCTTTGTGCTTGTTCCGGTATTTGGCTTCCATGCAGTGCGCTTTGCCAATCCTCTCGCGTGGATATTTGCCGATATTTTCCTGATTCCGGCATTCTTCTATGTCCGTAGGAAAATGGCGGCAATCTTAACGAAATCGTAAATCTATGTAACAGTTCTGCAAGGTCTGCGGCACCGTCTGTCCGTGGTATCCCATCGTAGATTTCGCTTCTTTGGCAATATCTGCAGCTTTATGTATCATAGTATATTACAGATATGCATTGAGGTAAAATATGGGTTGTGGTAGAATGGTAAAATGATATATGTTATTCATGACGGATGTTTAGCGAAAAGTTCATATCTTTGTTGCCTCGTTTTCCGAGGGATTCCTTCGGATATGAACTTTCCACTGTGCCTGAGTATGGAATAATTGTGGGTAATAATGAGTCATTGTAAATGATGGCTGAAACAAGTGGAAAAGGAGATTATGATGGAATATCAAGAGGCTTATGACAAGTTGGAGAAATACGGGCAACTACATGTGCTGAAATACTATGATGAACTGAGCGGGTATGAGAAGGAAGCGTTGATAGAGCAGGTTGCCAACACGGATTTTGAAGTGCTTAGTCAGTGCCAGAAGAAAGAGGAACTTAATCCGAGGGGAGTCATTACGCCGATTGAGGTGATGCAGCTTTCTAAGATTGAGGAGAAGCGCGAGGAATATACGAAGATTGGTTTTGAGGCGATTAAGGCTGGCAAAGTGGGGGCTGTGCTCCTTGCGGGTGGTATGGGAACCCGACTGGGGTCTGATGCGCCGAAAGGCGTTTACAATATCGGGCTGACGAAAGAAGTGTTTATTTTCCAGCGTCTGATCGAAAATCTGATGGATGTAGTACGGCAGGCGGGTGTGTGGATTCCGCTCTATGTCATGACGAGTGATAAGAACCATGAAGTTACCACTTCTTTTTTCAAGGAAAAAAATTATTTCGGCTACCATCCCGATTATGTGACATTCTTCATGCAGGACATGGCGCCGGCGTCCGATTATGATGGCAAGGTATATATGGAAGAAAAATGGAAAATGTCTACCTCGCCAAACGGTAATGGTGGCTGGTTTTTGTCCATGATCAAATGGGGTGTGGTGGACAAAATCAAAGAAGCGGGCGTGGAATGGCTGAACGTGTTTGCGGTGGACAATGTGCTGCAGCGCATCGCAGACCCTTGCTTCGTGGGGGCCACCATCGCGACAAACAGTGCGGTGGGCGCCAAGGTGGTCAGGAAAAACGCGCCGGATGAGAAGGTGGGCGCAATGTGTTTGGAAGACGGAAGACCGTCCATCGTGGAATATTATGAAATGACGGAAGAGCTGATGAGCGCAACGGATGAACAGGGAGAACCCGCATACAATTTCGGGGTGATCCTGAATTATCTTTTCCGGGAAAAAGGTCTGGAGGAGATTGTGGCAAGGAAACTGCCCCTCCATATCGTGGAGAAAAAGATTCCTTATCTGGATGAGAATGGTATGTTGGTGAAGCCGGAGAATCCTAACGGTTATAAGTTTGAACAGCTTGTGCTTGACATGATTCATGAGTTGGATTCTTGCCTGCCCTACGAGGTGGTTAGAGAGCGGGAGTTTGCGCCGATTAAGAACAAGACGGGGATTGATTCGGTGGAGAGCGCAAGGAAGCTGTGTAGGGAGAATAGAATTGAACTGTAAACATTTTGACAGATTTGGATAACATTATCCTATTGTATAGAATGTGCGCGCGAGAGTAGACTATGTATAAATCAAGAACAGATTACACGAGTGACGGAGTTGCGAAGTCGTAACATTTTCACAATCGAACGAGTCGAGAAAGGGCAGGTGTGTTGAAATGGCAATTTTGGTGACAGGCGGTGCGGGCTATATTGGTTCCCATACGGTAGTTGAGCTACAGAATGCAGGATATGATGTAGTAGTGGTGGATAATCTGGCTAATTCCAGTGAGAAATCTCTTGAGAGGGTGGAGAAGATCACAGGGAAACCGGTGAAATTCTATAAAGCGGACATCTTGGATAGAGATGCCTTGGAGAATATTTTTGCGCAGGAAACGATTGATTCCTGTATTCATTTTGCAGGGCTTAAGGCGGTGGGTGAGTCTGTGCAGAAGCCTTGGGAATATTACGAGAACAATATTGCAGGTACGTTGACGCTGGTGGATGTGATGCGTAGACATGGTGTGAAGAATATTATCTTTTCTTCCTCAGCGACCGTATATGGCGATCCGGCGGTGATTCCGATTACGGAGGAGTGTCCGAAAGGACAGTGCACGAATCCTTACGGTTGGACGAAATCGATGCTCGAACAGATTCTTTCCGATATGCAGAAAGCCGATCCGGAGTGGAACGTGATCCTGCTTCGCTACTTTAATCCCATCGGTGCGCACCAGAGCGGTACGATTGGTGAGAATCCTAACGGAATACCGAATAATTTAATGCCTTATATTACACAGGTAGCAGTAGGCAAGTTGAAGGAGCTTGGCGTGTTCGGCAACGATTATGATACGCCGGACGGGACGGGGGTGCGCGATTATATCCATGTAGTTGACCTTGCGGTGGGACATGTGAAAGCGCTTAAGAAGATCGAGGAGAAGGCGGGACTGTGTATCTACAATTTAGGCACGGGCGTTGGATATAGCGTGTTGGATATTGTGAAGAATTTCGAGGAAGCTACCGGGGTGAAGATTCCGTATGTCATCAAAGACAGGCGCGCCGGGGATATTGCAACCTGCTATTCCAATGCGGATAAGGCGAAGCGGGAACTCGGCTGGGAGGCGCAGTACGGTATCAAGGAGATGTGCGCGGACTCTTGGAGATGGCAGAGCAATAATCCGAACGGGTATGAGGATTAAGAGTGTTCGGGTGTCAGAAGTTCTATAGTATAAGTTGTGAGGGCAGATTGCACAAAAAGTTCTCTTGTGTCGGGTTTCGTCGAATGGATTTTCTAAGCATTCCGATGTAAGCTGTGATACCGGACGCAACCGCCCTCAACGCGCATCCATGCGCGATTCGGG
>JAMPGN010000219.1 GCA_023663915.1 Eubacterium sp. | reverse complement strand
TGCTTGTTTTCACAAAAACCTCCCTGATTATCCCAATAGGATACTCCTTTTGTTCTTTCTCCACGCGGTTTCTTCATCCAGTTTCCATATGTCTTTTTCAGTATTTTTTCATACTCCAGCGGTATGGGAAACATTGCGCTGTCTATCGCCTCTCCGCCTCGGTACACGGTAAATTCTTTCCTCACTGTACTTTGAAACCATTCCGCCTGATACAACGTCTTTTCAAGCGGATACCTTCCGTTTGGACCAAATGGAACAGTCAGACATTTTCCACACTCGCGATTATATTTACGTTGAACACGATCCCGCATCTCACAAATTCTGCTGATATCCATATCTTTAAAAATCGTCCAATAAAGACACTTTGAAAGGAATGGAATGCGACGTGAACCAGGTTTGTATCCTTTAATACCGATTACGCCGTCCAATATTCCTAATTTCCAATACCATACTTTCTGGATGCGCCTATTCTCCGGAACTTTCACCAGTGGAAAAACGTCTACTACAATTCCACATTTCCATGCTATTTCTTCTCTAAAATAATCAAATCTTCTAAATGTTCCATTCACTGACACTTCGGTCAAATATTGCCAGCACGGAGATTTCCTATGGGTTTTCTTATTCATTAAAGAATATTTGTCCCAATCGAGTTCCGCTTCCAAAATTTGATTCATTTTATCCCAGCACTCCGGCATTACGACCAAATCCACATCATCATCCCACGGTATGTAGCCTCCGTCCCGGACACAGCCAAGCAACGTTCCAAATGCCAGAAAATATTTGATATTATGCTTTTGAAACAATTCATCCAAATCTTTCAGTAATTTAAATAATTCAATATGAATTTCATCTACTGTCATCTTTATGATTTTTTTATTCATTGCATCATCCTGAAAATACGATATTTTATCTCCTGCTAATTTTTCTATATATAATAACGTGCCTGTTTGCACCCTCAGCGGCATTTATCCTTTTGCTCCGATAACAAGGCGCGTACTGCCCGCCCAGCATTTCCTCTCCATGACACTCATAGCGATAAGAAGAATTTTCTGTACCCCGCAGCTCATCTATAACGACATACTCCACCTTGTTATTTTCTAAAATTTTCTTTATCTCATTTTTTGTATAGTCCGGATCAATAAAGTGCAGCAGATTAACCATGATCAGACAATATATTTCCTGATTCCTGACAGCCGCAAAGCTGCCCTTACGAAACTGTGTATTCGGATGTAAGACACTTGCTGCATATACCACCTTTTGTTCCAGATCCAATCCTGTCTTTTTATTACGCCCTGCCCTTATGTAGCCAATGATATCTCCCAGACCGCAACCAATTTCAACAATTTGTCCTTTTGGTTTTCCATCGCGTTCTATCAGATTATTTATCATCTTTACCGTATATTGTGCATACTCCTTATCATAATGATCGGAACAATGCCACCCATCCAATCGAAATAGCTTTACAAGCAATTTCCTAAAAAAAGCGTTGTTTTTTTTCATATTTTTCACCGATTCCTATTCATAAATCCATTTTCTGATATCGTTATTCTCTTTCCCACCCGGATTCATGATTTCCCATTTTTCATGTGCCTGGGAAAGCAATCGAATGTTACAATGTTCACATAAATCCATTGGTTGCTTCAAACACTCCATCAATTCATCAAAATCTTTTATCGAACTCAGATTCTCCACTGGAACGTCCTCAGGAAAATGCGTTCCCCAATATTCATTAAAATATCTGACATACATCATGACATTACAGGGCGCCATCTTCCCGTGATAAAGCTGATTGCAGCTGCCGCTACAGTTTTGTCTGTTAATAACACTGTCATAATGTTTATCCATCAAAAAAACGGAATCAAAATCTGATATCACTCTGAAATTAACAATATATTTCACGCCCTTTTCTTTCAGCATCTGTGCTATCTCATCTGCTTTCTTCCAAAAAGGCTTATAGAGAGACATACGAAAACACACGTCATTTTGCCTGATAAATTCCCAATCCTCATCGCTCATTTTCCATATCAGCGTTCCGTTTGTTATGATGGTGATCTCTGAAAAGCGAAATATCTCGCGTGTCATCGTAACAAACTTTTTCCATTCTTTATTGAGAAACGGCTCGCCTCCCAAAATATCGATTCTTTCAACATGTTTCACCAATCTCTTCAATGTAATAAGATCCCGTTTTACCTCTTCACATTCTATAAAACGTTCCCCCTCGACCAAAGATGAAAAATGACTACAGGAAACACAATTTAAGTTACAATGATCCGCAATATGGTATTGTAACCGCGGAAGCGTTTTGTAATGATCTATCGTAAACTGCAACAAACCTTCTTTCGTGAAGCTTTCTTTTTCTTCAATATCCGGAATGGCAGGCAGAAGAAAGCTCTCCTTGGAAATACCCATTTCCATCATTTCTTCTACTACATCCAATGCTGTATTGGCTCCCGAATATGGAGATATGAAAAGTTTGTCTATTTTATCCGTCTCATATAAATCTAAAAATTTATATGGAGAAATGTAAGACAACCCGCTTTTACAATCTATGGTTCCCCATTTTTCTTCATTGCCATCTACCAGACCTACTATTTCAAGATCTTTACATTTCATTAACTTATCTAAGAGTTTTCTGGATTTATCAGTTAACAATCTAAATGCAATCCGCATAACTAATCCTCCTTGGTAATATTTCTACGCTATATGATTCTTTTCAGATAATCTTTCAAACAAAAACAGCTTTGCTCCATCACACGCGAGAGAATTTCTCTCGCTTTTAATATTTCTCTTTTGATTTCCAGCAGCTTATCGGATGAAACGTGAAACTCTAACGTATGTATTTCATCTATTTCCGTATCAAGGACAAAAAGCTCTCCGCTTCTCGTCTGAAAATAAATCTTACTTTCATTCAAATACACTTCTCCATACTGTGCCGCTGCATGTTCGGGATATTTTGTATTCGGCGCACACTCATAGGGTATCTCTCGGATTTCTTTTTCCTGTTCCACATATATCTTTTGTTCATTCGCTGGAATATAATAGTTTTTATCCCCTATATGGAATGCCCGCAGATAAGATTCCCTTTCGTTCAGCAGCCCAATCTTTTGTAATTCTCTCACACCATCTTTCGGAGACCAGATAATCTTCTCATCCTCATATGTAGTTAAAAGAAATGTTTCATCGCCCTCATATTTATCAATCGTGCAAATTCTGATCTCATCTTTTTCTGTTACGCGAAAACAGTGAAAAGATCTTTCATCCAAATTGATACAGACAATGAATGCCTGCCCGATTAATGGTACATACAATTTATTTTTATCCCGATAAGAACAATGGCTAAAAATCGTCTCCCTCTTTTCTGCTCCCGCGGCTTGAAGGATATCCAGATAGGCGTGATCCGCCAATATCTTCCCTGAATCTTCGTTCAAAAAATAAACGAATGGAATATCATACCCCAGAAGAGAAAGCTCTCCATTCCAAAAAGCAGATATTCTTATCTTCCTTTTTTGAACAAATCGCTCTTCTAAAGAAGGCAGCGCAATCTCTTTTAATGACTTTGTATATTTATTAAAATAGAAAATGTTATTTCCTAAGTGCGGAAGTATATAAATGCCTTCCTTTGTATTTTCCATTCTGTAATGCACATACTTCTGTAAATGCTGTACAGGAATCATGAAATATTCTATAAGAGTCATATTCCGCAGGCTAAAATGCATAAGAACATCCGTACAGCTTGTCAAAAGCCAAAAATCCTCGCCATCCACAAAAAACGCTGAATCTACAAACATAGAATTGTCCATATCCTGCAGCATCACTGGCATCCCGATCATCTGACACAGACGCACAACCGAACTGCTATCTCCATAATACGCATCAGACATAATGACCGCCCGATCCACATCCGGCGTATCATCATAGATCCCCCAGCCCTCTTCTATGTACTTATCCTTTATCGCCTTATACCCTTCCCACAACTGCGGTCGCATACTCTCAATAGTCGCCCGGATCAGCGGATGCGGTCTCCACAGAAGCGCCACTTCATCCCGATTCTCTCTGAATATCTCGAACACGGATTCCATCTTTTTCAGCATCTTCTCGTTATGCTGTAAAAGCGCACTCACACTGGTGTTGTAAAAAACGATCTTCTTCCAGTTCCCGTCCGGCTTCTCAATGAGCCGAAGCCACTCTTCCGGAATCTCCAGATCTTCTTTTTTCGTACGAAGCACCTTGTCGATTTTCGGCGAGCCTGTCCCCAGAAACTTCCTTTCCTGAAATTTTCTGTCTGTATGCTCCCCGGAAAGCCCCGTCTCTTTCGCTGCCTTTATGTACTCATTGATATAAATCTGCCGCATTTTCTCAGACTGCACGACCACCCGGTCGGCATAGATCGTGCCGGGCATAAAACAGAAATGCTTCATGCCGTCGATCGCCGCCTGATCATCAGGCTCGATTTCGCTCAACACAAAGTACGGGATGTATACCAGCTTATCTGTATATTCTTTTAGGTTTTTCGCATAGAATCTCGGATGAACACTCGTCACCAGATTCCAGTTATCATATCCGTTATGGATATAGATCACATCCGGTCTGCGTTCTTCGAAGTTGTATTCCTGCCAGTCAGTGATTTCGATATTCTTTGGATACATCATGGGTGTCCCGTCGGCATTCACACCGCCCTCATAGTGCATTTCCCCAAAGCTGTGATCCGGTCTTAAGTCGTAATAGGGGATGGGGACGCAGTACGCATCACAGTCCGGATCTTCTCTGGCGGCAAGATATACGCTCTCCAGGCTGTCCCACATGGATGCTTTGTATGGGAAAAAGACAACCTCTTTTCTGACATCTATGTCATTTTTTACACTGTTTTCTATTTTAATAAGCTGCTTGCGCAGGCTTTTGCCGATCTTATTCTCTCTGTAATCACCACCGCTTATTTCCTCATGAATTCTAAACAGCAATTCGCAGTATTCCTCGAGATAAGACACCGTGACATGCTCTTCGCTTTCCGTTTTTTCAATGCTCTCTCCTACCGATACGGCAGTCTCCTGACACTCACCAAGCATACGGGATATGATCTGACCCTGCGCCGGGTCGCTGCCCTTTTTCTGTAACGCCTTTCCGATCTCCTCATGAGCCTGCTGTAGACTGTCTATAATCTCCAGTATCTGATTTTTTTGCGCTTTCCTCATGAGATGTTACCTTCCACCAAAAAATTTCATAGGGCACCTTAGCCGCTTCTTAAGCGGTGCCAAAACAGTTCTTTCCGTTTCAGCTTCGCATCCCGCTACGTCTTGAACCATTTCCGTCAAAAAAACGAAATTCTCCAAGTTCACGGGATACCGGCGTACCTAATTCCATATCGGACCGCAATGCCGCCCGAGTCTGTATTCTAACGCCGCTCTTTCTTGTTTTATATCAAGGCGCCACTCACACAGTCCGCCGCCTGTCGCAACAGTAAAATTACATTTTTCAATGAACTTATCTGTTAAGCGCCGCCATATGACCATCCTGTCAATCGGAAAACTCCTCCGTCGGAAAAACCTTGTTGAGCTGTTTCCCACTCCTCCCCCTGTTTAAGGCGTTTCTGGCTGTATTCACTTTTCTGTCTTCTTCGTAACCGCAGACCGGACACCGAAACCCTCCATATCTGTCTTTGTCCCGCCCTTTGTCAGGTGAGGTTTCTGCACCGCAGGCGCTGCACTCACTACCAATGCCCTTTCCCAAAACTTCGACAATTTCAACGGAGTTCTGCCTGCTTTTCCACTCCAGCCTCTCCGTGACATAGCCCTTCCGCCACAGCCGCAGCAGATAGCCATTTTGCCCTGTCCCGCTGACTGAGGGATTACGCGGCAGCTTTACCATGTATATCTTCCCCGGCTTTTCTTCCGCAAACATCCTGTTAATCTCTCGATTCACATAGTTTTTGAGCGCAGCCACCAACTTTTCCCTGCGGGCTTCCGATGCGGCGCACTCAAAGACCGCTTTCTGCATTTCCCCGAACTGCCTGCCATAGGTGTGTCCGGTACTCGTGGTGATCATATTCCACAATCCCAACGATATTCCTATCTCATTTATATAATCTATGTGCTTCCTGATCCGAATAAATACGGAAGCAACAATCTCCAGACCGTCTTGCTCCGGCTTTAATCTGATATCCAGCATCCCGCTGTATGCATTGGTATCGGTAAGCGGTACAAAAAACCGTTTTCTGCGTTCCTTGGTCGTCAGGAAAATACCCTGCCGCTTTGTACCGTCACCGCATTTTTCCGTTCCGTACCGATATCCGCGCTCCGCTACGGAAAAATACAAAAATTTTTCCGTGTGGAGTTTGTGCAGCTTCTTCCTCACCTGCCTGCAAAGGTATCTGTTCAGGTTCTTCCTGCGCTCTTCACCATCTCCCTGTAATTCGGCAAGGATGCTTTCGTACTGCGCTTCCATCTCCGGCGGTATTCGGATCGGTTTCCCTTTCAGGATATTTTCAAAACAGCCATCGACCTTTACCGCAAACCGCAGATAATGCTTATCCGCCGGGGTAAACCTCTCATTTTTGTTGATAGCAGAATAAATGTTTCCTTTCACCTGCGTCCACTGTGTCTTGATATCCCGCAAGGCATTAAAAACAGCCGGATAGAAATAGACGGTTGGAAGTTCCAGCTTTTCGCGCAAGCCGCTTGCAGTCATTTCATTCTGCACGGTATAGCCGGGGTAAAGCTTCCCCAGACCCCCGATCCCACCGTATCTCTGGTAAACGTGATTGCGCACGACCATACAGTCCCTGGCGATCTCCAAAAGCCTGTCCATGTCCTCACGGTCAAGCGGCGCGCTGTTGTACTGATGGACCGCCTTGCAAATCTTTTTCCTGTCCTCCAAGTATCTACTGATCCCTCTCTGTTTCCTAAATACTATATATCATTGCATTATTGTTTTCGCAGAATTTATATATCTGCGAAAAACAGTCAAAGCGCTGATTTCTGCGGCGCTTTTTTATC
>JAMPGN010000218.1 GCA_023663915.1 Eubacterium sp. | reverse complement strand
GTATCTTATGAAAAGTTCGTATGCCCTCCTGCCAAGCACCGCATTGCGGTCTTCCTGTCGAAAACATGCAAACCAGTATATGCCGCGTCCTCCGCCTTTTTCCAGCAGATTCTCAACGAGCGGTCCCATCTTGCCTACTCCATCCGCCGGCGCGTAAATATGCCTGATAAACTCCGCAAAATCTGCAAGAAAAAGGAAGATTCGTTCAGCCTGTTCCCTGTGAGTGCACTCCCGGAACGCGGGTGTCAGATGATCCCGGAAGAAGCGGTAACAGGTTTCGTCGTCCCTGATGCACGTAACGCCCCGCTCCTCACACAGTCCGCGAAGTTCCCCTGCAAAATCGAACACCACTGCACTGCCGCCTTTGCGCACCGCCATATCGATCAGAATCTTCATCATGTTTGTCTTGCCGGTGCCACAACGCCCGCCAATCAGATAACAATAAATTTCAGACAGATCCACGCCATACACCGTCACGCTCTCCGTCTCATACCCGATGGGTAGATACCGATCGTCCACAAGCATATCCTGCACCGCCTGCATCCCGACAAATTCCTGCCAGATAAAACGCCGCGGGATCGACGGGATATTCTCGGCACTCTGACCTTCCCATACCGCCCGCATGTCTTCCGCCAGCATTCTGATCGACTCCGAGCGTTTGAAATCATTCTCTGCGCGCAGGGCAAGCGCAGTCTGAAATTCAAGCAATGTCTCTCCCACTTTCGCAAGTCCACGCCCTTTGACATTTTCTTCCGGTATCACGTCCACACGCATAGTCTTGTGGATTTCCGCATAGCGGAACCTGTCTCCCATCTCAAGTGAAATGACCGTCCGGAAATCATCACCCATACGGGCAGGGATATCTAACGTGCCGAATCCCGATGCCGTGAGCGCCAGGAAGATTCCATATCCTACTCCATCCTTCGACAACTGTGTAAACAGATCATCGTACCGGTATTCCGTCTTACTGCGAAAACCTGCGAAATTATCAATCACAATGAGAATCGCGGGAAGTACGCCGCCTGCCCTAACGTACTGACCGTAACTGCCACCGCCAAGAAGCGTCTTGCGCTCCTCCAATATCTTTGAAAGCATGACCGCAAATTTAGCCATCTTATCGCCCTCATTGTCAAAAATCACACCGCCCACCTGCGGCGCTCTCTCAAACGCCGCCAGCATACGGCTTCCGAAGTCGATACAGTAGACATTAATCTCCTGCGGCGTATAGGCGCAGATCAGCGAATACACAAATGTCTGTAAGAACGTGCTCTTTCCGCTGCCCGTCATCCCGCAGACCGCCATATGTCCTGCCGACGGCTCCACAATCAAAGGCATCTGCGCCTGATTGACCGGATCGTCACAGAGTCCCATGTATACGCCAAGGCTTCCGCCTTTTGCCGCTTTCCGCCATGCATGGGCTTCATACGCCGTCCGCCCGTATCCTTCCAGCTCCTCCAGATACAGCTTGGTCGGAAGGATCGGCAGCCAGAACTGCATCGGGCATTTGCAGTCTGTCTGTCCTGCCATATCGACGATATAGTCCACGACCGCCTCAAGCTGTGTGGTCAGCCGCATCCCGGACGTCTCTTCTGCATCCCTGTCATTCACAGATTTCATCTTTGCACGGCTTCCGATCAATGCCGTCTTTCCAGTATTGGAAATCATCGTAACGAAATTCTTCCGCTCCCGATTTTCCTTCTCATCATATGCCGCACCACTGTATCCCGACTGGAAAGACTCGTAGAGTTCATCGTTTCCTACCTGCATACAGCAGCGTCCCGTCTGCGTGATGTAAGCGGCGTCGGGCTTATGCAGCATGTGCATGCTGTCCTGCCTGTCCTGCACGCGCAGGCAGAGCCGGAAACGCGAATTGCTCCAGATATTCTCGTCCACCGTACCGCCCGGTTTCTGCGTCGCAAGAATCAAATGGACACCCAGACTGCGCCCCACCTGTGCCACGCTGATTAACTCGCCCATGAAATCCGGCTCTTCCCGCTTTAATTCCGCAAACTCATCGATAATGATAAACAGATGCGGAATCGGGATCGCGGTCTCCTTATTCTTATATAATTTCGTATAGAGATTAATATGATTGACGCCGTACTCGTTAAAAATACGCTGTCTGCGCCTGTTCTCGCTCTTGATCGACACCATGGCGCGGCGCACCTGGCTCCCGGATAAGTTGGTGATCTGACCGACCATGTGCGGGAGACGCGAAAACAGATTCGCCGTGCTTCCGCCCTTATAATCAATGATAAAAAAACATACGTCCTCCGGACTGAAATTGATTGCCAGCGAGAGTATATAGGTCTGCAGAATCTCCGACTTGCCGGAACCTGTCGTCCCTGCCACCAGTCCATGCGGTCCATGGCATTTCTCATGGACATCCAGGTAACATTCCCCGCCGCCCGCTTTCTGGCCGATCAACGCCCGCATACTGTCGTAAGTCCTATTCTTGCGCCATCTGTCCGTGATGTGAAGCTGTGCGGGACTGCTGACCCCGTACATATCAAAGAACGTCAGGTCATCCGGCAGTTCTTTGCCCGTCTCCACCTCGCTCACCTTGACGCGGGAGAGTCTCCTCGCCATCTTTTCCAACGAGATGCCCGCGATGATATCAAAGCGGATCGCCTGCCTTTGCCGGTTGTCGTCACCAATACAGTAGACGCCCGTGAAATCTGCATCATTCTGTATCAGATACTCACATGCATTGGGAAGCCGCTCGTAACTCTCCGCAAACATGATCGTTGTCAGGCCATATTCTCTGCCCGGCTTATAGATGTATCTGGAAATCAGCTCGCCTTCGAGAAGTTCCGGATCTGCTATAAAAAGCACATAGTAGGGCTTGGGCGGTCTTGTCTTTGCCGCCGTATCCTCACCGCCCGCTTCCTGCCTTGCGCGGAACACTTTGGCAAGTTCATAGAAGACTTCCCCCGCTTCCTGCTTGTCCTTCGCCACATAGCGGGTCTTCTGGTCTTCCGACCACACATGGGGCAGCCACCTGGCAAAATTCCATGTGCTGTGGTCATCATAATTCTTTTCATCGTATACGAACGCCATCTTGACATCCGTATAACAGTTGTTGGCGGCAATTTGTACCGCAAACATATGCAGTACCGCGATTGCGCCCTGTTTCTTCTCCCCGCCGAAAACACCAATCAGCTTATGCGCATGCAGGTCCACGCCTACCGGCACGTCATGTAATTGCTGAAAACTATCCCGTATTGCTTCGGCTTTGCCGGCAAGCGGGTCTTCCGGCATGGCAAATTTCGTCTCCGGTATCCTAACCTCCACCTGAAAAGGAATATCGCCCAGCCCCAGCCTCTCGAAGAGCATGTCCTCATGACTGGCATTCCTGCCCCACATTTGTGGAGAATCCTCCGTATACTTACAGCACTCCTCCGCCGAAGGATACATTTCTATGAGAGCAGCCCTGCTCCTGTCATATTTTGTCCTGACCATCTGCGTGCAATCCGTGAGATATTTCTGATAGATTTCAGCCCGCTGTCTGCGGGCTTCTTTCTCGCCCATAAAACCGCGCACGATATATGCAAAAGTCCACACAGTACCGACTAACGCAGCTCCCGCCGCCAGAATCATCCCAGCATACTTAAATACACTCGCATTCTCCATAGGAAGCATCACGCTGTACATCACAAGGCTGCACCCGAAAAGCATCGGCAGCGCCATCGCCAGCGTAGGCCCTGCAAGCATACCTGCGGATTTTGCGCTTTTGCCCGCAAGAGCGGGTGGTTCTTCGATCACCACAACATCCTTCTCCAGCCTGCTCAGTTTCCTCGGCGAACGATGGAAAATCACCTCGTCACTATTTTCCGTAGACTCCACATCATTCCTGACCTCATCACTCCCGTTCTCATCGGGATGAAATACCGGAAGCACGTCCTTCTTTACACGAATCCCTTCCACTCCCTCATTGATCGCCAGAACATTCCCCAGAAAGACCATGCGCAGCCCGAATATGTCTATGCAGTCCCCGAAAGACAGCTGCCAGCTCCCCGCCATACGCATGGAATTGATAAAGATGCCGTTGGCGCTCGTATCCTCCACGATGTACCATTCGCCGCTCCGCCGGATGATTCCGTGTTCCTTGGATATCAGATTGAGCGTCTCGTAACGGATATCACAATCCTCATCCTTGCCGATCCGTATCTTGTCCAATCCGCTGATATCATACTTTTTGTATACAATAAAAGAATCCTTGACCTCTTTGACAATGATATTCAAAATATGTCCTTCTGGCAGAGTGAGCGTCAGAAGATCGCCATTTCCCAAAGGCTGTCCTGTATAATTTGCCCCCGATACTGTATAAGTAAGGTAGAAATCCTTTTTATGTATGAACCACTGTCCCCCTAGGATTTCCAAGGGTATGATGATATCATGCGGCAATGCAAAAATCGATCTGCCCACAGTCACGGAACTGTCTGCGTTGTCGATCGCCGGCAAAAGAATTTCTTGAAATGCATTGATGCTGTAAACCGATAGTATAAAACCCATGACGCCCTCTCATTTGAATTATTTGCTGCGGCTCCCATTGGAACCATATCCATTATTATATCATTTATTCACATCAACGCATACCTCATCCCGTATTATATTAACACAATGAATCCCATAAATGCACCTTGTCTGACAGTTGACCTGTTTGTTGGGACGAATGACCTAATCAAAGGGATGAAAAGCCCCTACGCCATGGAATCTAACTTCAATGCAAGATAAAGTACCGCTGCCTCCTTATAGGAATGGTGCAGCCTGGACAAAGGCATTGCGTTCCCGATTCCGATCCGGACTGCCGGAAAATTTTTCTCCGCCAGTATTTGCAGAAGATAACGCCACTTCTTGAATTGCCCGCTCTCCACCAGCAGGATATATTCGTTCGGATAGCTAAAAGTATACAGAAAAGAGCCTGTCTGTTAAAGTAGAATCATCAAATATAGGATTTGTCTCATAAAAAAGAAAGGAGCAAAACAAAATGAAAGTAGTTGTTGCGATCGATTCACTCAAAGGCAGCCTTTCCTCTTTAGAGGCAGGCAACACGATCAAAGAAGGCATCTTAAAAGTAATGCCCGATTCCGAGGTACACGTGCGTCCTCTTGCTGACGGCGGCGAAGGCACCGTGGAAGCGCTTACTCTGGGAATGAGTGGAAAACTCGAAACCATCTCGGTAACAGGTCCTTTGGGTACGCCTGTCAACTGTGTGTATGGCATCCTTGAAGATACCCGGACGGCAATTATCGAAATGTCCGGCGCCGCAGGCATCACCCTCGTCCCCGAACAGGACAGGAATCCGCTGGAAACGACCACCTACGGGGTAGGAGAAGTCATAAAGAATGCAATCCTTAGAGGATGCCGGCATTTTATAATCGGGATCGGCGGAAGCGCCACCAACGACGGCGGAATTGGTATGCTTCAGGCATTGGGCTACGGGATGCTTGATCAAAATGGAAAACAGGTTCCATTCGGCGCAAAGGGACTAAAAGAGTTGGACACCATCACGGATGACTACGTCCTGCCAGAACTGAAAGAATGTACGTTCCGCATCGCCTGCGATGTGACCAATGTTTTGTGTGGCGAACAGGGATGCAGCGCGGTCTTCGGACCCCAGAAGGGCGCAACGCCGACTATGATCATGCAGATGGATAAATGGCTCGCCTATTACGCCAAACTGACCTGCGAAAAATATCCCCGCGCCAATGCCGGACAAGCCGGAACAGGCGCGGCGGGCGGGCTGGGATTCGCCTTTCTCTCCTACACCAACGCCGTATTGGAATCCGGCATTAAGATTGTTCTCGAAGAGACAAAACTGGAAGACTATATCGCGTCCGCCGATCTGGTTGTGACCGGGGAAGGCAGGCTGGACGGACAGACCATATTCGGCAAAGCGCCCATCGGTGTTGCCGGGCTTGCCAAAAAACACAGCAAAAAGGTGATCGCCTTCTCAGGAAGTGTGACAGACGATGCCGTCGCTTGCAACGAGCACGGGATCGACGCATTCTTCCCGATTCTTCGAGGTGTGCAGACACTGCAAGAAGCAATGGATCCGGATAACGCACGAAAAAATATGAGCAGTACCGTAGAACAAGTATTTCGTCTGATAAAAAGCATTCAGGAATAGGAGGTTTACATAATGCAATATGATTTTAATACTTTAGGGGCAATTATCGGTCTGATCGTCGCGATCGTACTCATCATCAAAAAAGTCCAGCCGGCATACAGCCTGATTTTAGGCGCACTAGTCGGCGACATCATCGGTGAAGACAAAACTGGGAACATTATCTCCCCGAACCCGAACACCATTGCGGCATCCGAGGCATTCGGCGTAGATCTGACCGCATTAATGATGAAAAACATCATTCCCGCACTGTTTGCGCTTGTGATGACAATTATTTTAGCCTCACTCCTGTCCAAAAAGAAACAGGAAGACTTAAGCGATACGGACGAGCGCAGCCAGGAGAAAAAACTTCCGAACCTGGCGGCTGCAGTCAGCGGACCGCTCGTAGTGATCGTTTTGCTGGCTCTGCGTCCCCTCTGCGATATCAGCATCGACCCTCTGATCACACTGCCACTTGGCGGAATGGTGAGCATTATTGCCACCGGCAATCTCAAGGAAACCATTCCCTATACAAAATTTGGCTTAAGCAAAGTCATCGGCGTATCCGTACTGCTGATCGGTACCGGCACGATCGCGAGCATCATCAAAGCGTCGGCGCTCCAATTCGATGTGATCAATCTGATCGAGGCAATGAATATGCCGACGTTTCTTCTCGTTCCGCTTTCCGGTATTCTGATGGCAGGCGCAACCGCATCAACGACCGCATGAAACTGATACCGTTTGAGGCGTGCATCGGATTGACGAGCACTGTCGTTGCAGTTGTCGTTTATCTGGTTGGGGTATAAGCTACAATAATAGCAGGATATTGTATTTAGTGTCTGCTGATTAAGCGGCCTTCAGACTATCTTCCCCGCCATATAGCA
>JAMPGN010000217.1 GCA_023663915.1 Eubacterium sp. | reverse complement strand
GCTGCAGACACGTCAGCGAAGACAGCCCCGCAAGTTCTTGTAAAATCTGTCCGTCAAAACAGCAGTTCTGCTTTGTGACTTTCAATTTCGGATATCTGGTCAGATAATACAGCGCGATACCAATCCCCGACAAATACTGCGCGATGACTGTCGCCGCTGCCGCGCCGCCCACGCCCCAGCGGAATGTTCTGATAAAAAGAATGTCCAGCACAATATTGACCACCGCTGACACTCCCAGAAACAGCAGCGGTATCACGGAGTTGCCTACCGCCCGCAGAAGGCATGCAAAAAAATTATAGACAAACACCGCGAGGATACCTGCAAAAATCCAAATAAGATATTCCTGCATAAGCGGAACGACTTCCTGCGGCACGCGTAAGAAGATCAGAATACCGCCCATCCCCGCATACACAAAGATATTTAACGTAAGCGCAACGATGCCGATCGTCACAAAGGCGATAAATATACCCTTTTCCAGCCTGTCCTGATCTTTCGCACCGAACTGCATAGAAAAAAAGGCGCTGCTGCCCATACAGAGTCCTATGATAATCGATGTGAGAAATACCATCAACGTATACGAAGACCCCACAGCCGCCAGCGCATTCTCTCCCAGATATCGTCCCACGATCAGCGTGTCCACCACATTATACAACTGCTGAAGCAGATTCCCCACCATAATGGGGAATGCAAACTTCAGCAGTTTTTGCATGATATTGCCTTCAGTTAAGTCGTAATTTCTTGTCTTATCAAAGGTCATAATACATCTTAAACTCCGCCGGGTTCGGAATCTGATCCAGCTTCCTAAGTTCCGCACGCTTGCGCGCTACCCATACATCGATCAATCTCTGCGGGAACACACCACCCTTGGTCAGATAATCATGATCCTGCTCTAACGCCTCTAAAGCTTCACCGAGAGACTTCGGCAGCCCCTTGATCTTCTTCTGCTCCTCCTCGGAAAGCGTATACAGATTAAAGTCATACGGTCCCCATCCGTTCTTCGCAGGATCAATCTGGTTCTCAATCCCATCCAGACCCGCCATCAGAATTGCCGCATATGCATAATATGGATTCGCCGTCGCATCGGGATTTCGCAGTTCAAACCGCTTCGTCTCAGGCGTCTTGGCATAAGCCGGAATACGAATGACCGCGCTGCGGTTGGATGTCGCATATCCGACCGTTACCGGCGCTTCATAGCCCGGCACGAGACGTTTAAACGAATTGGTGGACGGATTGGTAAATGCGCATAAAGATGCGATATGCTTGAGCAGTCCGCCAATAAAATAATGTGCTGTGCGGCTTAAGCCCGAATAGCCTTCTGCATCGTAGAACAAAGGCTTCCCATCCTTTAAAAGCAGCATATGTACATGCAGACCATTTCCCGCCTCCTGGTAAATGGGTTTTGGCATGAAAGTTGCCGTCTTGCCCTCTTTTGCCGCCAAATTCTTGATAATATACTTGATAATCATGGTATTATCCGCCATGGCAGGCATGTCCGCAAGCTCCACCTCGATCTCCATCTGTCCCGGACCGCCTACTTCATGGTGATGGTATTTCACACGGATTCCCCATTCCTCCATCATCATACACATGCGGCTGCGCAGGTCATAACCCACATCCTGCGGCGCGGCAATGTGATAGCCGCCCTTGTAGGGCACTTCGTAACCGTTATTGCCCTGCCTGAATGTATCCAGCGTACAATTCCAGTCCGCCTGTCTGGTGTCCACGCGGTACCCACACTGCTGCGGCGACACTTCAAACCTCGCCTGATCGAACAGATAAAATTCAAACTCCGGTCCAATAACCATGCGGTCCGCGATCCCGCTCTCCTTCATGTACTCCACTGCACGAAGGCTCACGTTCTTCGGATACTGGTCAAACGGTTTGTTCTCACCCTTGCCGATCGTGCACACATTGCCGCACATCGTCAGCGTAGGCACTACCGCAAACGGGTCAGTATAAGCGGTATCCGGATCGGGCAAAAACACCATATCGCTCTTCTCAACCGGTGCATACCCATAATTGGAACCGTCAAAGCCGATGCCGTATGTAAACGTATCCTCACCAAACCGCTCCACCGGAATGGTGATGTGCCGCCACCGTCCATCGATATCCGTCATTTTGAAATCGATCATACGGATCTGTCTTTCCTCACAAAATTTCAGAATTTCTTCGCTTCTGCTCATAACCCCCTGCTCCTTTCAGATTTCCCTTAGTGTATAGATCAGATCAAGCCTTTCCACCATTTTATAGCGCTTGGTCTGTATGATAATTTCAGTATAGCATATCGGGATGAAAAAATCGAGCTATGCGCACTTGCGAGATTATGAGTTTATCTGTCGTTTGGAGCCAGCCATTTCATAAAACGCGCCATACTGCTATTGAGCCAATCATTCGATAACTGGCTCTGGTTTTGCAGGCTCTCAAAAAATGACGGAATACTTGTATATTTTATATTCTTGAAAATCTGGGGAAGTTCTGTCTTTGCTGTCTCTTCTTCCCATTTTTTATATTCTTTTACGGCAGCTTCACGATTGGTTTCCCCTTTCGCATTTGTTCCCTCCAATACCTTTTCTGCCCTCTTATATAATTCCAGAAATTTAGCCCCGAATTTTTCTCCGGGTTTATGGTTTATGATACGTTGGTTCAACTCGTTGATTTCATTGTATAAATCAGGGGCTTTTGCTTTCAATATATCCATATCGCTGACTGTCTCGGCAGCGTTTAATCCTTTTTCAATCGAATAAGTAACGGTACCATTTTCTGACACCACACCATTCATGCCATACTTTGCGATCGTCTCCATAGCAGACAAAAACGCCCCGCTATGTTCCTGATCTAAATAATTTTCAGCCAGATATTTTGCTTCCTCCATGCCAAAGGCAATCATTGCCTTCCGTTCATCCTCAGACATACCAGATACTTGATTGGGCAGAAAATAATTCTTGATAATTCCATTTGCCGCCTTTACCACTTCTTCATCCGCCCCTGCAAGACTGTTATACAGCTTGTCATTTGTCTGCACATTGGCTATGACGATACGATGCGTATTTTCCAGTTGTACCACAGTGCCGTCAAATTCAGCCTGTTTTGCAGCTTTCGCCGCCGCTTCCTCATCACTAAGCGGTCCGTCTAAATAGCCTTTCCTGCCCTCAATGAGCTTTGCCATTCCATCTCCGGAAAACTGTACCAGCACATCATCGCCATATTGGGCAGAAATTTCTTTCATTGCCTGCAAGGTTTCTTCCCTGCTCATTTGATCCATTATCTTGTTACCTTTTTCATCCGTTGTATTGAACTCATAACGGACAAGTTTTGTTTTCCCCTTTTCACTTGAACCATAGGTTTTTAATGGCTCTGTTCCCTTGTAAAATTGACTGTAGTTTTGATAAATATCAATTCCCATCTTACTCTCCATTCCGAAACATTTATAATTCTGTGTATTATATCGGTAATTTACCCAGAATGATTAACCGTTCTATCCACGATTCAATTCCCGCTCCTACAATCCCATCTTCCCCATGATCCCATCTGCGCTTACGCCCGGATGCGTCAGATACAGGCGGCAGATCTGCTCCGCCAAGTCCTCACTGATTCCGTTCTTTGCGGCAATTTCTGTGACGGATAACTTTTTATCGGTATCACGCATTACCGCCTTGACCGTCTTTTTTACATTAATGGATCGTATTTCTTCCAACAGGTCTTTCTCTGTGCCTGTCTTTACCACGTTCGTTTTTGCTGCATCTGTCTTTGCCGCATTCATTTTCGCCGCGCTTGTTTTTGCTGCGCTCGAATTTCCCATCTTGTATGCAATCTCCATCTTTTCTATCCGATAGGAAGTGTCGCCTGCCGTCTCAAGCACTGCAAAGGTGATCGGCTGCGTAAACCTTCTTGGTCCGCAGCTTCCCGGATTGAGCATAAGCCGTCCGTCCATGCGCTTTTCCTCATATTTGTGCGAATGCCCGTAAACGATGATGTCAACGTTATCCAAATCTTTCGGGATATATTTTTTGTTGTGTACCATAAAGAAACGGATTCCATACAGCTCAACCGAGAGTGTCTCCGGTAAGCCCTTCGCCCACTCTTTATCGTTGTTGCCTCGCACGGCATACGTCGGCGCGATTTCGTTGAGTTTCTCCAAAATTGCAGGACTGCTGATGTCCCCGCCGTGCAGTATCGCATCACAGCCCTGCAAAGCATCCGCCACTTCCGGGCGGAGCAGCCCATGTGTGTCCGAAATGATCCCTATCCTATGCATCATGAATGCTCCTTAACATACGCCAGAAATTCCTCGGTCTTCGACCAATATTTTACGCCCCAGTTCTCGAAATTCCACTCTTCCATATAATCATTGCACTCGAAATCAATATAATAAATTTCATCATCTTGGACAACAAAATTTGTCGGGAAATAATCGATATTCGTGTGCGCGGGATAGAGCAGTCTGCACATTTCCTTGATCTGGTCGAAATAGATTTCTTTCATTCGGTCTTGAAGCACGAGAGCATATATGGTTTCACCAGCTATATACTCTTTCAGAATGCGCTCTTTTTCCATATCTACCTCTATCATCTGTGGGATTCGGATACCGATTCTTTTCAGTCTGTCATAGTCGTTTCGTTCCGCTTCTAGTTTATTGCCGAATTGATAATAGTCGCAGGGTTCATGGTGAATCTGCTTTAGGACAAACCGTTTTGCCCCGTCGGACACAAGATAGGAATAGCCGCCTTTGCCCTTGCCGAGTAGTTTCTCGATTGTGTAATTTTGTCCGTTTACCTCGAATACCGTTTCTGATATAGTTTGCATTCTTGTAGACCCCTTATGATTCTCTTTCCGTATCTGCCACAAGCTCCGACAATGGTCTGAATGTATACCCCATCTCTTCCCATTTTGTCAGAAGCTCGTCCAGAACCTCCCCGTTGGTGGAAGATGTGTTGTGGAGAAGCACAACCGCTCCCGGATGTATGCGCCCGGTGAGTTTGCCAAACGCTTCCTCATGACTGGGCTGGCTGTCCTGATTCCAGTCCACATACGCCAGACTCCAGAATATCGTATAGTATCCGGATTCCTGTGCCATTTTCAGATTATTCACGTTGCACTTGCCCTGCGGCGGACGATAGTAGGGGGAAAGTTTTGCTCCCGTAATCTCATAGAAAAGATCCGCCACATCGTCCAGCTCCTTCTGAAAAGTCTCCCGGTCGGAAATGGTCGGCATATCAAGGTGGTGGTAGGTATGGTTTCCCACCGCATGTCCGTCTTCCACCATACGCCTAACCAGATCGGGAGCCGTCTCCAGGAAATGCCCCACCACAAAAAAGGTCGCCTGCACATTATGCTTCTTTAGCGCGTCCAAAATCGGCTCAGTGTTGCCGTTCTCATAACCGCAGTCAAACGTTAAGTAAATGACTTTCCCGCTGTCATCTCCCACATAGTAGGCATCATACCATGCCAAATCTTCCGGCAGCGCGTTCCCTGTCGGCTGTGTGCCCGATTCCCCGAAGGAAAGCCCCCAGTCTTCTGTGGCAAGCGTTAATTCCCATCCTTCTGGCGGCTGCTTCTGTGCGGCGAAGTTGTAAGAATTTGAGATCGAGCTATTATCCGACGATACTTGAACGCCTTCTTGATTTTCTCTACCGCTTGACAGGGATTGTATATTCTCTTGGTTTACGCTGGCATCCCCTGATATCTGTGTTTCTTCCGGTTCTTGTTGTGTTTCCTGCTGTGAAAAAGTTTCCGCCCGTACTGATTTCTGACATCCCGCCAGCAATATTGTGACAAAAGCTATCGACATGGCAAGAGCTATTCCCTTGATGCCTTTTCTCATGGTATTCTTTCCTGCATTCTCTCCGACATGCTTTCCGTTGCCCTTCCTTGAATTTGCTTCCACACACTTTTCGTTGCTTTTCCTTAAATTCGCTTCCACACACTTTTCGTTGCTTTTCCTTAAATTTGCTTCCACATGCCTGTTGACATTCTTCTGTTTGTTCATCCTGCAATTCTCCTGCTTTGTCCGTATTTTATCATGATTCTCCACGCGGTCTGCCTGCGTGTCAAATCAACATTTCGCTCTCTAATATCATAAAATACGAGTGCATCAAAATTGCATCATATATGCATCAAAGTTGCATCATCAGACAATTTTTTCCTTTGCCTGCTGATATACTTGTTCAGAATTGAATAGCATTCGGAAAACGTATATGCTAGAATAAAAATGTTGAACACTAAAAAACAACAAGAAATCGTTATGATAACTCTAAATCCAAGAATCAAAGGTGACACGCTATGACAAAACTGATCATGCTCGGCACGGGTCATGCCATGGTAACGAAATGCTACAATACCTGTTTTATAATGCAGAACGAAGAAGGCGCCGCGCTAGTCGATGCCGGCGGCGGAAACGGCATTCTGACCCAGATGGACAAAGCCGGTATCGAGTGGAACTCCATCAAAGCCATGTTCCTCACCCATGCACACACAGATCACATTCTGGGCGCAATATGGGTAGTCCGGAAAATAAACTCCATGATGAAGAACGGGAAATACCACGGCAATTTTACGCTCTATGGCTTACAGGACGGACTGTGCTATATCGAAAAATCCTGCCAGTATTTATTAAATGACCCGCTCAACGAAAAGATACATTTTACGGCAGTCAAAAATGACGACGAATTTTCCGCCGTAAAAATACAGTTCAAGGTCTTTGACATCCGTTCGACGAAAACACCGCAGATCGGATTTCGCGCCAATATCGCAAGCGGTTCCAAAGAATCATCCAAAACAATCTCTCTCGCCTGTCTCGGCGACGAGCCTTATAACGAAAACTGCCGTCAATATGTAGAAAACGCGGACTGGCTGCTTTGCGAAGCCTTTTGCCTGTATCACGACAGGGAGCGCTTCCAGCCCTATGAAAAACACCACAGCACAGCTTTGGACGCGGGACGGATCGCGCAGGAATTACACGTCGCCAAGTTAGCAACCCCCATTTCAAATGGGGGTTTAGTTATAACCCCTCCGGGGTA
>JAMPGN010000216.1 GCA_023663915.1 Eubacterium sp. | reverse complement strand
CTGGAAATCAGCACTTATTTGTGCTTTTCCAGTCAGGCTTATTTCCAAAATGTGTTTAAGAAAAAATTTGGTATGACTCCGACGCAGTACCGGAACCAACGCCATTCTACGAAGAATCTTTAGAAGTATTTTATCCGTTCCTGTGCATTCAGCATATCAATCGCCGCCTGGAATAACGGTCTTGCATCCGAAGCATGCCCAACAAGCTCGGATATTGTCATGTCAAATGCAAACTTGATCATCGGACTATCCAGCATGCCCGGCGCCGCCTGCTCAAACAGATCCCGCGCCGCCTGCTCTGCTAACAGCTCTCCTAATCTGGATTCAAAGGTATATTTATCAAATTCCAGATTCGTGTCGGTCTCATATTCGTAATGGTACGATCCGGAACCGATCGTGAACTCCTCCTCCTTTTCCGGCAGGCAGACGACTGCCGTCGTATTGGCGGGAATCCGGATGTCTACCGTGATTTTTCCATCCCTGCAGCTCCACGCGCTTCGGATCGTCCCATACACGGACTCGTAAGATGCAGACACTTCCGTCATCCCCTTGGTCAGCATCGGCTGAATACGGATTTTCTTATAACCTGCCTCCATGGCGCGGATACCTGCCACCCGCTCGTACAGCCAGCTTCCGATCGAACCATAGGCATAGTGGTTGAGGGAGTTCATACCGGACTCGTCAAAACTTCCGTCCGGAAGAACCGAATTCCAGCGCTCCCAGATTGTCGTCGCGCCTTTCTTTACCGCATAGAACCAGCCCGGAAAATCCTCCTTCATGAAAATCTCACCGGCAAGGTTATGCTGTCCGTTTTCCGTCAGACAATGGCACAAATACGGCGTCCCGACAAAGCCGGTCGTCAGATGCCCGTGATGTACGGCAATATTATCCGCCAGCGTCTTCAAAATCTGCTCCCGGTACTCCTGCCTTGCAATGTCGAAATACAGCATTACAACACAGGCAGTCTGTGTCTCGCTCACGAGCCTTCCGTTCTGCGTGACATATTCCCGATGGATCGCATCGACAACCGTGTCGAGAAGTTCACCGTACTCTTTCTCCTCCGCCGCATAGCCGAGCGCTGCCGCGGCATCTCTCACAAGTCTTGTCGAATAAGCGTAATAGGCATTCGCAACGAGATATTTGTCTGTTCCGCCGTTCCGGTCGGTACTTCTCGCCTCAATATCGAGCGCGAGCCAGTCCCCGTACTGGAAACCCGTCTGCCACAATCCGTTGTCCGACACATGTGACCGGATGTAATCTACCCAGCTTTTCATCAGCGGGAACTGCTCTGCAAGCATCTTCTTATCTCCATAAACCTGATAAACCGCCCACGGAATGATCGTCGCCGCGTCGCTCCACGCCGCCGCTCCCGTCTGGTCGCCCATGATATTAGGCACGGTGTGCGGCACACCCCACTCCATGGTCGTCTCCGCCGCCATATCCCTGAGCCATTTACCGAAAAAGAGCGCCGTATTGAAATTGTAGGAAGCCGTACCACAGAAGACCTGCGCATCACCCGTCCAGCCGAGACGCTCATCACGCTGCGGACAGTCGGTCGGAATGTCTAAGAAATTGCTGCGCTGTCCCCATTCGATATTGTTCTGCAGTTGGTTTACCAACGCATTGTCACAGGTAAAACTTCCGGTCTGCTGCATGTCCGTGTGCAGTGCGCACGCCGTAAAGCATTCCGCCGCCGCTTCCGCCGCGCCTTCTACGCAGATGTAGCGGAAGCCGTGGAACGTAAAATGCGGCATCACGGTCATTCCGACCTGCTCCTCTCCGTAAAGATAAGTATCTATGCATCGCGCCGTCCGCAGATTTTCGGTATAGAAATTGCCTTCCTTGTCAAGCGTCTCTGCATGTCGTATCACAAGCTTTTCCCCGGTCAGTCTTGGAAGCGTAACCTCCACAAGCCCTGCCATATTCTGCCCGAAATCAAATACAAGCTCACCCTTGGGCGTCACAATTTTGTGGGGCGCGGCGAAACGCTTATTCACGCGCACCGGCTCAGATTCCTGCGCAACAATCTGTCCGATGGCATCTTTCCTATCAAAAAGCGCCGCTGTCCCTGCAGATTGTGCCTTCCTTGTAAAGTCCTGCGTTTCGCCATGGTAAATCTCGGAGAAACAGATCGCCCCAGTCTCCACATTCCAGCTCGTATCCGTGCCGATAAACGCTTTTTCACCATCCTCATATTCGATGGCAAGCATTGCAAGAAGCGCTGTCTTGTCACCATAGCGGTTCGGAGCAGCGTCAAAGCCGAGTTCGCCCTTATACCAGCCGTTCCCCACCGTAATTTTAATCTCGTTTTCCTCTGCCAACATCCCTGTCACATCATAGGTCTGGTACTGCAGACGGTTATGGTAGGAAGTCCACCCCGGCGCAAAGAATGCATCGCCCACTTTCTGTCCGTTGATGTGTGCTTCATACACACCGCAGGCAGTCGCGTAAAGCCTTGCCTTTACCACATTCTTGGAAACAATAAACTTTTTTGCGTATACCGGACAAGCGGTTTCGTCATCCGGCAGATTGTGTGTAATCCAGTCCGCCCGCCAGTTCCCCTTATCCATCAGGTCGGTCTCGAAGCTGCCCTGCTCCTGCCCCTGCTCACCGTAATTGTCCCAGACGTTGACCTGTACCTGATATTCCGTCATCGGCTTTAATTTTGCGCCCGTATACGGCACTAGGATAGACTGGTCGCTCTCGACGCATCCGCTCTCCCACACCAGCTTTCCCTGTGTGATGACCTGAATCTGATAATACTTCTGTACAACATCCTGCCGGTCGCTGACCAGCTTCCACGAAAAACGCGGCTCGCTGTCAATCCCAATCGGGTTCGTTCTGTACTCAATTTTGAAATCCTGAATCATACGCTCTTATATCCTCCTCATTTTTATATAATCTCCATTGCATCTGTTTCTGATTGCTTCCTTACAGATTATTTATAAACATAATATCATACGAATTTATTCCGGTATTGTATTTTTGATTGTTATCTTGTAATTTTAACATTGTGCCATGGGAAATTGTGACTTATAATTATAGAAAATGACATGAGATACGCCAATGCTATCAAAGGGGAATTGCCATGATTACTGATTATAAGGAATTTTGCCGCCGGTTTTACGCGACCACATTAATCCCGCTCACCTATTACCACGTTCCGACAAAGGAGATCTGCTCTTTTCCATCCTATTGGGAAAAGTATAATATTTTTCGGAAAATGCTGTCCGGCTTTACGCTTTTTTCAGAAAATCCGGGCTATTATATCTCCCCGTCGTTCAGTTGCTTTGGATGCGTCAAAAGCCTGGACGAAGAGCATGTTTTATATGTCGGTCCGCTATTTGGCACGCCGTATTCCGATTTTACACTCCGCAGCTTCATGAAAGAATACGCCATCAGTCCGGAACATAGGGAAGAAGTTGAGGCACTTCTGTCGAACGCACCGGCGGTATCTTTCCATCGTTTCTTAGAGACGCTTGCCTACCTGCATCTGTGTGTCAACGATCAGTCGCTTGATATCAACATGCATTTTCATCTGAACGATACGAGCAACATCCAGGCACGCTCCGGTATCCACTCTAACCGGGTGTTTGAGGCAAAGGAAAACCAGGATTATCACAATACTTATCATTTTGAACGCCAGCTAATGCAGATGATCCAAAGCGGAAACACAGAAAAGGTCAAAGAACTCTTGAAAGATTCGGCTACGTTATCGGCAGGCACCATGGCAAGCAATGTCCTGCGGCAGGAAAAGAATATCTTTATCTCAGCGATTGCCCTCGCAATGCGCAGCGCGGTCGCCGGCGGCATGGACACGGAACAGGCGTACCATCTCGCCGACATTTATATTCAGGAATGTGAGAACAGCTCTGATATTTCCTACATAACCAATCTCGAATATTCGATGTGTATCGATTTCTCCGAGCGCGTGGCACAGAATAAAATTCCACAGGGGATGTCGCAGGAAATATTTGAATGTATCCAGTATATAACATACCACATCAACGAGGTCATCCGCGTAAAGGATGTGGCGGACTACATCGGAAAAAGCCGCTCTTATCTTTCCGGGCGCTTCAAAACAGAACTCGGCTTCGATATCAGCGACTTTATTATGCAGTGCAAGCTGGAAGAAGCAAAAAGCCTGCTGCGCTACTCCGATAAAACCTTAAGTGAGATCAGCAATTACTTATGCTTCTCCAGCCAGTCCTACTTTCAAAATGTGTTTAAAAAGAAATACAACCTGACGCCAAAGCAGTACCGCGACAAGTTCTCTACTGTACAATCATAACATCGTAAGGACAACCGTCGTATCGGCACAGCCTTCCGCCGAAACGGTCAGCTTCGCCTGCCCCGGCTCCTTCGCTGCGCGGATGACCGCCATTACCGCTCCGTCATAGGTGTTCCACGTATCATTCTGGTAGCTGCCCTCACAGCTTGGGTCCGCACTGCCAAATCCCTGCAGAACCGCACTTCCCTCCAGCTTTACGGTAATGGCTGCCGCCTGCTGACGGTTCCAGTTTCCCGCCGCATCCGTCAGACGGATTTTCACAAAGGCAAGCGCTTCGCCGTCCGCTGGAAGCTCATTCCGGTCGGTTTTCGCCCGAAGTACGTTGGGCGCTCCCGCCGTCTGTAATGCATAACGCCCTGCCTCCGCTCCTTCCAGATAGCTGACCGCCTCCAGGATGCCCGGCTCGTAAGGTACCTCATAGGCCGCTGCATAGGTTCCCGAAACCGGCTGCCGTCCCAGGCTTTTTCCATTTATGAACAGCTCCACCTCATCTGCATTGGCATAGACATCCACGCTGGCATTCTGCCCCTCATAGCCGTTCCACGTCCAGCTTGCAATATTATCCTTCCACATCCATGGTGTTTTACTCGCAGTTTTACCTGCTTTATCCATACGCAGCACGCCGATCGACGGCGCATGTCCGATACCATACACAGCTTGTCTGAGATAGCTGATCGGTTTGCGGTCTCCCAGAATATCAATGTCTCCGATGCCAGCCAGCCGGTCCGGCCAGTGCGCCGAGAAGTTCTCTCCGCCGTCGTAGTGGAATACGCCGCATCCTGCTTCTCCCAGATAATCATATCCGGTCCATGTAAAATCACCCAGGACATGTGCATTCCGCGTTACCACATCCCAGAGATGCACGATATCCGCCGGAAAAGTCTCTGTTCCAAGTACCACGCGGCTTGGATGCCGTCTATGGTCTTCCTCGTGAAGCGCTGTCAGATAATTATATCCTGCAATGTCATTTGCCGCAGCGAACTCTCCAATTAATTCCTCCAGGATCGGACTCGTAGCAATGGCGTCTGCCAGAGGTCCCACCATAACCGCTGCCATTCCATTTACCGCATCTGCCCCTCCGCGTTCCGCCGATTCCTGTGCCTCTTGTTCAGCCGGCGCCTGCATCGCCGCAAGCTGTTCCGGTGTCATACCGCTTGCCTGACCAACGATTTCTCCCATTCTGTCTGCTCCTGCCATCAGGCCATTGATACCGCTCGTCGTATAACGTGTGGAATCTAACCGCTTGATCTTTCTGTGAATCTTCCGATTCCACTCTGCGCCGCGCGATGTACCTGCTTCCGGTATTTCATTCCCCGTAGAATAGAGAATGACACATGGATGATTGTAGTCTTTTTCAATCATGCCCGCCACATCCCTCTCCCAGAAATCCGGAAAATAATTGGCGTAGTCATGCTGGTTTTTCGTCCGTGTCCAGATATCAGACAACTCATCCATAACAAACATCCCCAGACGGTCGCATGCATCCAGCATAGCCTTACTCATAGGATGGTGAGAGCTGCGGAGTGCATTGAATCCTGCCTCCTTCATCTGAAGGCAGCGGCGGTACTCTGCATCCGGGAAGGTTGCCGCGCCAATCAGTCCATTGTCGTGATGAATACACGTGCCGCGGAGTTTTACCGATTTTCCGTTGACCAGCAATCCCTGCTTCGCATTTAGCCGGAGTGTCCGGATTCCTACCGGAATATTCACGCTGTCTGCAATATTCTCTCCTTCTTTCACCGCAATCTCGCAGGTATACAGATTCGGTGTTTCATCACTCCACAAAGCGGGATTCTCTATCACCAGACGCATACTGCACATCTGTGTACCCTCCCCAAAAACCGTGACACAGGCGTTTTCCTTTGCGGCTATCATCTGACTCTCGCCAGACAAGGTAACTTCCAACTGTAATTGCACCGGCGCAGAAATCTGGCTGCAGACAGGAATTTCTAACTCTACAACTGCCGCCGCATCATCGGTCTCTTTGGTGGAAATACGAACGCCCCGTTCCGGAATATAGACCGCACCGCCAACCCATGCATTCACCGGGCGGTACAGACCGGCGCCGCTATACCAGCGGCTGGACTGTTCCACACTGCACACTTCCACCTTAATCTCGTTTGTCTGCCCATATTTCAAATAACCGGTCGCGTCTACAAAAATAGAGCTGTACGGATTGTAGTTTACCGCCACAAAGTCACCGTTCAGATAAATACGGCAGGTGTCCGCCACTCCTTCAAATTCCAAAACTACCGTATGGTCTTTCCAATCTTCCGGAACATCCCACTGTTTGATATAGGTGTATTCTCCGCCCGGATAAAAACCGGTCTGATGCGCGTTCGCGGTAGATTGTGTTCTCTCCTGGTAGATCATGGCGTCATGAGGCAGGTCGATATGTTGAATCTTCTCCCCACTTCCCATAAACATTTCCATCATTGTAATGGTTCCCTTGGCAAACAGCCAGCCATCATTTAAAGATATTTTTTTCATACTTGTGCCCTTTCTGCTTTCGCTATGAAATCTCTCTATTTGTCGCAATACCGCCAAGATAATAAAAACTCTGTTTCGGTATATCCGCTTTGTATGTAAATCTTATCAAATACTTTTGCTTCGCTTTTGTAGGATATTTTTTTAAATTGTAATATATTGTTTTATAAAAAATTTTAGCCCACCCTTATTCATTTCCCAGCGTTCTTCTCTCTTCCATTTCTTTTCTGATCTGCGGCAGTTTTTTCTCGATATCAAATTTCAGGAAAATCGCAAACACC
>JAMPGN010000215.1 GCA_023663915.1 Eubacterium sp. | reverse complement strand
TGATTCTGTGCAATCAGTGCACAGGCGTGATCTAGCAGTTCGATGGCGCGACGGTTCGCTTCAAGATGACTCGCGTTCTTGCCCAGATCCAGATAAACGAGAGCACTCCGATATACGATGTCAAAGTTGTTCGGATAACTTTTTAATGCTTTTTCCGCCTCTGTAGTCGCTTCATCGTACTCCTTTGCTTCTGTTAGCGTCGCGATCCTGTCAAGTGCGGATGCAGCGCTTCCATTTCTCCACTCATATCCGAGAAGAACATCGGTAGAGGTGTGGAACAAGTCAGCCATTTCTAAAATCAACCGAATCTCCGGAGTGGACTGATTTGACTCCCACTTATAAACGGCGCTTACGCTTACGCCCATCACCTCTGCAAGCTCTTCCTGCGTCATTTTCCTTTCCTTACGGAATTTCTTGATATTCTCTGCAAGCTTCACTCTCAAAATATATCCACCTCACTTTCGTTTTGATGGCTTGATTATACCGTGAAAGTGCATCCAGATGAACCTACCAGCAGTAAAAACAGTAAAAATATTATTCTACTATTAGTATGGATTTCTGCAAATTGAGACTCCAAAATCCCGTAGGTGAAACGCAACGATAAAAAATGGAAGGCTGGTTCATTTCTTACGACGTTTCAACCATATAATAAACCCAGCAACAAGGCATCCAATTGGAAGCAGGATCACGGATACAAAGCCTACAATATAAACCGAACGCGCGCTGAATATCAGATTGCCGATCTCATAATATTTGACCGGAACGGCGACAGAGTCCTCACGCTTGGCAAGACTGCTGACCATACTGCAAAATAGTTTAACATTGTAACCGGGGACGATGTCGTCCGCATTCGCCGTAAACATCTGCTCCGTCGCCACAATAACTGCCTGCGACATTTCCTCTCCATCCGTATATTTCTCCGCTTTCAGGCCAATCACAAACGGTCCGTCAACATCTGTGTCACTCTTCTGATAATCCTCCGAGCCAGACATATCCGTTTTGCTGAACGCACTGACGCTCGTCGTAAGAAGCGGTTGATAAGATACATCTGTCGATTCCTCATTATAAGTCAATCCTCTTGCAAACGGTGCGAACACCACGCCGTTTGCGACCACTTCGGTTATCGCGTCGTACTCAATCAAGGGAATCAGATAATATGGACTCTGGTAATAATACGAGGGATCGTTCTCCACAATCATGCCATCCACAACAGATACACCGTAGTAGGAAAGTATCTTCTCAAAGTTCTCCATGCTCTCCGTCGTCCACGTCGGAATAATAAACGCGCTGCCGCCTTGGTCAAGATACGCACACACTTTATCGACATCATCGGACGAATAATCACTTGTGGGAGCGTTTAAGATAATCCCGTCGGCATCTTCCGGTACGGCATCCACCGCATAGAGGCTGAGGATTTCATACGCCACATTCTCCTTGTCGAGCGCATTCGTAAACCGCTCGTCAAACGGTAACTCATTATGCCCTTCCACAATATAAAATTTCGGAATATCTTCCGATGATACCCTTGCGATTGCCGACATGATCTGCCCCTCGCCATCATAGCCCGTAATCTCATTCTGGTAAGTGGCATAATTCAACTCATACGTATAAATATTGTTGTAATCCACTAACGCATAGTCGTAGGGTCCTACTACAATCAGACTGTTTCCAGTAGGCTGCGTGTCTGTATAATTATAATAAAATCTCGGATTTGACACCGGATTGATGTATTCAACTGTGATATGGTTAGAGAATCCTTCAAATTGCTGTAACGTCTTGTCAAGATCACTGTCTTTCGATGACTCATCCGCTAACACATAGATCGTGATATCCTGCGTCAGCGCCTTCACCGTCTGCACGGTACTGTCTGTGAGCGTATACATCTTGTTTGCCGTCACGTCAATAGACGTATACTGGTCCGGGACATAATTCAATCCAAGATTGACCGCAATAGTCACTAACGCCGCCACAAAAATATTCATCGTGCTGTACGCACCCAACTTCATTCCTCTGCCTGATACTACATATCTACGTTTCTGTATCGACTGCACCGTACACAATAAGAGAAATAACGTAAAAGTCAGATAATACGCGACCGACTCAATCTGTAAATATCCGGTGCATAGAGAATCAAATCTTCCCACCATGTCAAAACAATACAGGATCTTGACGAGAATCTCCGTAACAGAGTTTGTACCAAGATTCGACAGTACACTGCAAAGTCCCGACATAATATATCCTGCAAATAGTGCTACAAGAGTCAGCACCGCCGCAATCACTATGCTCTCTGTCAGCGAAGATAAAAATAACCCGATCGCTAATCCGAGACATCCATATAGGAAAAATCCCAGCAGCGCCGTATAGGAAAGCCCGATCTGGAAATCTCCCGCAATCGCCAAAAACGGCGGCGTAAGCCCGATTATGACCGTCGGAATCGCAAATACCGTCACAAGCGCAAGATACTTGGCAGCTACAATTCTGCCAACCGACACCGGCGCCGTCAAAATAAGCTGGTCCGTCTTATACTTCCGCTCTTCCGCCAGCGTGCGCATCGTGAGAATCGGGATCGTAATGATAAACAAAAACACAATGCTCTGCAAAGCATAAGATATCGTCGGATAACCTGCGAGCATATTAAACACCGTAAAATAAATTCCCATGATAAACAGTGTCGCCGCCACAAAAAGCCATCCGATCATGGAATGAAAGAAGGATTTCAGTTCTCTTTTATAAATCGCTATCATCGTCCGGTCCCTCCTTTTCCCTGTCTATGGCATCTTCCATATCTGCATCATCTTCTACTTCCAAATTATCGTCTTCCTCTAAATTATTATCTTCTTCTAAATCTTCCTTTTCCTCTGATTCTGCATTTTCTCCATCTTCCTTAGTATCTGTCAACTCTAAGAAAATGTCCTCCAGAGACTTCTCCATCCGATTCATCGACAAGATCGGCAGACCTGCCCCGGATAATGCTAAGGAAAGTTCTTTGCGGATATCTGCATTGTCGGTCACGTCGATTCTGACATGAACAGCGCCGGTTTCTTCCGCTTCCTCAATCTCGTAAGACTCGATTTGCTCTATTTCCTGCAGGACATTCTCTGCCTGCTCTCTCGTGCCGAGGATCGTCAGTTCCAGTTCCACTTTGACATGCATCATTTCCTGTAATTCTTCCGGAGAACCGCTTGCAACTAGCCTTCCCTTTGATATAATCATAATATGGTCACACACCGCACTCACTTCCGACAGAATGTGGGAACTTAAGATAACCGTGTGTTCTTTGGAAAGACTTTTAATCAGATCTCGCATCTCTATGATCTGTTTCGGATCTAAGCCGACCATAGGTTCGTCTAATATCAACACATCGGGGTCTCCAATCAACGCTTGCGCCAATCCGACACGCTGTTTGTATCCTTTGGAGATGTTTCGGATCAGACGGTCTCTCACCTCTGTTAGTTGGAGCTTTTCTATGATCTCTTCCACATGCCTGCTCCGGTCATTTTTAGGAACCTTCTTAAGTTCTGACACAAACATCAGATATTCCCACACCGTCATATCCATGTAAAGCGGCGGCATCTCCGGCAGATATCCGATACATTTCTTGGCCTTCTCCGGCTCTTTTAAAATATCATAACCGTTGATGGTCACTGTCCCACTGCTGGCGGCGATGTAGCCTGTCATGATATTCATTGTCGTGGATTTGCCCGCACCGTTCGGTCCGAGAAATCCATATATCTGTCCTTTTTCCACCGTAAAAGACAGATCATCCACCGCTGTATGTACACCATATTTTTTTACTAAGTTTTCAACCTGTATCAAAATAGGTTCCTCCTTTCCAAAAATGAGCAAGCTCGTTTACGAGATTATGAGTATTCCTAGAGATGCTTCGCATCTCGGAAAACTCGTCGCGAACTCGAAATCTGCCAAGAACTTTCCTTTACCATAATAAACGAGCAAGCTCGAAATCAGCATAGAAATTTCCTAATAATATAAATGTACTAAGAAAATGTGTCTCTATTCTTATCAAATTGTGAAAAAAATGTGTTCAACTCTTTACACACACTGCCACGATTATAACATATTATATTACTAAAAACACCTGAAAATTAGAAAGGAATCATATGAAAGACTATATGTACAAAGAGAATTGTGACCAATTCCCTATCGCGATGGCATATGTTCCGTGGCAACATTTTAACGGAATTTTTGATAATCTGGAAGAAGCTTATGATGCCGGAACGGTTTTCCCCGAACTCGATAAACCATTCACAGGAAGGAGATGTTGTAAATAATGAATATGCATTTTGCCAACGAGCAGGAAAAACTGCTTCATGATATCGGCATTCTGGAATTTGTTGTGATCGATCTGTCCCTGTATCTGGACACTCACCCCAACGACAGAAACGCCTTGGAATATTTTAATCACTATAATCGTATGAGCAATCAGGCCAAAAAAGAATACGCTGAGAAATTTGAGCCTCTGACAATCGCCCAGATCGATACGTCCGGCTGCAACAACTGGAATTGGGCGTCACTGCCAATGCCTTGGGAAGGAGGGTGTGCATAAATGTGGAATTATGAAAGAAGACTTGAATACCCTGTTAATATTACGGAGCCGAACGCAATGCTGGCACAGGCGATCATAAGCCAGTACGGCGGACCTGACGGCGAAATGGGCGCATCTATGCGTTACCTGTCTCAGAGATATGCCTGCCCTTATAGAGAGGTGGCGTCGGTGCTTACAGACATCGGTACCGAAGAATTAGCACATCTGGAAATCGTTGCTACAATCGTTCACCAGCTTACCAAAAACTTATCCATGGAACAGATCGAGGAATCCGGATTCTCCAACTATTATGTCGATCATACTATCGGCGTCTGGCCGCAGTCCGCAGGCGGATTCCCGTTCAGCGCGGCGCAATTCCAGTCAACGGGTGACATCATCACGGATTTGATGGAAGACATGGCTGCCGAGCAGAAAGCACGTCTAACCTATGACAACATTTTGAGACTTATCCACGATCAGGAAGTCTGCGAACCGATCAAGTTCTTGCGTGCACGGGAGGTTGTGCATTTCCAGAGATTTGGCGAAGCACTAAGAATCGTACAGGATCACCTGAATGAGAAGAACTTCTATGCGTTTAATCCGGGGTTTGATTGCAATTCTGCGAAAAGCGTAAACTAGGATTTGTAAGATATAAATCATAATATCAATAAAAGGGTGTCACTTCATCGGCAAAACTGGTGGATAAGTGACACCCTGTAATATATATTTCATAATCTGCAAACTATCTACCATGCTGTAACTCTACTCATGTAAAAATTACTGAATTTTTAGTTTTAATGTATCCAAATGTGCAAATGCGTATTCTTCAAATCTTTTTGCGGCAGGAGCAATATAATCTCTTTCCGGTAAAATAATCCCAAACTCAATACATGGTTTCGGAAGAAGTGATATCGTGGCTGTTCCTTCAATATGTTCCATCGTAAACAGGCGGTTAACCAAAGCAATACCAAGTCCCGCGCGGACCATTGCACAAGCTGCATACATATCATTTGTCGAAAAGCGAACCTGTGGTGAAATTCCAATGCTGTTGAAATAGCGAACGTTATCGGTTTCAATGCCGGGATGAATCTGTATATAAGGCTCTTTGGAAAATATGTCCGCCGAAACAACTGAAACAGACGCACACGGATGTGTTACCGGGATAAGGGCGACCAATTCATCCTCCACCAACGGATACCATCGATACCGTCCCTCCCGCTTGCTCACAAGTCCAAAATCAAGCTGCCTGTTCTCCATTAACGCACTCAGTTCACTGCTGCTTCGTTCTAAAATCTGCACAGTAATACCCGGATAAACCTTGTGAAAGCCTGCAACAATCTCAGAGAGCCATGAATAAAGATACGCATAGGAAGTGCCAACAATAACCGTTCCTTCTTCTACTCCTTTTAGGGCTTTTACCTGTGTATCAAAACGTTCCGACCAATATACGATTTCTTTCATGATGTCCAAGAGCGCCATACCTTCTCTGGTCAATCCCGCATTCCTTCTCTGCAGAATTTGGAATCCGGCTTCTTTTTCAAGGCTTTCTATTGCACGGCTGATGCCGGATGGTGTATATCCCAATGCATCTGCGGCGGCAGCCATACTACCCAATTCTATAGTTTTAAGCAGTACCCGGCATTTATCTGCATCCATTTGACTATTCCTCAACTTCTGTTTGACTTTATCTCGCTTTACTCAATTATAACTTTAAGATACAATAACGTCAAGAACACGAAGGAGGATTGTATAATGACTCATACAATGAAAGAAAAGCAAGCGGAATGGCTGCTCGCTGCGCTAATTTTTACAAGAAGTTCGTCTTATCTGTTCAGCAAACTGTTACTCCAAACACTCAGCCCGCTAAATCTGCTTGCAATCCGTTTTTCTCTGGCATTCATACTCTTATCATTGGTCTTTCATAAAAAGCTGCAAAGACTGAACCGACAGATAATCCTGCAAGGAGCCATTCTCGGCGGTCTTTTTTTCCTTGTGATGATATTGGAAACTGCTGCATTGACAACAATAGATACTTCCACAACGTCGTTTCTTGAAAACACTGCAATTATATTTGTTCCTATAATCAAATCTATACTTTGCAGAAGACCACCTTCACGTTCATCTATGCTCGGAGTGCTTCTTGCCGTATCGGGCGTTGCATTACTGACGCTTTCCGGAAGCCGATTTCATCTGGCAAAAGGAGAATTGCTGTGCATTGCTGCGGCAATCTTCTACGCCTGTGCAATTATTGCGACCGATAGTTTTTCACACATGAATGACAGCATTCTTCTTGGCATTTTGGAAATCGGATTTCTTGGTTTTTTTGCATTATGTGGTTCGTTGTTTTCCGGTTCTTTTATAATCCCGACAAGCATGAAAGAATATGGTTCTCTTGCCGTCTTAATGATCGTCTGCAGCGGATTTGGTTTCACTCTTCAGCCAATGGCGCAAAGTCACATGAGCGCTGAGCGTGCGGGACTGTTCTGTGCACTAAACCCTGCTTTTGCTTCACTATTAGGCATCTTTATTTTACA
>JAMPGN010000214.1 GCA_023663915.1 Eubacterium sp. | reverse complement strand
AGTTGCCATCCATTTTTCTTTAAAAGTTTTATTAGCTCTTTGTCTTTCATGTTCCACCTCCTTACAAATACGATTATAACACGTGCCACACGTATAGTCAAGAGAAAATTTGAATTAAAGGCTAACTAAATGATATTGTCCCAACACATCCTCCCGTTGCCAGGTATCGGTAGGACAACAAAAAAATATAGCACTTTTTTTGATATTGTTCTACATTTTAGAATAAAATTATGGGGATACAATTACAACAACTAATGCAACGAATAATAAGTTAGCCATAAAAAATGATAAATTTTAGAAAAGATGGCCGGATTTTTCATGTCAAATGTGGTATTATGGTAGCATGATAGAATAAATCAAGAGGGAGACTGAATGGTAAAGACCAAAAAGGGAGAAAAGGGAATCAATGGACACTATAGGAATGACAGATAATCAGTGGAAGGACAATTTAAGGGGACAGCTTGAGAACTGGGAAGATGTTGAGGAACTTTTAAAAGAAGGAAAAACAGAGGAAGCCTTGAAAAAGATTGAAAGGGTTAAGGCGAGAATCAACAAAGGTCTGGAAGACTAAGATGATAGAAAGCATGTTTCAAAGGACGCTTAGCAATAGGCGTTCTTTTTATGTGCAGCAAACGAGGGGAGGAACATCATGTATGTAACACATCAGGGTGAGTGCTGGGATCAGGCGGCGAGGAAGATATACGGACACGAGAAATATACCGGCTATCTGATGCAGAACAACATGCATCTTCTGGATACGGTTGTCTTTTCGGCGGGCGTACAGATGAATACGCCGGAGCTGCCAAGAGAGCAGGCGGATATGCCGGAATGGAGGAAAAGGGCATGAGCAGGGCGAGAAGGGCGGAAATTGATGTTGATTACGAGCACGTCAATATAACGGCAAGCATTGAGGGCAATTTGAAATCCTTCTCTTACACGGACGTAGCATCGGGGGAGACGGATAGCATATCATTAGTCTTGCAGGATAGAGAACATCAATGGATGGGGAGCTGGGCCCCGCAGAAAGGCGATCATATCAGCGCAAGCGCCGTGTTCCGTGATTGGGAAGGCGAGGGGGATAACTGGGAGATTTACTGCGGGTCTTTTGAAGTGGACGATATTCAGATGTCGGGTCCGCCGGCGGCATGTACGATCGGCGCGGTCTCGATACCAAGATCGGAAGCATTTAACGAGGAGGAACGCACCAAGAACTGGGTAGAAGTCACGGTCAAAGAAATTGCGGCTGAGATTGCCGCGCGTGCAGGGATCGAACTGTATTATGAGGCAGATGAAATCATGGTCGATGCGGTAGAACAGGACAGGCAGACTGACTGTAAATTTTTATACTCGATCTGTGAAAAGTATGGTCTCGCAATGAAAGTCTTTGCAGAAAAGATCGTGCTATTTGACGAGGCGGTTTATGAATCGGCGGCGCCGGCGGTAGAGCTGGGCTATTCGGACTTAGTACGATACACCTATGAGTCAAAGCTGGAAGGCACTTATACGGGTGCCAAGATAGCTTATTCCGATCCGGGCACAGGGGAAAACCATATCGTAACGGTCGGCGGTGGCAGCAGGATTAAGGAGATTAACGAGGAGGCGGACAATGCGGCAGACGCGCAGCGGAAAGCGGTCGCGGCACTCAACAATGCGAACAAGGAAGATACAAGGCTGTCCGCGACGGTAAAGGCGAAGAAAGAACTGATTGCAAGCCGGTGCATACGGATTTCGGGATGCGGGACGATGGATGGCATCTACTATCTGGACAAAGTGACGACGAAGGTTGGAGGCAATGGAGTCTCTCAGCAATCGTTTGAGGCGCATCGGGTAGGATACCGGATGGACAATGCAAAGGTTTTGATCGATGAAGAACCGGAGACTTTGGAGAATACGGAAGGCGGAGACTATACGGTTGTCAAAGGCGATACGCTGTGGAAGATTGCAGAGGTGATGTTGGGAGCGCCGATGCGGTATGCAGAAATCTATGAGCTGAATAAAGAAGTGATTGAATCCAGGGCAAGGGAGCGGGGCAAGAAGGATTCCGCAAACGGGCACTGGATTTTTAGTGGAACGGTTTTACAAATGCCGGGGTTGAGTGGAGGAGAAGAAAGTGGCGGACAGTGAGATCAGGATCGGGAAAGTATCATCCGTTGATTATGAAAAGGGAATGATGAAAGTTACCTATGCGGACAAGGATGACGCGGTGACAGTGGATTTCGCAATGCTGAACTATAACGATGAATACCGTATGCCGAAAGTCGGGCAGCAGGTAGCGGTAGCACATTTGTCCAATGGCAGTAGCCGGGGAATCGTTTTAGGGCAGGTATGGAATCAGAAGAATATGCCGCAGGAGACCGGGGAGTCGTTGTATCGAAAAGACTTATCCAGCAGTAAGGATGCGGCGTATATCCGATACGATGACGGTTCGGGGGAATATCTTGTCAAGGTCGCGAATCTGCATCTAAACGGCGTAAACAAGACCGTACTGGACGGGCCGGAGCTTGAAATTGCGGCAAACCTATCGATATTGTTGCAGACAGACGAAATGCAGATGGATGTTCCGGTGTTGGTGTTGACGGCAGGGGGAGAAGATGCATTCCGGGGTGAAATCAAGACAGATGTGCAAATCGAGCAGGAAGAAAACGAACTGGAAGCCCTTATTTTGAAGGCAGCTTTGGAATTAAAAGAGAGTTTAGAAATTAAAACGGGCACAGAGATGAAACTGGAAGCCGTGGAAGATGTGGAAGTGTCTGCGGGAAAAACGTTGCGCCTAAAGGATGAAAAGTATGATATTACACTGACGGAGATCATGGAAAGGCTGGAAGCGTTAGGGGGATGATGGCAGGTGAGCGTGATTGGGAATTTTGGCAGCAGGATTACATTTGAGACTTCGGACAGAAAGATACTCACTTTTTCGGGGATGACGCAGAAGGTATCAGGGAAATATGCGAAACATACCGTTTCGGGGCAGAAAGACCGTCCCGAATATACGGGACCGGGAAATAGGACTATCAGTTTTAAAATACTGCTGGATGTCAGTTTGGGGATACGGCCGCAGGAGGTGATTCCCAGGATTGAGGAGGCGGCGGAAAACGGAGAGACGGAATATCTTGTGATTGGCGGAAGACTGATCGGACAGAATAAGTTTTACATATCATCCGTGTCGGAGACATTCGATGTAGTGATGAACCATGGCGAGATCGCGAAGGCATCATTGCAGGTGAACATGGAGGAGTACCTATGATTGATACGAAAGGGATCGTCATTCTATTGAATGATATAGGCGGGGACGAGGCGGAGGATATCAAACGGTGCCTGACAACCTTATATCTGGTCCGGGAAGGTGAGCAGCCTCTTGACCGTAGCTTTGGACTTTCACAGGAATTTTTAGACCAGCCGGAAAATGTTGCAAGAAATATACTGGCGCTGGAAATCATCGAGAAAACCAAACAGTATGAAAAACGGGTGACGGTGGAAAAGGTAGAGTATCAGACCGGCAGCGAAGGGGAGACCATACCGGTCGTCTATTTGAAAAGAGGTGATTTGTGATGGGAGTAAAGGAGATCAAAGAGTTTCCGGATGTTTCTTTTATAGACAATATGACCATGGAGGATATCCAGTCATATTATTTAAATGCCATGCAGGAGAGATATCGGCAGTTGACCGGTCGGGAGTTGGTGATGCATGATGCTGACCCGATCCGGCTCGTTGCGTATGCAGATTGTTTGTTGTTATATCAGATGGCACAGTATGCTGAGCGGGCCGGCAAGATGGCACTGTTGAAGTACAGTTTCGGTGATTACCTGGAAAACATAGGCGCATTCAAGGGAACATCAAGGCAGCAGGGATCAAAGGCAAAAACAAGACTGCGGTTTACTCTGTCTGATAAACGGTTTGGGACAACGGTTATTCCGGCCGGGACTAGGGTGACGGCATCGGACGGCATATATTTTAGTACGGTGGATATACTGGAAATCCCTGCAGGAGATTTGGCAGGGGAAGTGAATGCAGAATGTCACGAGATTGGTACGAAAGGCAACGGTTATTCCAGTGGGATATTAAAGGTTCTTGTTGATCCGGTTCCTTATGTGTGTAAGGTGGAGAATGTAACCGTGTCGGACGGCGGAGCGGATCTTGAGTCAGATGATAACCTTGCAGAACGTATTTACCTAGCTCCGTCATCCTGGTCGGTAGCGGGGCCGGATGATGCTTACAAGTATTGGGTGAGGACGTTTGATGCTGCAATATCCGATGTGGCGGTAGATTCAGAGATTCCCGGCGAGGTAGACATCTGTTTTATTCTGCAGGGCGGGAAGATACCAGAACCGACGCTCCTAGAAGAATTAAGCCGGTATTTGCAGAACGAGGAAATAAGACCGCTGACGGATAAGGTAGTAGTTAGCGCTCCGGTCGTAGAAGAATATGAAATGGATCTGGTCTATTACATTAACAGGAGTGACCGGGCAAGGACGGCATCGATCAATGAAAATGTGATGAAAGCGGCAGCGGATTATAGCAACTGGCAAAAAGAAAAAATAGGAAGGGACATCAATCCGGACCAGTTACGGCGGATGGTCATGTCTGCGGGTGCAAAGCGGCTTGAAATAAGAAGTCCTTCTTTTCAGAAGATATCCAAGAAAAGCATAGCGGTGTTGAAGGGAAACATGTCAGTCGTATATGGAGGAATCGAGGATGATTGATCTAAGGGAGTGTGAACCGGTAAATATACTGCCCCTTGCGTTGCGGAAAGATCCGTATATCCAGGCGGCAGGATACGCATTGAAAGAAACTATCCGGATGCTGTTAGAGAAAATTGATCGAACCAATGTGTATACCGGTCTGAACATTCTCCCGGAAGAGGTCGTTGATCTGTTGGCGGAAGAACTGCGGGCGCAATATTACGATACGGCGCTGCCTGTAGAGGAGAAAAGAAAGGCAATCCAGAAAGCTCTCCTCTGGCATTGCAGGGCCGGGACCGTATCGGCAGTAAGGGAGCTGACCGATTTGGTCTGGCGGAGTGAGTCGGCAAAAGTGCAGGAGTGGTTTGAGTATGATTCCGCGCCGTATCTGTTTCGTATCCTGCTCGGAACGGATATGCGTATTGAGGAGGATTTGATCGATGCGTTTCTGGATGCAGTCTGGAAAGTAAAGAATACGAGATCGCATTTGGAATCCATTGCTTTCATGAGAAGGCTGGATCAAACCTTGTATGTAGGGGCGGCGTCGTACAGCAGGGGAAACATTGTAATCATGGATGTCTGGAACGGCGAATATGATATGCATACCAGCCTGTATGTACAGACCAGACAGACGGAAAGAAAGAGAATACAGATAAAGGAGGGGTAACATGGCGGCGTTTCATTCAGCAGTAACGACTGATCTTGGAATAGCGCTTGCGGCGGATCTGCTTGTCGGGGAACAACTGGTGTTCACAAAGCTGGTAACGGGCAGCGGCATCTATACCGACGAAGAGACAGAGCGGACATGTCTGCAGAAAGCGACAGCGTTAAAGGAGCCACGGCAGGAATTTGGATTCAGCAATATATCAAAAGTGACAGATACCTGTGTATTGCTGAAAACTCTGATATCAAATGCAGATTTATCCGAAGGCTACCGGATGACGGAGATCGGAGTCTATGCAAAGAAACCGGGGGATGAAGGGGAGGGAATATTGTATTCCGTTTCGGTGGCGAAGGAAGCAGACTATCTTCCTCGTTATAATGGCTTCGTGGCGGTAGAGATCATCGAAGAGTATTACATAACCGTATCCGATACCGCTGAAATATCCATACAGACTGGAAGCGGTGCAGTGGTTCTCTTAGAAGATTTTGAAAAGTTCAAGACAGAAATTAAGAATTATGTTGACATTACCATCAATGAAAAAATCGCCGGCATACAAAACCAGATCGGCGACCTGTCGGAACTGATAACGGAGAACAAAGGGTGTCTAGTGGAGGCAATCAATGAAATAGCGGAAGTGATAAGACCTTTGATTGACTACAGTATAGCAACCAATCAGGACATAGATGATATCATAGTCGGGATCTATGAAGATGATATTGATTGGGTGACTATGATTGAGGTTGCTTCGGAAAGGGATGTCGAAGCGATCATATCCGGGATCTATGAAGAGGACGGAGGCGAGAAGAACGGAACGGATATAGCCACAGATCAGGATATCGATGATATGATATCTGGAACGTATATTGATGAAGTGGAAGCGGAAGAGGTGGATTTGACAGGTGGTGAGATAGACCAAATTATCAAAAATTCATTTAAGACAGAGGAATAAAAAGTATGGGATTAATAAATACGAAACATTTAGAGCGGTTTGCAAAGGGATTCTCAGAAAAAGCAATGGAGCTTTTTGCACAAAAAGAGAATATCCCGACAGCGCTTCCGGCGAACGGCGGGAATGCAGATACAGTAAATAGTCATCATGTCAATGCGGACGTACCGAGTAATGCAAAGTTTACAGATACAGTATATACGCATCCGACGGCATCAGGGAATAAACATATACCGGCGGGTGGTTCGCAAGGACAGATATTGAGGTGGAGTGCTGACGGAACGGCGGTCTGGGGAAGCGATAACAATACAACCTACAGTGTTCTCAAAGGCGCAACGGCATCGGGAGCGGGTACACAGGGGTTAGTTCCTGCGCCGGCAGCAGGGAAGCAGTCAGCATTCCTGCGTGGTGACGGGACGTGGGCTGAAATGGCAGAAGCCACGGATGCAGAAATAGATGCAATCATCAATGGAAGTTTTAAATAAAGGAGGGTTATGCCACATGAAATTAATTACTGCAAATAAGTTAAACAGGCTTTGGAAGAATGGAATCCTGCCGGAACTGCAAAAGAGAATCGAAAAAACAAGGGTGCTGAAATCGCTTGAAGAAATAGCGGCAAATACCAATGCGGAGAATTTGGCTGGGGCAGCGGCGGTTAATGAATTAAATAATAAATTAAACGGCTGCTCACTAGAGCAGGACGGGGAAGATTTTTACATCGTGGGTGCTGATTCAGTGCGAAAAAAATTGGGTAGCGGCACGATCAGTGGTTACATATTCTTAATGCAAAACAGCAATCAAGCATATCGTACTTCTATTA
>JAMPGN010000213.1 GCA_023663915.1 Eubacterium sp. | reverse complement strand
CTTTTGCAATACTATAAGCCAATAGCATAGATGGATTATATCGGTTTCTTTCAAGTTGCATAATGGTTTGCCGTGATACCCCTACTAAATCGGCAAGTTCTTGCTGGGTCATTCTTTTTGTAGCCCTATATACATGAATTTTACTTTCAAATCGGTATTTATTTTTACTTGTCATCGCTTCGCTACCTTTCGTTGCTTATAATGTGATTAAGCAGATATGAATATAACATATTTCTTGCATTTTATTAAATAAGTTATAAAGATAAATGTATCTAGAAGGATTCTGTCATCGTCGGCATTGTGGGTAAATCCAAAAGTTTTGATTTTCCCACGATGCTTGTCTTTTAGTCTTTGGTTTGGAATAGTGTGGTGCTAGCGGTCTGTCACTTGTTTTTAGTTTCCGCTTCTTTATCGTACATGAGCATTATCTCAAGGATATCATCAAAATCAATCTTTGTATTGACAATCTGCAGTATCCGGCTGGTTTCGTCTATACGAGCAACCATGCCGGTTATTTTGATGTACTCGTCCTTTTGAAAATAGACGACGCTGATGATCTTTCCCTTCTGGACCATATGCATCTGCCTGTCTAATTCTTCCGCCATTTCCTCAGACAGTTCTATTTTGGGAACCGTGATCTTCTCCTTGGCGGCAAGCGCGTCCGGCAGTCCTTTCAGCGCGGCGAAAGGCATAAACTGTTTTGCGCGCTCTTCAATCGGCATTTTGTGTTTCGGTTTACTCGCCACTTTTGTGTCCTCCAATCTGATGGTTTCGTTCTCTCGTCGTTGCGCCTTCTTCAAGATTCATACCTTTCAGAATAGCGTCCTTGCCGAATTTGTTCTTAATTGCTAAGACGGCTTGCTGCATCTTGCGGCTGCGTTCTAGTTCTTCTCCGTCCACGAAAAAATGATACTGATGGTATTCTTCCGGCATGACATGATTACAGGTGATGTTGACGCGGTGGATTCCGTAGCTGCGATTTACGATCCGCTCATAAAGTTGGGTGACAGCGGGAATGAGCAAAAGATCGGAGTTCGTTTCTACGGGCAACGTGGTCGTGCCATGGGCGGACGGAACATTCAAGCGATTGGAGTAACCCACATGGAGCGTGACGGATTTGGTGATCAGATTCTTTTCTACCAGATCAAGGCAGAGCAGATCCATCATTTCTTTGACGATCAGCAGACCTTTGTCAAAAGAATAGTCACAGCCAAGCACCTGCCCGCTGCCGATGCAGTTGGAGTGGGATTTGTAGGCTTTGATATCCGGCATAGTGACAGATTCCCGTCCCCACGCATGGTCGATGAGCAGTTCCGCGTCAACGCCGAAGAGACGGTAGAGAAAATCTTCATCGGCTTCAGCAATATCCCGCATCGTGCGGATGCCGTAAGGTTCCAGTCGTCTTGCGCTGCCTGCGCCGACGCGCCAGAAATCGGTAAGTGGTCTGTGGTTCCACAGGCTTTGGCGGTAACTTTCCTCGTCCAGTTCTCCGATAAAATCAGCCGCGTGTTTGGCGGTGATATCCAGCGCGATTTTGGCAAGATATAGATTCGTCCCTACGCCGCATGTGGCGCGGATTCCGGTAGCGGAATAGATGTCCGCCATGATTTTCTGTCCCAGCTCGCGGGCAGAAAGACGGTACAGTTCCAGATAGTCAGTCACGTCCATGAAGGCTTCGTCGATGGAATAGACATGGATATCCTCTTTGGAAATATATTTCAGATAGATGGCGTAAATGTCTGCGGCGGTGTCCATATATTTCTGCATGCGTGGCGGCGCGGTCAGATACTTGATATGCTTCGGGATCTCGAAAATGCGGCAGCGGTTTTTGACACCTAACGCTTTCATGGCGGGGGTGATGGCAAGGCAGATGGTTTTCTCCGTGCGTTCGGGATCGGCTACGACCAGATTGGTGGTCATCGGGTCAAGTCCACGTGCGACGCACTCCACGGAAGCATAGAAAGATTTTAGGTCAATGCAGAGATAGGTGCGTTGCTTCATAAGGGGACTCCTTTCGTAATAGTGGCGTCGGATACGGATGATTACTTAATAGCGATATGATTAGTATACCATGCGAACGTATGTTTGCAAATGGAAAATTTTGAAAAAAGAGCTATTATTTAGATTTGGTAAAATAAAAATACAAAATGAAAAAGAAATAGAGGACAAGACACAGAAAAAATGATAGAATGTCTTTAACTGTTTAAAAGGGGTTGTAAAGAAAACATGATCGGTCTGTATCTCAAGATCAAAGAGCAGTACGCGGTCATAAGCGAACGCTTTAAGATGTTCGACGATTAGAAACAGAGAAAAGGAGAGCGAGTATGGAAAAGGCAAACGTGTATTTTACAACTTTTAAGGCGACGGAGCATGAAAATCTGTTACAGAAGTTACATCGTCTGATGAAGACGGCAGGATTTGAGAACATTGATTTTACAGATAAGTATGCGGCAATCAAGATTCATTTCGGGGAATACGGCAATTTGGCATTTTTGCGCCCGAACTATGCGAGAGTGGTGGCGGACTATGTCAAGGAGCTTGGCGGCAAGCCGTACCTTACCGATTGCAATACACTCTATGTAGGCAGCAGAAAGAATGCGTTAGACCATCTGGAAACGGCTTATGTCAATGGATTTTCCCCTTATCAGACGGGATGCCATATCATTATTGGTGACGGACTGAAAGGCACTGACGAGACGCTTGTACCCATCAACGGAGAGTATGTCAAAGAAGCGAAGATCGGGCAGGCGATTATGGATGCGGATATTTTTATTTCTCTGACGCATTTCAAGGGACATGAGATGGCAGGCTTCGGCGGTACGCTCAAGAATATTGGCATGGGCTGCGGTTCTAGGGCAGGAAAAATGGAACAGCACTGCGAGGGCAAGCCGAGCGTTGACGAGGCCGCCTGTATCGGCTGCGGCTCCTGTGACAGAATTTGTGCACACGGCGCGCCGATCATCGAGAATGGAAAAGCGCATATTGACCATAATAAATGTGTGGGATGCGGACGTTGTCTGGCGGTATGCCCGAAAGATGCGATCGCTGCAGATTATGTGGACTCTATCGCTGTACTCAATTATAAGATGGCGGAGTACAGTCTGGCGGTTTGCAAAGACCGTCCGTGTTTCCATGTTTCCCTGATCTGTGACGTGTCCCCGAACTGTGACTGTCATTCAGAAAACGATATTCCGATTATCCCGAATGTCGGTATGCTGGCATCTTTTGACCCGGTTGCATTAGATCAGGCGTGCGCGGATCTGTGTAATCAGATGGCGCCCGTAGAGAGTAGTATTCTGGGAGAGAATCTCAAGGAGCTTGGCAACGAGGAAGGGCATGACCATTTCTATATGACGCATCCGGATACGGAGTGGAAGAGCTGTATTGCCCATGCAGTGAAGATTGGATTAGGCACAGACCAGTATGAACTGATCAAAATTTGACGGTACATACTGCGGAAAATATGCGTTGTGATGTAAGAAGACAGCCATGAGTCAGGAAAGGCGCTTTTATGCAAAATGTTGAAGACAAGTTGAATGCGCTCCGCAGACTGATGCGGGAGCGCGGTCTGTCCGCCTATATCATCCCCACAGAGGATTTTCACAGTTCGGAGTATGTGGGGGAATATTTTAAGGCAAGAGAATATCTGTCAGGGTTCACCGGATCAGCGGGAACCCTGATCGTATTGCCGGACGAGGCGGCATTGTGGACAGACGGCAGATATTTTATACAGGCGGCGGCGCAGCTTGAAGGCAGCCCGATTGCGCTTATGCGTTCGGGACAGCCGGGGGTGTCGAAGATCGCCGAGTATCTATGTGATAAATTAGGAGAAAAAAGCGTGGTTGGTTTTGACGGGCGGACAGTCACGGAACATTTCGTGCGCACGCTCGCGCAGAAGACGGATGCTAAACAGATTACCTTTTCGGGCGGTGAAGATCTGGTGGACAGGATATGGGAGAGGCGTCCGCCTATGTCCGCAGAGCCGGTATGGGAGCTGGATGTTCAATACGCGGGCAGAAGCAGGGAGGAGAAATTAGCTGACGTGCGAGGGAAAATGTGCGAAGAGAAAGCGGATGCCCTGCTGATTACCGCGCTCGATGAGATTGCATGGCTGCTCAATCTGCGTGGCAATGACGTGAAGTACACGCCGGTTTTTATGGCGTATATGCTGGTGATGCAGGAAAAAGCCGTGCTTTGCGTTCACGAGCGAATACTGTCGGAAGCGATTCGGGAAAAACTGGTTCAGGCAGGCATTTCCATCAGACCATATGAAGAGATTGGACAGATCTTGCGCAGTCTTCCGGCGGACAGCCGGGTGTGGGCGGACAGCGAAGCCGTGAACTACAACCTTTACCACAGTCTGCCGGAAGGGATGGAAAAGATTGATAAGTGCAGTCCGGTCATGCTCATGAAAGCCGTCAAGACTCCTCAGGAAATGGAGCACATACGCACGGCGCATGTCAAAGACGGCGTGGCGGTAACGAAATTTATCCGCTGGCTGAAAATGAGCATAAGCGATAGGGAAAGAAAAAATTGTCTTGCAGATGAAAAAAGAGGTTTGGCTAAAAGTTTCGACAAGGGAACGGTCACAGAAATGAGCGCCGCCCAAAAACTAGAATCTTTTCGCTCACAGATGGAAGGGTATCTGGGCGCGAGCTTTGAACCGATCATCGCTTACGGTGAGCACGGTGCAATCGTACACTATGAGCCGACCAAGCAGAGCGACGTAGAGATGTCGGGCGGAACATTCTGCCTGGCGGATACCGGTGGACATTACCGGGAAGGAACTACGGACATTACCCGCACGATTGCCCTCGGCACGGTGACAGAGGAGCAGAAGCGGTATTATACGATTGTTCTGCGCGGGCATCTGGCATTAGGAGCGGCAAGATTTTTGTATGGCGTATGCGGACAGAATCTTGATGTGCTGGCGCGGGAGCCTTTGTGGGAGAATGGGCTGGATTACAATCATGGAACCGGACACGGTGTAGGGTTTCTTTTGAACGTGCATGAAGGACCACAGAGATTCCACTGGCGCATTTCGGAGACTGCAAAGGGCGTTCTGCTTGAGGAGGGCATGGTGATCTCCAACGAGCCGGGGCTTTATCTGGAAGGGCAGTTCGGCATCCGTCATGAAAATCTTGTCCTGTGCCGCAAGGGGGAGCAGAACGGGTACGGGCAGTTCATGTATCTGGAATCTCTGACGATGGTTCCCTTTGACAGGGACGCTATTTTGCCGGAACTAATGACAGACAAGGAACTTAAGTGGCTGAACGAGTACCATCAGAAAGTATATGAGACGCTGATGCCTTATTTTGAGGGTGAGGAATTGAAGTGGCTGCGCGAGGCGACGGCGGAGATTGTGAAATGATGGTTTTACCTGTTGTTTTGTGTGTTTCTGCTTTATAATGTTCATGAAGTATCACAGGTATTGCAGGGGGAGAAATATCGAAAGGTATTTTTGTCAGAAATGGATGATTTTGCAGACAATTTATGGTATACTTCAAACAAAATAAACGAGTGGCTCATTTTTGCACAATGCAGGACATTGTGCAGGAGTGAACCGACGGAAGGGAGACGTTAGGATATGGAACATCAGAACTTATCTGCGGCAGACGCACTGGACAAACTGAAGGAAGGAAACAAACGCTATTTGCAGGCGGAGACCAATACGGGGGATATTTCGCCGAAGATCAGACAGAAAACCTGCGATGAGGGACAGAGTCCCTATGCGATCGTAATAACCTGTTCGGATTCGAGAGTGATACCGGAGAGTATTTTTATGGCAGGTATCGGTGAGTTATTTACGATTCGCGTGGCAGGCAATGTAATGGATAACCATCAGCTTGGCAGCGTGGAGTATGCGGCGGATCATCTCGGATCGAATCTGGTAGTCGTATTAGGACATACAAGCTGCGGCGCAGTGGGTGCAACGATAACTAGTGAGCCGACCGGTTTCGTGAAATACATAACCGATGAGATTCGTGCGGCGATCGGTGAGGAGAAAGATGAGTACAAGGCAAGCTGCCTGAACGTGGAGAGAAGCGTTTTGCGCATCAAAGAAGGATTAAAACTGACAGATGCGGATAAACTGAAAGTATGCGGCGCAGTATATCATATTGACACCGGAGTTGTAGAGTTTTTGGATTAATCTCAAATGATTCAGCAGAAATAAAAAGACGAGCGGCATAAGCTGACTGCGTCAGAGCAAATGGAGGGAAACAACATGGCAGAAGCAGAAAAGAAGAATCCTTACGCGGGCACTCAGACAGAGAAGAACTTACAGGCGGCGATCGCGGGGGAGTCAACAGCGAGAAACAATTATACCTTTTTCGCGTCCAAGGCGAAAAAAGAAGGTTATGAACAGATTGCGGCAATTTTCCAGGAGACGGCGGACAACGAGAAGGAACACGCCAAGATCTGGTATAAGGAACTGTACGGAATCGGAAGCACGGCGGAGAACCTTGCGGCGGCGGCACAGGGCGAGAACTATGAGTGGACAGAGATGTATGTCGGATTCGCCAAGACCGCTGAGGAAGAAGGATTCCCCGAACTGGCGGCAAAGTTCCGCATGGTGGCTGAGATCGAGAAACATCACGAGGAACGCTACCGCGCTCTCTTAAATAATGTGGAAGCTCAGGAAGTATTCAAGAAGAGCGAAGTAAAAGTATGGGTATGCCGTAATTGTGGTCATGTCGTTGTCGGCACTGCCGCTCCAGAAATCTGTCCGGTATGTGCGCATCCACAGGCATATTTTGAGATCAGCGCGCAGAATTATTAGGATTGGGAATGTGTAGAATAGAAATGCCGGATATGGATTCGCGTGCTGGAAGGTGACGGTGGAACCGTGGCGAATGGAGAGATGCCTTGAAATGGTTTATGGGATTTTGGGGCATCTCTTTCTATACATAGGATAATATTTTGAAAGTACATATGCAAAAATCTGACAGAGGACTACATCCAACGCAAAAAGCTGTCCACTTTACTGTGTCCGAAGTGTAGACAGGAGTTTGATTGAAGCAAAGAATTTGCAGGTAACAGTTGTCAAATGGCTTAGAGTGAAAACATAGAGCTGAAGAGACGCAAGTTCCGGTTTGAAGGGGGATAGCATGACTATAAATAGCGATTTATATGAAATGATTTTTAAGAGAAAATCATTTCATTTATTCA
>JAMPGN010000212.1 GCA_023663915.1 Eubacterium sp. | reverse complement strand
AATGCGGTAAGACTGCATTCCCTTAATATTTTTGTAACTTTATAAGTTTATCCTGACACTTTGCATACAACCCTTTTCACACCCCAGTATTTTTGTGTTATCTCCTCAGGCATTTCCGCTGCTAATATGCCATCTTCCATTTCTTTATAATCCACTCCCTCATCATACAACGGATAGATAAATGCATCATAATCCGCTGGGGATATCCTCTCTGAACCCCAGTTTTTTATATTTTTATATTCAAACTTTGCTATTTCCAATCTCGGTTCATTTGTTTCCCAGCATCCATATGTATCATACAACAGAATTTCAAGGACATATATTGGTCCATCTCTCCAGCCATTTTTACACAATCTGTCTTGTTTATCTTGAAAAAGAAGAAACATTTGCGTTGTATTCCATCCCCGATAATCGGAATCAGATTTATACCTTAAAAATTTAGGGGACACTAACTCAAATTCTTTCCGCTCTTCTGCCATTACCTTGCAAAAATCAATCAATTTTGCAACATTTTCATGAGTCTTATTTACGACTACAAACGCATTAAATATGTTTTCGCCCAAATTCATAATATCCGTCCTCCACAATTATATTACTGCCAAAGAAAAACGGCTTCATTATCTTTGACAATTCAAAATACCAATAATCCTTATTGGAAACATCAGGTATTTCCATCTCAAAACCAGAGAATCTTGAAAAACCTTTTTTCTCCAATAATTCGATAATATCTGCTACTATTAATTGTTCAAAATTATTTAATTCCGTTAGTCCCTTTAATTGAATTAACACTTCCTGCCATGAAAGATAACCTAATTGCACTCCATCAATCATCTTTGTTCCTCGAACAGTTTCAGCACATGCCAGATCATCCGCTAACAAAAGCAATAACTTCTTTTTATCTGCTCCAACAAAGCGAAGAACCCTGGCTTCCCTGCTTAACTGGTTACGAGAATTTTCAGCCGATATGCTTTCATCGCCTTCCTCATCATCCGAAGAAAGACCGCTTCGATATTTTACTTCTATGCCAATAGTAATAGATGGAAAATCCATTCGCACATCCAGTTCTGTAATATTATCATTTTCCCGAACCTTCTCCCAAAAGAAAATTTTATCATCCCAATAAAATGTATCTATCTCATCTATCATATTTTGTAATTCTACTGGTCGTATGGCATTTTTCAACACCTTTTTTAACCCCTTAGTAAAGGGGATGTAACGCATACTTCCAAAAAAATTACCAGTCAATTCATCCTCTCTCAATTCAGTAAGGTTTGTATTTTTCCTGTTTACTTTTCCTTTTATTTCAGCAAGCATATAAACTCTCTTTCATTCAGACAAACTGTCCTAATTAAAATTGACATATTGATTATAGCACTCTTACCCTCTATTTTCTACTAAGAATCTACTAAAAAATATAGGGCATAGCAACCGCCATGCCCCACATTTCTTATCGTTCTAACGACTTCTCAATCTTTCATTTCTGCCCTTTCAAGTCATTCTGTTTTTCATACAGATTATTTCGCTTTTTACAGAGTTCTTTCATGCACTCCAACTTTGCCCTTACTCCCTCTCAACATCACCCGATCAGATTGCGATCTCGCAGTCCGGCTCCACTTTCTTACAAGCCTTAAGCACATTCTTCATAACCGCCTTCTCATCGGCGCCCTCTGCAAATTCTACTTTCATTTTCTGTGTCATAAAGCTGACAACCACATCGGAAATGCCTTCGGTCTTCTTCGCCGCTTCCTGCATCTTCTCTGCGCAGTTTGCACAGTCCACTTCGATCTTATAAGTTTTGCTCATATTCCTTTTCCTCCATTTCTGCCCTATTAACATGTTTTCTCTGTACTGGGAAAATCCATGCCGCACTACTCTTCCACATGCTCCATACCCATGCTGATGATCGCGCGCACATGTTCGTCATCCAGTGAATAGTAAATCGACTTACCTTCCCTTCTGAACTTCACCAGCTTGGATGTCTTGAGTATTCGTAACTGATGGCTTACCGAAGATTGACTCAAATTTAACAATCCGGCAATATCGTTCACGCAGAGTTCATGTTCAAACATGGAATACAGGATCTTGATCCTCGTAGAGTCCCCGAACACCTTAAAAAGTTCCGCCAGATCATACAGAATCTCGTCGTCGGGCTGTTGTTCCAGAACTTTACTTATAATCTCTTCCCGCTCTGCCTGCGGATCTTTTCCATGTGTCTCTGTCATGTTCTTGTTTTCCTCCGTCAATTTCTCTCCTCCATGCAGCTTACAAATTTACATATGTTTAAGTGTTCATATGTATAATAATATACTAAGTTCTAAATGTCAACTCAAATCACAAAAAAACTTTACTATTCTCTGACCTGCCCGTTTCCCCGAATTAGATACTTATATGTTGTCAACTCCCGCAGCCCCATAGGACCTCTCGCATGAAGTTTCTGCGTGCTAATGCCGATCTCTGCGCCGAATCCGAACATAAATCCGTCCGTAAAACGGGTGGACGCATTGACATAGACGCAAGCCGAATCGACACCCTGTAAAAACTTCTCAGCGTGTTCTGCATTCTCCGTGAGGATCGCATCGGAATGCCTTGTATTATATTTGTTGATATGCGCCACAGCTTCCTCAACGGATGCAACCGTTTTCATGGAAATAATATAGTCCAAATATTCCGTACCGTAATCTTCTTCCGTCGCCTCCGCCGCATCGGGAATCAAAGTTCTCACCTTCTGGTCGCCGCGCATCTCCACCTTATGTTCCCTAAGCGCCTCTCCCAGGGCAGGTAGAAAACGGTCGGCTATCTTCTCGTGCACCAGCAGGGACTCACAGGCATTGCACACGCCGATGCGCTGTGTCTTGGCATTGAGGATGATCGGGATCGCCTTTCCCAGATCTGCGTCCTCGTCCACATAGATATGGCAGTTGCCGGTTCCGGTCTCGATCACGGGTATCGTGCTCTTCTCCACCACGGCGCGGATAAGTCCTGCCCCGCCCCTTGGAATCAGCACGTCCACATACTGCTTTAACTGCATAAACGCCGTTGTCACCGCTCTGTCGTTGTCCGTAATCAACTGTATGGCATCCGCAGGTATATGTTGTTTGTCTAAAGTTTCCCTGATAATTTCCGTAATTGCCTCGTTGGAATAAAAAGCGTCCTTGCCGCCTTTTAAGATCACGGCATTGCCTGTTTTAAAACATAATCCGAAAGCATCCGCAGTTACGTTAGGTCTCGCCTCATATATGATGCCGATCACGCCCAATGGCACTCTGGCTTTGCTGATATGAAGCCCGTTGGGTCGCTCAAATGTCTCCATGATCTCGCCTATGGGGTCATTCAGTTCCGCAATCTGCATTAATCCTTCCGCCATGCCTTCGATACGCTCATGGGTCAGTTTCAGTCGGTCTAATAATCCTTCCGCCATGCCGCCTTGTCTGGCAATATCATAGTCCTTCTGGTTGGCAGCGAGAATACGGTCTGCCGCTTCAACTAACGCAGAGGCTGCCACTTGAAGGGCATTGCTTTTGACTTCTGTAGTCAACTTTTGTAACTCATATTTTGCTGCAATGGCTTTTTGTCCTAAATTGTCTAAGTATTCCATGGTTTTGTCTCCTGCTATTTTTTTGTTATAGGAAATTGGGAAATCATAAGTACCCATTAAAGCTTGTTTCTTCCGTAACCACCATATCCGGTCTGACATCATGCGGCTCATAAGGAATCCGCTCAAGCACTTGGCAACTGTAGGCGAGTGCCGCCGTAGTCAGATGCATTTCTGCGCCGCATACGAATCCATTTTCGTTTCTCTGCTGTGCTAACCGGTACAGATATCTGTCATAAAAACCTTTGCCATACCCGATGCGGTGCCGCTCCTTGTCAAAAACGGCTCCTGGCATCCACATCATGACATGACACACATTCCCACGATCTTTCTTTGCGATCCAATCCGGAAAAGAAACGCTTTCTTGAGGCTCTAATATCCCGCGATATCCACTTCTCAAATCTTCGAGCACCGTAATCCGCCAAAATTCCATGTCATCACCGGAAACCTTCGGCATAAAAACATCTTTTCCATCTTTGAATGCCTGTCTGGTCAGTGCCATCGTATCCACTTCGCTTCGATAACTGGCGTAGGCAAGGATGATCTGCGTTTTTTTATAGACTGACTGAGTCAATATGCGTTTTCGTATCTCGTCATCATACCTTGTCTTTTCCATGGCAGGAATGCTGTCCCGCACAGCCAGAATTTTTTTACGGATATCCTGTTTATTCATGTTCTTTGTCTCCGAATTTTTCACCTAAATCCGTGACGGAACCATCTTTTTCCACAATAGAAATATTGTTAAGCTGTCCCCGCAGGTTCGCCCGCACATTGGCAACGTATGCCTGCCGCAACTGCTTCTGTTCTTCTTTTTCCGCTTCCGTCAGCCCTTCTGCCTGCGATTTATGGTATAATTCGTTGATTCTCTTTGTCATTTCTTCTACGATCATATATGCACTCCTTAATTTATGCCCTATGATTATTTACCTCTGAAAAATGCACAAATACCTTCTTCTCTATCCATTCTTTTAGTCATGCATCTGCTGTACATACAGCGGCAGATCAAATCCTTCTTCCTTATGCGCCAAAAACAGTGTACCAATATTCTGTCCGGCAAGAATCCGATGGATGACTTTGATATCCGCACTGTTGGCGATCACCATATCCACACCCATATTATTGGCAATCTTAGCCGCCTGCAGTTTCGTATTCATCCCGCCCGTTCCCGTGCTGCTCCCTGTAGAACTCTTACCCATCTCCATCAGTTCATCCGTCAGCCGTTCCACCACTTCAATATATTTCGCGTCCGGGTTCTGCCTCGGATCATCTGTATAAAGTCCGTCGATATCGGACAGCAAAAGCAGCATATCCGCGTCGATTAAGGATGCCACGATAGCCGACAGCGTATCGTTGTCCCCGATCCCCAGCTCATAAGTCGCTATCGTATCATTCTCATTCACGATAGGAACTACGCCCATTTTAAAAAGCTCCGCAAAAGTATTCCGCGCATTGAAACGGTTGAGATTATCTATGATCGTGTTTTTAGTCATCAGAATCTGCGCCGCAATCTGGTTATACTCTGCAAAAATTTTCTGGTAAGTCATCATCAGGCGAGCCTGCCCGACCGCCGCGCACGCCTGTTTGACCGCTGTCGGGTTGTCACCCCCGATATCCTTTAGGCTGACCGCTTTCTTTCCTACCGCCACCGCTCCTGACGTCACAAGAACCACGTCCTTGCCACGGTTCCTTAAATCACACAATTCCCGCACAAGCACGTCCAGCTTCGTATAATCCAGATCTCCGGTCTGTTCATGCTGCAGCGAAGAAGAGCCGATCTTGATCACGATCCTCTTTTTATCTTTCATCATTTCCCTAATGTCTGTCATTGTTTCTCTCCTGATTATTGCATGCCATTTTTCCGATACCGCGCCCCAATTTTCTCCGCGATCACCATTCCGTCCATGGCAGCGGAAGTGATACCGCCTGCATATCCTGCGCCCTCGCCGCAAGGATACAGCCCTCGTATCACCGACTGTCCACTCTCATTCCTCATGATTCGGACCGGCGAGGATGTTCTACTCTCAATACCAGACAGATACGCACCGCTGTCCGCGAAACCATGCATTGTTTGACCAATCAAGTCAACCCCCTCCACAAGCGCCTCATTTAATGCATCCGGTAAAATTTCATGCACCTTCGCCATGCGGTATGCCCCCTTGACCGCTGGGGCAAAATCCGGATACTTCTGTCGGATTACCGATGTTTCCGGCGTCTGCCCTGTCACGGCGTATCGGTAGTCACCGTAAGTCTCCACCGGAACTGCGCCCAATCCGATGCGATAGGCATTTTCTTCTATTTTCCTCTGAAAAGCGATACCCGCAAGCGGTGAATCACCCTCATAATCTTCACGCGTCACCGTAACAATCATTGCGCTGTTGCTGTTATCCCCGCTTCGTCCGCTGTAACTCATGCCGTTTACCGCAAGCCTTTCCTTTTCCGAGGAGGCATTGACCACATAACCGCCGGGGCACATGCAGAAAGAATAAACGCCCCTGCCGGAAGACGTTTTCGCCGTCACTTTGTAGTTTGCCGCCGGAAGAAGCGGGTTTTCTTCCTGTCCGTACTGCATATGATTGATCATTCTGCGCGGATGTTCTATGCGCAACCCCACCGCAAAAGACTTCGCCTCCATGGGAATCTGCTTCTTATGAAGCATCTCAAAAGTATCCCGCGCACTGTGCCCGATCGCAAGTACCACGATCCCACTCTCAATCTTTTCCGTTTCGTTGACGATCACTCCCGTCACACGCTCCCTGCCGAAGCACAGTTCCGTTACCTGCGCCCCAAACCGCACTTCACCGCCCCACGCGACGATCTGTTCCCGCAGGTTGCGCACCACCTTGCACAAAATATCCGTGCCGATATGCGGTTTTGCCTCATACAAAATTTCTTCCGGTGCGCCCGCCTCCACGAAAATCCGCAAAACTTCTCTGTTTCTACCGCATTTATCCTTGACCAGTGTATTGAGTTTGCCGTCTGAGAAAGTACCCGCGCCTCCCTCGCCAAACTGTACGTTTGACTCCGGATTCAGCACGCCTTCCCGCCAGAATCTCTCCACGTCTTCCCGTCGCTCTTCCACGCACTTTCCGCGCTCTAACATAAGCGGCTGATAACCATGCTTTGCTAGCAGATAACCGCAGAATAACCCCGCCGGACCCGTGCCGACAATGACCGGCCGCGAAATGAGCTTCTCTTTTCCCTCTTTCGGAAATTCATACGGTTTTGCCGTCACCGCCTGCACTTGTGCGCTCTTACATCTGGATAACACCTTATCCTGTGCTTCCACATACACATCCACCGAATAGATCACCATAATTTCCGGCTTTCTGCGTGCGTCGATTGATTTCTTTACGATCTGCCACGAGAGGATTTTGTCGGGCGACACCCGTAATAATTTTGCAGTTTTATATATAATATCTTCCTCTCCATGTTCTAGGGGAAGTTTCAACTGATTGATCCGGATCATTCGTTACAACCTTTTCTCTACTGTCTGCATTTCATTCGAGTTCGCAAAGCGAATCTCGCAAACGAGCTTTGCTCGTTTTTTTCACCTTTACCATCATACTTCACAATGCGATACAAAACAAGACCCGATTCTTTTTCACCCCGGCATTTCCTAGCAATTCAAAAAATGCACTTCCAGGATAAACTTATAAAGTTACAAAAATATTAAGGGAATGCAGTCTTACCGCAT
>JAMPGN010000211.1 GCA_023663915.1 Eubacterium sp. | reverse complement strand
TGCTTATTGGATAATGCCAGTTCCTTAATTGTGGCGGCTTGTTCATTAAGCTTCGGTTGATAATACGCATCCGATTCCCGCTTAGCGTTTGCAATGATCTCGTCCGAACTTGTACCAAAAAGATCAAAAATCCATTCATATGCTACCATAAATGATTCTCCCTTCATTTTTAAATTGGCAATGGATAATTGGCGTATGTATTTGTTATAAATTTCCTGATCCCGATGAGCCGTGTAATCATCAGCCAGATGATTGACCAGAGAACTGTCCTGCAGATTATCGGTCAGACAGCGCAGATAAAGGTTTTCTTCAGGCGGAAGTTCCGGAATCACAATAATCTGTATATCGAATGTTTCGTTACTGATATAATATATCCCCGGAGAAGATTTTTCAATAGTGAAATCGTCTTTTTTCTTTAAGAGCGGATACCCTTGATTTCAAACAGGTTGTATGATTTGAAGCAGCGTGCGATATTCTTTGGAATCAGCTGGGCGGACAGAACTTTAATGATCAGAAGGTCGATGCGGTAATCATTTTTGCCAAGAACATATTCAGAATGAAAATCGAGAATATCTGCGAAATCGCGCAGTTCAATTTCGACAGCACATGCGGCGGCTTCGTGCCAGTTGACGCGACGGTTTAGCTTGAGGGCTGTTTTTGCGTTGACGGATGTAGATGTGTTGTTTAGAAGGGGCATGAACAGGTCTCCTTTGTGACATGCGGTTAGAATCTGGCAAATACCATACAGAATCAGATGAAATATGATCTATGAATTAATTGTGTAGTTATAGAATAGACCCATCGAGAGAATATGTCAAGAGGTTATGGCAATTAAACAGGATAAACTTACTGCTATTTTATGTCGAAAAGTTCGTCAAAGGTAATTTTGAAATTGGGGAACATCACAAGCTGCAGCTCCTCTTTGTTATTCTTTGTGATAGTTTTATAAAGATATGGGTAACTTGTATCATCGTCTTTCCAGTCAAACATGTAGATTTCCACTTTTTGTTTACGCCAGTCAACGATCCAATATTCAGAAACACCTACCTTACAATATATCTGCATTTTTTCATTTCGGTCATATTCTTCTGTAGAGTCTGATAATACTTCCATAACAAAACGTGGAATACCGGTAAAGGATACATTTTTTCTGTCACGCATGTTGCAAATGATAGATACATCAGGTATGATTACGTTATCATCATTTTCACGCCATTGGTATTGTACACTGTCACCAAAAACGCGGCATAGACTGTCGTTGATCTGACTGCCTATTTTAATAACAAAATTATGGATAACCATGGAGTGCTCGAGATAGGCTTTGCTCATGTCTTCTATGGGTAGGGTATTCATCATATTCCCTCCTAATAATCAAGTTTTTCAGCTAATAAATATCTTCTATTATACTATGCATTAAGATTGAAAACAAGTTATGATCAGATTTTTTAAAAGCTAGTTATAGAAACAAAATTCCAAAAACTATAAAATCTTGTAAACGGCTGCGCTTCCTGATATAATATTACTAGCATTGTCGTTAAAAGAGCAGCCGTTTTTATTGTTCTGTTTCCAGACATAAATATAACAAAAGAGGTATTTTGCATGTATACAGAAATCGTTCCCATAGACGACGATTTTTTAGAAGAGAATATCATTGACAGACAGGAATATGACTATGAATATGATAACGTTTATTTTGCATATTATGCAGGGTATTCGGAAGTAACCATGCAGGCAGTATGCAATCATATATGTCTTCCAAATGAGGATTATGTCATAGATTTGTATGAGAAGGCGCTAAGTGTCCATAGTCCGCTGTTTCTAATGGCTGAGGGCGGCACCGGCAAAACAACTTTATTATGTCAGACAGCGCTCTATGCGAAGCAGCAGGGCATCCTTACCTTTTTCTTGGATACCACAAACAATGTGAATGTGGATTATTTCGTCAATTATATGGATGAAGTTGTGTCTGCAAATAAGAGAAAGAAAGTATTGTTCTGCATTGATAATTTTAGCAGATATCCCGAACTTCTCCAGGAGATTTATTCGCATACGAAAGAAAGGAATAATTGGAAAAAGTATAAAGATTTTCATCTGATTCTATCCGAGCGGGTAAATGAAATCAGGGCAATTCTGTCTCAAAACAAGAGTTTTCCGCTTTGGCGCAGAGAAGCGATAAGTTTTTGCATTCACAATGGGGTGATCAGAAATCCCATGATGGACGAATTGTATCAGCGGTTTTTTAATCGGGACTATATATACAATGTTATATTTCCGGACGAGCTGAAGCGCAGTATTATACAAAATAAAGCGGAGGCAATTAGTAAATCCAACCATTTGGATGCAGACCGTGTGAAAACCGTCTTAGCGCAGTTATCTTATGAAAAGGGTATAGAAGAAATAGCAAGAGACTTTGAATCGAAATATAATGAGTCTGTACATAATGAGATTATGGATGCGGCAGATGCCCGCGATAAGGAATATCAATGGACATGGAAAGTATGGGAAGAAAAGACGGCACGTCTTGATTACAGGTGCAAGGTTCCGATTTCCGGCGTATATAAATATATAGCGGCATTGAATTTGTTTAATGTTGATATTACGTTTTCTTTGCTTGGTTCCATATCTGGACTGGATAACATGTATGAAGAGGAATTAATAGAGTGTTTTAAAGACACGGTTAACAGACCTGTTCAGATTACTTACACATCCGAGACGAAAGACCGGATAGCCTCTATTAAATTGCGGCATGATATGGATGCCGAGGCATTTTTCAGCCAGACATCCAATAATGTGACGGATACTTTAGTAGAGCTGGTTAATATGGAACGGATGGATCGCAATACCGTAGTTTCGTTTGAAAAGCATGTTTTTTCCCTTTCCAATCTGTTTCTTCCTGAGTTAGTTCCGGCAGGGGTGGATATCAAATGCATATTGGATATTTTTTACACAAAAAATAACTATCGGCAGATCATAACAGACAAGGGAAGATTATATTCCCTGGAACTGGCTAAGCTGGCTGCAGATCATGCACAGGATACCATACAGGAACAGTATATTTCGGCTTCTTTCCATAAGGCTGTTTGCCCTTATGGTCTTTCCACAAAGGCAGCACTGACCACATGGCAGAAATATGTATCGTTTTCCTTATCGCATTCTAATGAAGTGCCGGCTGGATTGATGAATTATATCTGTGAGGAGAATTACAGGCAATTATCCCAGAGGATAGAGCGACTCTGTGACGCGAAATTTATCCAGAGAAATAGCGAATACCGCTATCGGATCAATACGTACCAGAGATTATTTTATACGAAAATCATTGAAGAAATCAATGCAAATGATTCTGTTTCCATACTTCGTCTAGGGGGTATGCTTGAAGAAAACAAGCAATTTGAAGAGGCACGAATGCTTTATATGCCTTTTTTAAATATGGATTTTCAGAATTTCGGAATTTTGACAAAATACCTTACTTCTTTTGCACGTGAGGTTGACAGTTTACTCGATGAAAGTAAACCCGACTTAAAGAAAATTGAACTTCTTAAGCAGTTGAGTGATAAAGAGCATAGAAAATGGATCAGCAGTTTTTCAACGGTTATTCAAAATAATCAAAATAATCAAAATAATGATACTGCCATGCAGACAACGTATGTGACTATTGTAACGGGATTTTCCCATGAACTGAAACGAAAAAAGCAGTTTGAGGAGGCTTTTGACATATTACAAAATATACCGGATGATTTTCCAGACATTTATAGAAAAAAAGCGGCTATGGGAATGATCTATCAGGATTTTGATCCGGACAATCAATATAGAGATCTGTTGAAGGCTAAATTATATTTTGAAGAAGCAGTACGGCTGTATAGTAATACACATAATATTTCATTAAAAGGTAATAAGAAGAGCAGCCTGTCTATTTTGCGTCCGCTAATGCATGTTTATATTGAGCGGTATGAATTTGATGCGGCACAGATGGTTGCTCAGCAAATAATCAAAATAGATAAAAACGACGATGAAGCGAAAAATATTTTAATGAGGAATACTAGGTTGTCTCAAAGAGCAGAAAAGAAGGAAACAGACACCAGCTATTATGATACCGTAATGGAAGGAATCTATTACAGATATAGCGTTATGAATCATTCCATCGTTATCGAGAGAACCGGCAAGATATTCGACAAATCGATCGTTGTGCTTCCGAAGAAAATAGAGGGAAAACCGGTTGTCGCTATAGGGGGTATGTGCTTTGAAGAACAAGGACTCATTGAAAAAATTAAGCTTCCGGATACCATTAAGGAAATACGCCAAAATGCATTTTCGGGCTGCCGTTGTCTGAATGAGATAAATATACCGGATTCTTGTGAGTATATAGGGAAATACGCATTTCAATGGTGTAAGAGTTTAACCAGTATCAATATTCCGGCAGGTATCAAGGCGATTGAAGAAGCGACTTTTACTTCCTGTTTTAATCTTGTAAACATTTCTTTAAAAGAGGGATTAAAGCAGATAAAGAGAGCAGCTTTCTTTAATTGTGAATATCTGCAGGCGACGATACCGGATAGTACAGTTGAAATAGAAAGCGAAGCTTTCTTTGGATGTAATCGTGATCTTATTGTCTGCGCCCGGGAAAAGAAAGCGGAATGGTTTCATGAATGGCCTTACCATGAGAAAGTGATACATGATTCATTAGGAACCGGAATCGTAGTAAATGTTATTTTTAGGAAAAAGGATGACTTTGATATCACGATTCAGTTTGATACAGAGCAGAGAATCATCAATTTCCCGAAAGAATTTCAGAAAGAAATGCGGTTTGAATCCGAAACGAGCGTAAGGAGAATAGAAAACATGCTGGGACGGATTGAACGTAGGGAGCAATGGCTGGAAAGCAGAAATTCGGAATTTATGCTGGATAATAACGGGGATAGGAATTTACAATATGAAACCTTGAAAACAGCCGAAGAGGAAGGAGGAGCAGATCAAATGGATCAGATGATTTCTATTTTTATTTCACACGCCGGAGCTGATACAGAGCTGGCGGAACATTTTGCGGCATCGTTGGAGCGGTATAAGTATCATGTGATTCTTGATAAAACACATTTAAAATCCTGGGACAACCTGAATCAGTTTATGAAGTCCATAAGAGAGACAGATTATGTGGTAGTGATTGTTTCAGACGCGTATCTGCATAGCGGAAATTGTATGTATGAAGTGGAACAATTATTGAAGGATGATAAATATATAGATAAAGTTTTTCCAGTGTCCGTCAGCGCATCGGATAAAGAAAGTCTGTTCAATTTTGAATATAAATACAATATCATAAAATATTGGGAAGAGCAGAAGGAGAGTCTTACCAGAAAAGTGAAGGAATTGAACGATATTCAAAATATGGCGGGAATCATTGATGAATACCGTGCCATAATCCATTTTGCTGAAAATGTAAGTGAATTTTTGGGAGAAATATCCAAACTGTTTTTGCCATCTTTGCGGCTATCGGATTATAAAACTGTGGACACAGATGGTTATGCCAAAGAAATTGATGATAAAATAAAGACAATCGTATTGTGAAATAGATTATTTTAGAAAGTATACACACAGCTTATATCACATATAATAAATATTGATTTTACTTATGGTAAAAACTATTCTATAATCATAAAGTAAAAAACAAAAAGCGGGTTTTTTACAGCCCGTTTTTTGTATGATTTAGAGAAAATAAATCCAAGATATAAGAAGACCATCTTCATATCAAAACTCTGTAAATATCGTAAATAAAAGGAGGAATCACCATGGTAAAAGCAGTAGTCGGCGCCAACTGGGGAGACGAGGGCAAAGGCAAGATCACGGATATGTTAGCGGAAAAAGCGGATATCATCGTGCGTTTCCAGGGCGGTGCCAATGCAGGGCATACAATCGTAAACAGTTACGGGAAATTTGCGCTCCATACGCTGCCGTCGGGCGTTTTTTACGATCATACGACCAGCGTCATCGGCAATGGCGTAGCATTGAATATTCCGATTTTAATGAATGAGATCAAGTCGCTCACGGACAGGGGCGTGCCGATGCCGAAGATTCTCGTGTCGGACAGGTGTCAGATGGTCATGCCGTACCACATTCTGTTTGACCAGTGTGAGGAGGAGCGGCTTGGCGGCAAATCGTTTGGCTCTACGAAGTCGGGCATTGCACCTTTTTATTCAGATAAATATGCGAAGATCGGTTTTCAGGTGAGTGAGCTTTTCGATGAGGAGTTGTTAAAAGACAAGGTGGAGCGCATCTGCGAGACCAAGAATGTGCTCTTGGAACATTTATACCATAAACCGCCGATGAAGCCGGAGGAGCTTTTCGATACACTGCATGAATACAAAGAGATGATCGCGCCTTATGTGTGCAATGTGTCGGCGTATTTAGACCGTGCTTTGAAGGACGGGAAGACTGTTCTTTTAGAAGGGCAGCTCGGCACCTTGAAAGATCCGGATCATGGTATTTATCCGATGGTGACGTCTTCTTCCACGCTTGCAGCGTTTGGGGCGATCGGTGCAGGACTTCCACCTTACGAGATCAAGGAGATCATCACGGTATGCAAGGCATATTCCTCCGCAGTGGGGGCGGGTGCTTTCGTGTCGGAAATCTTCGGGGACGAGGCGGACGAGCTCAGAAGGCGCGGCGGAGACGGCGGCGAGTTCGGCGCGACCACGGGGCGTCCGCGTCGCATGGGCTGGTTTGACTGCGTGGCCTCCAAGTACGGGTGCAGGCTGCAGGGCGCGACGGACGTGGCATTTACGGTACTCGATGTGCTGGGATATCTGGACGAGATTCCCGTATGCGTCGGGTACGAGGTGGACGGAGAAGTCACGACAGATTTTCCCGTGACCTGTAAGCTGGAAAAAGCAAAGCCGGTACTCAAGAAAATGCCGGGTTGGAAATGCGATATCCGGGGGATCAAAGCTTATGAAGAATTACCGGAGAACTGCCGTAATTATGTGGAGTTCATAGAAGAACAGATCGGCTATCCGATCACGATGATCTCCAACGGTCCGAGCAGATCAGACATTATCTATCGGGAGAGTCCGTTGAAGAGATAATAATTCTTAGACAAACTTCGAGTTCGCGATGAGTTTTCTAAGATGCATGGTATCTCTTAGAAATTACTCATAATCTCGTAATCGAACTTGTTCGTTTTTTATTCAAAACTATGGTATACTAAAGAAAATATTATTTCAAGAAGGGCATATCGCCTAATGAGAAGGAGGTTTTTTTCATGTTATTGGAGAACAAAGTCGCCATCGTAACCGGCGGCAGCAGGGGGATTGGTTACGCGACGGTTGAGGCTTTCTTAA
>JAMPGN010000210.1 GCA_023663915.1 Eubacterium sp. | reverse complement strand
GTGTATCGCAAATCTGCATAAATACTAAATGTATGGAGTTTTGCTCATGGCTAATTTGAATGAGAAAAGAGGTGATTTGATCATACTATTAGGAGAAGATGATGAAATAGAGCTGGTTGAATCTTGTATGGGAGCTCTTTCCGCTGATAATATTGATGCTCTTTGGAAAAAAGTGATTACTCAATTTAAAAAGGGATTATTGAAAGGTGCTTATGTCATAAATCCAAATAATGGGGGTTGCGGATATTATCCTAATCATTGGTATACTATAGGTGCAAAAGTGGCTTACGAAAAGGGCGTCATTATTAAGCCGCTGGCAGGTGGCAATCAATATTTATTAAAAAAAGAAGATGAATGAGATATTTTTCTTGCTCAAGGAACGGTGCCGAAACGAGTTCGTTAAATGAGTATAATGAAAGAGGTGACAAATGCAATTAAAACCTGATATTGAAGTAATGTTTGAATTTGTTGGAAATAGAAGAGACAACTTATATGAAGGATATCGTCCGGCGCATCTAATCTGTGAGAATTGTTTAATCACTGGCGTGCATAGCTACTATAATATAGAAAATGACAGGAATGAGAATATTAAAGGGACAATTACCTTTATTTCTTCCGAAGCTTATCCGGCATGTTTGTGGATAGGCAAGCAAATTATAATGTATGAGGGAAAAAATATAGTTGGGCACGCCACAATAACGAATATATTTAATCCTATATTATGTAAAATATGAGTTTCAACATAAATGAAGTCCTTATGAAATAGAAAATCTGGAAATCTCTATCCGGCTGCTCATGAGCGAACAGCCGGAATCGATTCCCCTGAATTCACTATTTCTCCTGCTCTGACTCTTTCAAAAAACGGATGTACTTAAGAAGATTGCTCTTGTTCTGCGGATTCAATTTCTGGATGTCGTAGACGACATCGTGCATAGTGATGTCGCCAAGATATTTATTGCTCAGATTTGAACTGTCCGCATAACTCTGTTTCGCGCCGAGCAGATAATCGATGCTGACTTCATAATACTCTGCGAGTTTTGTGATAGCCCAGATTGGAATTTCACGATGACCGTTCTCATAATTTGAATATGCCTGCTGTGATACGTTGAGATATTCTGCGACAGTTTTCTGTTTGATATCTCTGTCTTCCCGTAGATCTCTGATAATTTCGTACAGCTCTTTCATCTTTGTGTATGCTCCTTTCGGCTTCCTGTAATCATTGGTGGTTTTGTTGTTCTAAATCATATCACACAACAATGAGCTGTGCGTAAAATACCAAAGAATTGAAGTATAATAAGTTTGTACACAACATAACGATGTATGCAAATGGTGAATAAGAATGAAACGTAAGCTTCTTAACTATGAATTATCAAGCTGTACGGATGAAAGGTGGGGTAATAGAATAATCCCAGCCGTGTGTCGCAGGGAGGGGGATGCCAAAAAGTTTTTGTTTTCCGCGGGAAGTAAGAAATTGTCAGGATATTTACGCTGTTTGACGTGACGGAGGGCTATCGGTATAATGAAGAAAACGGATTGTGCGGAGCGTGTAATGGCGGAAAGAAGAGAAAATATGAAGAGTAGAAAACACGGATATGCTCTATTGATGATATGTCTAATCGTACTTACTGTATTGTTATCTGTGAAGTCTGAACAGAAAAAGTTGTCAGAGGAAACGGCGTTACAAGAACAAGCCGAGGAACTGTCAGAGGAAGCAGCGTTACAGGAAGAAGAACCATCAGAAGAATTGACGGAAAACATCGAATCAGAAGCCACGAGCAGGCAGGAGGAATCCGAAAGCGAAAAGGAAGAGATTCTATATGAGCATACTTTGGAGGGTCATATGTGGTTCTATTACGAGGAGGAAGAGGTTCCTTTTGTAGATGAGGAAACCTTTGCGCTGATTCTGGAGGCATATGACGAAGTGGAGTATTCTGCGGAATTTGAAACGGGAAATGAGGAGATGTATGAAGCCTGTAAACAGAAATTCTGGAGACTGATGAACAACGAAGTCCCTTTTCTGGACAGGGAAACCGGCAAAGAAGTATATATCAGAGACTATTATGAGGCACAAGGGTGGTATATCGTGAGAGATTTCAAATCCTATTACAGCTATTATCTTTTTGACATGAATGGAGATGGTTTGCCAGAATTGTGTGTAGATGATTGTGTCTATGCATACGATCCCGATACGGATCAATGTATGATATGGACAGTGCTTAAGGGAAATAGGATAACCGGAACACGGAAAGTTATGTGGAATCCGGATTATAATACCGATATATATGAATTTTTTCAACTGGATTCAGAGGGGCGCTTTGAATTAGACGCTCTGTTCTGGGCGGAATATGCTGACATGTATCATTATGATATCAATATGGTGATGTTTCCCAACTATGCTGACAGCAAAAAAAGATGGGAGATCACGGAGGAGATGAAGAGGCTGGGTGTTTTTGAGGAAAGCAGCGGGCAGTGGTTTTTCAGAATCACGGGCGAACAGTTTGAAGAACTGGAAAAACCATATAAGGAGGTACTCGAACAAACGAGAGAAAGAAGACGGGAGAAAAGATATACCTATGAGGAGTTGTTTGGGGAGTATGAAGCGTGAACAGGGAAGCGGTATGCCTATGACCTGTGCGGAAACCGCCTGCTGCGGGAACAGTACCGAAACGAGTCCGTTGACGTGACGGAGGGGAAAATGTTTGAATATTCGTATGGAGATAGATTTGATTATTTAAATGAAATAACAACGGAACCTCTTACAAGAAAGCAAGCTAGGGCTATTGAGCAGGCAATGATAGAAAATAATGAACAATTTAGTAATAAGATTAACAGTATTAGTAGTACACGGGATTGGTATGATGATGCTAAAAAATGGGGCGAGGCATGGCTAAGGGAGCATGGATATCTATAATAAAAAGGAGGTAGAAATATTGTCATTTAATTATTTGATTTCAATGAAAAAATCTGCAAAAAAACCGCAAGAAGGAGATGTATTTGTATTGCAACCTATTAATGATGTGTTTTATTATGGAAAGGTTATTCAAACAAATCTTAAGAGTGTTGATTCTTTTATTAATGGGATGACACTTATATATATATATATCAGTATAGTTCCAATAACAAGGTAATACCAAATGATTTGGATAATAAGGAACTTTTAATTGCGCCAGTAATTGTTAATCATCAACCGTGGAGGAAAGGATATTTTGAAACGGTAGGTAATGTCGGTGTATCTAAGAGTGATAGAAATATAGACTTTGCTTTTTGGAATGTATTAAAGGAAGAATATGTTGATATTAATGGACAAGTAAGAATATTAAATAGTAAGCCTAAATACCGAAGCATTTATGGGTTGGGAAGTTATGGGATTGTAGGAAAAGATGTACAAAAGGCACTTGGAAAAATTTGAAATGATAGTGCAGATAAACTTTTACAATGATATAGCATTTAACTGGTACAAAGTATGGTTGTTCATTAACCAATTAAAGGAAGAAAGGAGGAGAAGTGAATACCGATACGACCTGTTAAACCGCCAGAGTGCGCTATGTCAGCGGGCTGGGCTTGTCCCATGTACGGTTCAACTAATCAAGGAAAGAATTTTTTAGATTTAAGTAAAGTGCCAACAGATATTAAGAAAATGTTTAAATTGTCTATGAAAGGAAGATAAAAATGTTACTAGGAGATCCGTATAAATTTGCTATTATTATGGAGACGATCAAAGAAGGGGATATGGTGGATGACTTTTGGCATAATGGAGTTTTACTATTTTGTGTAGATGGAGCTATATTTCCAAAGAGGATATTGACGGCACCGCTTGTTAGCGAAATAGATTCATTAAAAGAAAATTTAGAAAAAATAGCCGTTAATGATAGGATATTTGATATGAAAAAGAAGGATGCATTTGAACACATTTATAACATATCGTATCCGGAAAATTGGGATGAAAATACTGATTTTCAGTATGAAATAACGCCATTAACTTTTCCAGAAGATAATTGTGACGTTTTTGCTTTTAGTAATGGTAATCAGGTCAGAATTTTGGCAGCAAAGTGTCCACGTAATAAAAATACGATGAGACCTACATTTAAAAACGTAACTATAAAGGAAGCATTTATTTCTGTTCAAGAGATGAAAGAAATTGCCATTGCTTTAAAAGTTGATTGATTTTGGCATTTTTATATTTAAGTAACAAATGTAACTATGAAGATTTTATGAGATATAAAGTGGCGTCTAGTAAATGTTTGATATTTGAACCAATTATAATACAGATTTATGTGGAGGGTAAAAAGTATGGGATTTCAAGATGTTATGGCAATAATTCAAACGTGCATCGGAATATTATCGTTGATAATATCGTTAATTACGTTGAATAAAGTTAATCAGATTAATGTTAAAAAGAGGGATACAACATATACAAAACAAATTGCAAAGGGTAACAACAATACTCAAAATAACAAATAACTGTTAATAGTTTGAAAGGATAAATATTAAAATTAAAAAATTGTATGTTTGCCAATTTGAATGATAAAGAGAAAAGATTACATTGAAGTAATATTCCTATGGAGACATCACGCATTTGAATGGATAATGGGAAATAGTTCATGGGATGAAGCCGAGGTAAATACATAGTGAATTGAAGACAGCGTAAAAAGCATTCCTGCCCTCCACGCTGTCTTATGTTTTTTATATGGTCTTACTTCACAGTCACGGAAGTGATATGCGGATTCGCCCCGTTGTACCAGTACAGGTATCCCTCCAGATCAACGGTATCGCCCACATTCAAATTTTCCACCGCCTTGTACACGTCGGTGCTGTTGTCGCAGAGATAGGACTCCACGCAGAAAGTGTAGGTCGCGCCGTCTTTGGATACATTAAAGTACAGATCGCTGTTGGAATCGGCGGAACCGGAATTGTCGTCGTTGTAAACGACAGCGCAGTCATAGGATTCGCCGTCTTTCTCGTAGGTCTCAACGGTCATGCCCTTAAAAGCGACAAGCTGGTTCTGGTGGTCGATTAGTTCATCTTTGCCAAGCAGATCGGTCACATCGGCGGCGGCAGCGGTGAAGCTGCCGTCTTCGATCTCGATGGTCGCGCCTTCGGCAACCTCGATCTCGCCGGACCACTCGGTCTTATAGCCTGTTACCTTGATCTTTGTGCCGGGCGTGAGCTTTTCATAGTCAGTCTCGGAGCAGACTGCGTTGTAGATAAAGTATGCGCCGTCCTTATCCTGTGTGTAAAGGGTCGCCTTATCTTCCCACCAGGACTGCTTCGCCTGTACATAAGTCTCGATCACGACCTCGCTGTCAAGCGCGGCTGCCATGTACTCGGCATAGGTCATAACGCCGTCGGATTTCTTGTCTTCGCCGCTTGTGCCGTTACCGCAGGCGGTAAGAGATAACACAAGAGCAAGCGTCAGTGTCAATGCGATTGTCTTTTTCATTGATTTTCCTCCTCAATAGTAGCAGTTTTTGTTAGCTTCTACAGCGACGATTATACCATATCCGACGGATAAATCAATCTTTTTTTCGCTTTTTTGCCAAATCCGCAAGCATATAGAGCGCCAGACAGATCCAGGTGACGAGCAGGACAGCCAGAAAAAGTGCGGCAAAGCGGGGCAGCGCGCCGAGTTCCTGCTTGCCGTTTGTGGCAATATCTTTCTGGTCCAGCCGATAGAGCGCCGTTACGTCCGCATAAAGTTTTTCCATATAGGCGTCGTCCACCGTTTCGCCGCGCCGCACAGAGTTCGTCACATTTTCAATGAGCTGCCCGGCGGCGCTTCTAAGCGACGCGGAGCCGTTGAATACAGGCGTCACAAAGGTATCGGCTGTGTGCTCCAACAGAAGTTTTGACGCCCCGATCTTGATCGGATAATAGGTGTTGTTGTCTTCGCCGCTTCTGCTTAAGTAGTCCTGATAGGCGGGAGAGGACAGCGCCTTTGTCGTGACGGGCAGATACCCCTCCGTCTTGGCGTAACCAATCTGCACTTCGTCGGTCAGAAGATACTGCGCAAAGAGCCAGGATGCCAGAACTTCCTGCGGGTCCGCCTTATTAAAGACGCAGATCGACGGTCCCTGAGAGATCATCTGCGGGTGGGCAGGGTCGATCTGGGGCACCATGCGGATCTCCGTCTCAAAGTCCACAAAGGCGTCCTCGCTGATATCGGCAAGCGGCGCGTCCGCGCCCATCCAAGTGGCGCCTGCGGTGGAGTCGATGGCAAAGACGCACTGACCCGCATTTAAGAAGTTTGCGGGATAGCTGGAGATCTTGAATGTGGAGAAAGCGCCCGTTTTTGCATGTCCGGCGACCTCTCGCAACAGCGATTCCGTGTCCGCGTTAAAGAGTTCGATATCGCCCGCGTCCGTCGAGTAGCCCGCGCCTTTTTGCCGCAAAAACTGGATCATCATGTTATCGGTTGACTTGTAGATAAAGGGGATCATCACGTTCTGACCGTTCAAGGCGAAAGTGCCGTCCTCGTTTTTTTTGGTGGCGGCTTCCGAGACTTCCCAGATAAAATCCCAGGTCAGCACGTCGGGGAGGGTGTAGCCGAGCTGCTCAACAAACGTTTTATTGATATAACAGCATTCGGTAGAACGCATATAGGGGAGGGCGTAGTGCTGTTCCCCCAGCATACACTCCGCAAGAAACTGCGGCACGATCTCGTCCTGTGTGGGTCCGTCATAGGAAAGCGCATTCCCTCCAAGACCGTACTTTTCATCCGCAAACAGCAGATCAAGCGGCACTACGGTGTTTTTTCCGGTCAGGTAAGTGGCGATGTGATCCGGATAGGTGATACAGACATTCGGCGTGGTGCCGGTGGCGATGTTGGTGATCACGTCGTTAAAAATCCTGCCGTAGTCCGTGTAGAGTTTCAGGTTGACCGTGATATTCGGATAGAGCGTTTCAAAGTCGGCGATGGCTTTTTTATACACGTCGGTCTGGTTTTTGTTGGTGTCGTTCTTCGCCCAGAAAGTGATCTCGTAGGTCTGCGACGTGTCAAAACTTTCAGGCACGGCAAACTCCGGAAGGGCTTTTTGACCGTGACAGCCGGAAAGCAGGAAAAGGACGGGCAGCAGCATAAGGACAGGCAGCCTTTTTTTGCAGTTCTGATACCATTTTGTCAGTCTCATCCTTTTGTCCCTCCTCTGGCGACGCCTGCCATGATCTGTTTCCGAAACAGGAGAAAGAGGATCACAAGGGGAACGGAGATCACCACCACAGCCGCCATCATGGCGGGGATGTTCGCTCTGCCGAAGCCGTTTTCCCGAATCTCCTGGATTCCGTTTGACACCAGATAGTAGTCCGCGTCGTCCGTGATCAGTCTGGGCCAGACA
>JAMPGN010000020.1 GCA_023663915.1 Eubacterium sp. | reverse complement strand
CATATTTACATTTCTATTTTTGGGGAGCCTGTGTATAATAGAGCTTAGAAAATAAAAATGGAGTGATGATATGCCAAACATTAAACCAATATCAGATTTACGGAATTATACAGAAGTGTTAAAAGAGGTAAGGACAAACCAGCCGGTGTATCTGACTCGGAATGGTCGGGGAGCATATGCTATTGTAGATGTTGATGAGTTGGATCGGTTAAAAGCGACTATTCAGCTATTGACAAAACTGGATGAAGGAGAGCAGTCTGCTAGAGAAAAGGGTTGGCTAACAGCGGAAGAAGTAGAGGCTGCATTGAAATTGCGATATGTCGCAAGATAAGAAACATTAAAACGTATCAATGCTTTGATTCGCGAGTTATATTTAAAGGACGGTATACACCATGAAACGACTCTTTTTTGTGGAGGATGATCTGAGTTTGATAAACGGGCTTACCTTTGCCATCAGAAAGCAGGGATATGAGATCGACGTTGCCCGCACGAAGCAGGAGGCAGAAACACTCTGGACGGACGGCAGATACGATCTGATAATTCTCGACGTGTCGCTGCCCGACGGTTCCGGTTTTGAAATTTGCAAGAAAATACGCCAGACTTCCAAAGTGCCGATCATGTTTCTGACCGCCGTCGATGAGGAAACCGATATCATCATGGGGCTTGATATCGGTGCGGACGATTATATCACGAAGCCTTTTAAACTGGCGGTATTTTTGTCCCGTGTCAATGCGCTGTTGCGCAGGAGCGGTAATTTTAGCCAGCCGGATACAGAGCTGGTTTCTAACGGCATTACCTTACAGCTTTTGAAGGGAGAAGGCTATAAAAACGGAGAACCGCTGGAATTGACAGCGAACGAGTACAAGCTGCTCTGCCTTTTTATGGAAAATCCGAACACGGTGCTTTCGCCGGAACAGATTTTAGGCAGGCTGTGGGACTGTGACGAGAACTATATCGACAACAAGACGCTCACGGTATATATCCGCAGACTGCGCATGAAAATCGAAGATAATCCCGGAGAACCGACAAAGATCGTGACCGTGCGCGGCATGGGGTATAAATGGAAGACTGGGGAATGAAATCAGGCGTGAATGCAGAAATTGCGCTGACAGTTACCATATCACAAGTAGATTTACGACAGGCGAAGGTGTATATGAAAATATTTGCAAACCAAAAAATAAAAATATTGTTTCTACAAATAATTTCCCTCTGTGTAGTTACATCTGTCTTGTTCTGTGCGGCGTTTGCAGCTGGTATAGCGGAAAATACACTGATTTATCTATTCTTATGTCCGCTTTGCACCGGAATCCTGATTCTTTTGCTCTGCTGCAGATATTTTCAAGACCAGAATAAACTTCTGGAAGATGCCGCGTCAAAGATTAAAGAATACATATCTGGCGACCGGAGCGCCCGTATCGAGTGCAACGAAGAGGGCGAACTGTACAGATTATTCCACGAGATCAACTCCTTAGCCGCCATTTTGGATGCAAAAGCACAGAAGGAAGGGGAATCAAGGAAGTTTCTGCAAAATACCATATCTGATATCTCCCATCAGTTAAAGACGCCTCTTGCCGCTCTGGATATCTACAACGGCATCATGCAGGCGGAAGCCGGAGAGAAGGATTTAACGACGATACAGGAGTTTTCCGCACTGTCCGAACAGGAGCTTGACCGGATAGAGACGCTGGTATTGAATCTGTTAAAGATTACCAAATTTGACGCGGGGTCTATGGTAATGGAGAAGCGTCTGGAAAATCTTTCGGAGATGATGGAGGAAGTAAAAAAACATTTTTCCTTCCGTGCCGGACAGGAAGGGAAGGAGATTGTTCTGTCGGGCAGTGAAACGCTCGTATTTTTCTGTGATCGAAACTGGATCGTGGAAGCAGTCAGCAATATTGTTAAAAACGCCTTAGACCACACGGAACGCGGGGACGTGGTACGGATGGAATGGGGAGAATCGGCATCCACCGTGCGGATCGCAGTCAAAGACAATGGGAGCGGTATCCATGCGGAAGACCTTCACCATATTTTCAAAAGGTTTTATCGAAGCAGGTATTCCAAGGACACGCAGGGTATCGGACTCGGACTGCCTTTGGCAAAAGCCGTGGTGGAGGCACATAACGGCACGATTGAGGTTGACAGCCGGTTAGGGCAGGGGACGGCATTTCTCATAAATTTTTTGTGTAAAACGGCAGGCTGAACTGCCGTTTTCTTTTCCTACAAAATTGTAGCCTTATTGAAGTCTGGCTGTAGTATTTGGATGCTATGCTTTTTTGTAACAAATTAAGTTAGAGAGAGGTGCAAATACAATGAATTTATTGGAAGTTGACAAGATCTGCAAGACTTACGGCAGCGGCGAAGCGGCGGTACAGGCGTTGAAAAATGTCAGTTTTACCGTCCCGAAGGGAGAATATGTAGCGATCGTCGGAGAATCCGGCTCCGGCAAGAGCACGCTGCTCAACATGATCGGTGCGCTTGATACACCAACGTCTGGCAAAGTAGTAATCGATGGCAAAGATATTTTTTCCATGAAAGAAAACAATCTGACGATCTTCCGGCGGAGGAATATCGGATTTATTTTTCAGGCGTTTAACCTGATTCCAGAGCTGACTGTGGAGCAGAATATGATGTTCCCGATGCTTTTGGATTACCAGAAGCCGGATCAGAAATATCTGGAAGAACTGCTGGAAGTCCTGAACTTAAAAGAACGCCGCAGCCATCTGCCCAGCCAGTTATCCGGCGGGCAGCAGCAGAGAGTGGCGATTGGGCGTGCGCTTATCACAAGACCTTCGCTGATACTCGCTGACGAACCGACGGGAAATCTGGACACGCAGAACAGCAGTGAGGTGATCGCGCTGCTTAAGAACGCATCCAGAAAATACGAGCAGACCATCATTATGATCACCCACAACCGCAGTATCGCGCAGACTGCCGACAGGGTTTTACAGGTGTCGGACGGCGTGTTATCCGATCTGGGGAGGTGCGCAGAATGAAAAAGAATATCATGAAAAGTTATTTGAGCCTTATCCCCATCTCCGCCAGAACCCGCAGAAAGCAGAACCGGTTGACGCTGATCTGTATTATTCTTGCCGTGTTTCTTGTGACGTCTGTCTTTTCCATGGCGGAAATCATGACGAAGGCGGAAGAGGAAGCCATGATAACAAAGCACGGAAGCCACCATATTATTCTGAGCGGCATATCACAGGCAGAAGCAGAACAGATGAAAGGGCAGGGTGACGTGACTGCGTCGGCATGGTATCGTGCGCTGGGTGAAGATATTTACGAGGGATATCAAATAAATGACACAAGAGTCATTTTATATGGCACGGAGAGCGCGTATGTCCATGATATCAGAAATTATGAGACGGAAGGCGCATATCCGCAAAATGACAGAGAAGTGATGCTTAGCATTCCGGCAAAAGAGCGGCTGGGAATCCACGTAGGCGAAAGCGTTACGATTCAGACACCGGCGGGCGGGTTTGATTATACGGTAACGGGATTCTGTATGGACGAGCGGGCATTGTATGATAATAAGTTTGATGGTGTCTGTGTTTATATGAGCGTGAGTGCACTGGATCAAATATATGCCGCGAATACCATTGACACTGCGGATGCAGAAACCAGCCAGCCGGTATATTATGTCCGCTTCCGGCAAAATACAGATCTCAGAGAAGCGATTGCCGGCATCAAAGAACAATACCATCTTTCCGACGAAAACATCACAGAAAATCTCATTACCGTCGGTATGTCCGGCGCGAGCAGCAGACAGGATATCAATAGTCTGTACAGCACTGCGGCGGCAGTGTTTGTCATGATACTGATTGCCGCAGTGCTGATGATCTCAAGCTGTATGAACAGCAACGTTTCCCAGCGGACGAAGTTTTTCGGCATGATGCGTTGTATTGGCGCAAGCAAAAAACAGGTGATGCATTTTGTGCGCCTGGAAGCGTTGAACTGGTGTAAGAGCGCAGTGCCGATCGGTCTGGTATTGGGGATTTTGTTTTCGTACATTTTGTGTATCTTTTTGAAAAATATTGTAGGCGGCGAGTTTAGCGAGTTTTCCTTCCGGCTTAGCGCAGTTGCGGTGGTAAGCGGCGCTCTGGTTGGCGTGATATCCGTACTGCTTGCTGCGCATACGCCCGCGAAGCGTGCGGCGGATGTATCTCCCATGGCGGCAGTATCGGGCAATGCGGAGACAGGGAAAACGGTTTCCTATGCGGCAGACACCCGTCTTTTTAAAGTGGAGAGTGCGCTTGGCATCTATCATGCGGTATCGGTCAGAAAAAATCTGATACTGATGTCGTTATCGTTTGCGTTTACGGTAGCATTGTTTCTGGCTTTCTTTGCAGGAATTGATTTTGTCAGGAAAATCCTTCCGTCCGCAAGTGACCTAAATCCCGATATTTCCATTGCCGCCGTCGATAATGCTAATTCCATCGATCGGGGATTAAAAGAGGAAATAAATCGTCTGTCCGGTGTGGAAGCAATCTTCGGCTGTGCTTACGCACTCGATACGCCGTCAAAGATCAACGGCGCGGCAGGCAGTGTCAATCTGGTTTCCTATGATGACTGGATGTTCCAGTGGTCAAAAAGATCGGTTGTCAGTGGTGATATCGCGAAGGTTGACGGTGATTCGGACTATGCGCTGACGATTTATAATAAGGACAGCCGTCTGGATGTTGGTGATAAGATTCAGATCGGGGATACTGAATTGGAGATAGCCTGCGTCGTCTCGGAAGGAATTGGTGTTGAAGACCGCCCATCGGTCATCTGCACGGAGGAAACCTTTCAACGCATTACGGGGGAAGAAGATTATATCATGCTGAATATACAGCTTACGAAAGACGCGTCAGAAGAGACGGTCGATACGCTCAGGACTCTGGCAGGTGAAAATGAATTTGGAGACAGAAGGGAGGAAAACCAGTCCAACAACTCTACCTTCTGGGTATTCCGTATCGCTGCCTATGGTTTCCTGACGATCATCGCGCTGATTGCCATATTTAATATTATGAACAGCATTTCCATGAGTGTGTCAGCGAGAATCCGACAGTACGGGGCGATGCGTGCCATCGGAATGAGTGTACGCCAGATGACCAGAATGATCACTGCGGAAGCCGTGACCTATGCCGTATGCGGATTCGTGGTTGGATGCGTGTTGGGGCTTTACCTGCATCGTTTAATAATCATGAAATTAATTATCGAGCATTTCGGCGGTGTGTGGAAGATTCCGTTTGAGCCGATCATGATCATCCTTTTGATCTTCCTATTCGCCTGCGCCGCGGCAGTGTATGCTCCGGCGAAGCGGATGAAGGAAATGTCGATTACGGAGATCATTAATGAGTTATGAGAACAAAAGTGGTTGACTTGAACGTCAGAAAAAAGTAGTATTTATAGATAAGGATTATTTTGACACAGACGAGGGAAAAAATCACAGTAAACGATTCTGACATGGAGGAAACATGGAAAACGTATTTATTATGGATCATCCTCTGATTCATCATAAGATTTCCCAGCTTCGGGATATCCACACGGGAACGAATGAATTTAGAAGATGTATTGAAGAAATTGCAATGTTGATGGGGTATGAAGCGCTCAGGGATTTACCGGTAGAGGATGTGGAAGTACAGACGCCGATCGAGACATGCATGACCCCTAGAATTTCCGGTAAGAAATTAGCGGTCGTGCCGATTCTGCGTGCCGGTCTTGGCATGGTGAATGGTATTTTGGAATTGGTTCCCAGTGCAAAAGTAGGACACATCGGGCTTTACCGAGATCCGGATACCCACAAGCCACATGAATATTACTGCAAATTGCCGGAATTTATCGATCAGAGAACGATTCTGGTGGTAGATCCTATGCTTGCTACCGGCGGATCAGGGTCAGAGGCGGTTGATTTTATCAAACAGCATGGCGGAAAGACGATCAAATTCATGTGTGTGATTGCCGCACCAGAAGGATTGGAACGGCTGCGCACGGATCATCCGGATATACAGATTTATGTCGGCAATGTAGACCGTTGTCTGAATGAGCAGGCTTACATATGTCCCGGCTTGGGTGATGCAGGCGATCGGATATTCGGTACAAAATAACAAAGAAACCTGCGTGTATCAGGCAGAATGCATGTTATTGGAGGAATTGTATTGAGAAACAGGAAAAGGATAGTCGTCTTATGCATCGGACTGTTATGCGGATTACTGTTCACGGCATGCGGTAAGAATGATGAAGAGCTGACGGCATACCAAGAGGATATGAATACATTTTTTGAGCACATTGCGGTGTTTAACGATGGGATGAATGCCATCGATGCAACGGCTGACGACGCGACAATTCAACTGCTTTCATACCTTGACCAGCTTCAGGCGGAATTTACATGGATGGCGGAAATTACCGTGCCGGAACAGTTTTCGGCGGTGGAAAGCCTGGCCGACGAAGCCGATGAAAATATGCAGCAGGCAGTTGCTTTGTATCATACGGCGTATGAAGCAGAGTCTTTTGATGAGGCGGTTGCGCAGGCGGCAAGGGAATATTATGACAGGGCAAATATCCGTATTCAATATATCATACAGATCCTGCACGGGGAGATTCCGGAAGGCGAGGGTGTGACTTATACGGAGGAGAATAGTATTTTAGGCGGCGGTTATCTGAATAAGACAGAAGATGGCGACGCAGAGTCGGAAGAGTCGGCGGATACGCCGGAAAGTGTACCCGAAGAGCAGCCGAATGAAGGGGAGGACAATTTCGACACAGACGATACGGTCTTTTATGAAGAGCCGGGACAGGACGGTACAGAGGGGAATGAATAGACAGGAATTTCGTGCGCTGATCGGGGAAAAACCTATTTTTCTGGATGGTGCAACCGGCTCAAATCTACAGAAAAGGGGTATGCCTACAGGCGTTTGCCCGGAACAGTGGATACTGGAAAACAGGGATATTATGATTGCCTTACAGCGTGAGTTTGTAAGTGCCGGTTCCGATATTGTTTATGCGCCCACTTTTACGGCGAATCGGATCAAATTAAAAGAATACGGTCTGGAAGGGCAGATACGTCAGATGAACTTAGATCTGGTGGCGTTGTCCAGAGAGGCGGTTGACAGGCAGGCTTACGTGGCGGGCGATCTTACCATGACGGGCGAACAACTCACCCCCATGGGACGGATGAATTTTGAGGAATTGATTGATGTCTACAAAGAACAGATCGGATATCTCGTGGAAGCAGGCGTGGATCTTCTCGTGGTGGAAACGATGATGAGCCTGCAGGAGACGCGGGCGGCGTTGATTGCCGCCAAGGAAACCTGCGAACTTCCGGTGATGGTCACGATGACTTTTGAAGCGGATGGACGAACGCTGTACGGAACAGACGCGGTCACGGCGGCGGTGGTCCTTGAGAGTCTCGGTGCGGATGCGGTCGGCACGAATTGCTCCACGGGTCCGGATAAGATGGTGGATGTGGTACGCCGAATGGCGCAAGTAACATCTGTTCCCATCATTGCAAAACCGAATGCGGGGCTTCCTTCTCTAGATGCCGATGGCAACACAGTTTATGATATGGGCGCGGAGGAGTTCGGTGCATGTATGAAGGCGCTGGTTGAGGCGGGGGCGTCTATTGTAGGTGGATGCTGTGGGACCACACCGGAACATATACAGAAGACAAAAGAATCGGTCGGCAATATGCAGATTGTACACAGGGAGGCACCAAAGAAGCGTTTCCTTACGAGTGAGAGGAAAACGGTCGCTTTCGGGCTTGACGATCACTTTATCATCGTCGGGGAGCGGATCAATCCTACCGGCAAAAAGAAATTGCAGGAGCAGCTTCGGGCAGGCTCTATGGATATGGTGGTGAGTTTTGCTGAGGAGCAGGAGGCGTGCGGTGCAAGCATCCTGGATATCAACATGGGCATGAGCGGCATCGATGAGAAAGCCATGATGCTTAAGACGCTTGATACACTTAGCGGAATCACAAACCTGCCGTTGTCCTTGGATTCTAGCCATGTGGAAGTGCTAGAGGCAGCGCTTCGCAGATATCCGGGCAGGGCGCTCATTAATTCCATCTCGCTTGAAAAAGTCAAAATTGACAATTTATTGCCGATTGCTCATAAATACGGGGCAATGTTCGTACTTCTTCCGTTGTCCGACAAGGGACTTCCCAAGAATACGGCAGAAAAAATATCCATCATAGAGGAAGTGCAGGCGCGCGCCTACGAGATCAGTATGCGCAAGGAAGATATCATCGTGGATGGTCTGGTGGCTACCGTGGGTGCCAATAAGAATGCGGCAATCGAGACGTTAGAGACGATCCGCTATTGCAAGGAGCATGATCTGGCAACCATCTGTGGACTGTCAAATATTTCTTTCGGGCTGCCGGAGCGGAGTTTTGTCAATACGACGTTTCTGACGATGGCGATTCAGGCGGGGCTGACGATGGCGATTGCCAATCCGTCACAGGAACTTCTGGTAAGTTGTGCGTTTGCGTCCGATCTTCTCTTGAATAAAGAGGGGGCGGCTCTGCGTTATATTGAGCTGATGGATGCGGTCAAAGCAAAAAGAGAGGCGCTGGGACAGCCACAGACGGTAAGTTCGGGAATCCATATCCATGCGGCAGCCAAACAACAGGCTCGTGTCAGTGCAGCCAGTGCAACTGCCACGGACAAGCTCTATGCCGATGTCCTAAAAGGCAACGGTGCGGCAATCGTAGAAGACACGAAGAGCGCCCTAGAAGAAGGGCATGAGGCGAAGGAACTTCTGGACAATGTGCTTTTGCCCGCGATCAACGAAGTGGGCGAGCTTTTTGACAAAGGCAGATATTTCCTGCCGCAACTGATCGCCAGCGCGGAGGCGATGAAAGCGTCGATTGAATACTTAGAGCCGATGTTAGCGACAGGAAGGTCGGAGCAGGAAATGCCCACGGTAGTGATCGCTACGGTGGAAGGCGACATTCACGATATCGGCAAGAATCTGGTGGCGTTGATGCTCAAAAATTACGGATTCAAGGTCATTGATCTTGGGAAGGACGTACCTAAGGAGAAGATCATTGAAGCCGCCAGAGAACATCATGCGCAGGTGATTGCCCTGTCGGCGTTGATGACGACCACCATGCAGCAGATGCGCCATGTGATCGAATATGCCAAAGAGTGTAACATGCCAGCCAAGATCATCATAGGCGGCGCGGTCATCACGCAGGAATATGCGGATGAGATCGGTGCGGACGGCTATTCAAAAGATGCGGCGGATGCCGTGAAGCTGACGAAGAGAATATTAAATATCGAGGGAGAATAGATATGTTAGGTGCAGATGCTATAGTAAAATGTCTTGAAGAAGAAGGCGTGGAATATGTATTTGGTTATCCTGGAGTCGCGATATGTCCTTTTTATAACAGTATATTGGACTCTAAGATCAAAACGATATTGATCCGCACGGAACAGAATGCGGCGCATGCAGCGAGCGGTCTTGCTCGCGTGACGGGGCAGGTGGGAGTCTGCGCGGTAACGTCCGGTCCCGGTGCGACCAATGTGATCACGGGGATTGCGACGGCTTTTGCGGACAGCATACCGCTTGTATGCATTACAGGACAGGTAAACAGTGAGCTGCTCGGCTCAGATGTTTTTCAGGAGGCAGATATCACTGGAGCGGTGGAGTCGTTCGTCAAGTACAGCTATCTGGTAAAGGATGCGGATGAGATACCGCGCATTTTCAAAGAGGCGTTTTACATTGCTAATTCCGGAAGAAAAGGACCGGTGCTTATCGATGTCCCGATTGATATCCAGAATGCCCTGGTAAATAGATTCAAATATCCGGAAGAAGTCAATATGCGCACTTACAAGCCAACGGTCAAGGGACACGCGGTACAGATTAAGAAGGTAGTCAAGGAGCTATCCAAGGCAAAGAGACCGATTATCTGTGCGGGCGGAGGTGTGCTCTTAAGTGATGCGGAGAAGGAACTTCGCCTGTTTGCCGAGAAACATCGTGTTCCTGTCGTTTCTACCATGATGGGAATCGGTGTGATGCCTACGAAACATCCAATGTATTACGGTATGGTAGGAAATAACGGCAATCCCTATGCCAACCGTGCCATGAATGAATCGGATTTGCTCATAATGGTGGGTGCTAGAGTTGCAGACCGCGCGGTGAGTCAGCCCGACCTTATCACGGAGAATAAAGTACTGGTACATATCGACGTGGACCCAGCGGAGATCGGCAAAAATGTAGGTCCGACGATTCCGCTTGTCGGTGACGCGAAACATATCATTGCAGATTTCATGGAAGAGGAGTTTCACTGTGAGCATGAAGAATGGATTCAGACGTTGAACGAATACCGTGAGACGATGGGACGCATCCGCAAACCTAATCCGGACTATGTCGATCCAGCAGAGTTTATCCGCATGTTATCGGAAGCCATGCAAGACGATGCCATCTATGTGGCGGACGTGGGACAGAATCAGATTTGGTCATGTAATTACCATATCGTCAAGGGTGGAAGATTCCTGACTACGGGCGGTATGGGTACGATGGGTTATTCCATCCCGGCTGCAATGGGAGCAAAACTGGCAAACCGGGATAAGCAGGTAATTGCCGTGTGTGGTGACGGTTCGTTCCAGATGTCCATGATGGAGCTTGCCACGATGCGTCAGTTTGACATTCCGGTGAAAATCATTGTGCTGAAGAATAATTATTTGGGAATGGTACGGGAATATCAGCATTACACTTATAAGGACAATTATTCGGTGGTAGACTTATCCGGCAGTCCCGATCTTGGGAAACTGGCTTCGGCTTACGACATGAAATTTATGCGCCTGCATACGATGGAGCGGGCAAATGAGGTCATCGAAGAGTTTCTTGAAAAAGACGAGTCGGTACTGTTAGAATGTCTCATTGACCCGATGGATCTGGTGAAATAGAAAGGAAGAGACGGAATGAAAAAGATATATTCGGTTTTGGTGGAAAACAGATCCGGTGTGCTGTGCAAAGTGGCAGGGCTTTTTTCCAGAAGGTGTTTTAATATTGACAGTCTTGCGGTGGGTGAGACAGACGATCCTGCCACGTCCTGTATGACGATCGTCAGCAGCGGCGACCAGCGCACCATTGAGCAGATCGAGAAGCAGTTAAATAAGAAACTGGATGTCATCAAGGTCAAAACGTTCGATGAACCTGCCAGCATCAGCAGGGAACTTATGCTGATGAAGGTGAAATACAACAAGGGTAACAGGCGGGATATCATGGAGACTTGTGAAATCATGAAGGCAGAGATCGTGGATATGTCCAAGAAGACGATGATTATACAGATCTGCGATGTGCCGGAAAAGATACAGCTTTTCATCGGCATGATGCAGTCGATCAGTATCGTGGAAGTTGCAAGGACGGGGACGCTGGCGCTGCAGAAATGTCTGGAGACAGATGTCTGACAGGTTGACTTTTATGTTTTGAGTTGTTACAATAATTGACGGTACGTGAATAATAAGCCACGCGCAGAAAGGTTGTTATATGCAGAAGAAAGTATTGCAGTTGTTGGTAGATAATACATCAGGTGTGCTTAGCCGTATATCCGGGCTTTTTTCCAGACGCGGCTATAATATTGACAGTATTACGGCAGGCGTGACGGCAGATCCGCGTTTTACGCGCATCACGATCGTGACTTCCGGTGATGACGAGATACTCGACCAGATCGAGAAACAGGTGGCGAAGCTGATCGATGTAAGAGATCTTAAGGAACTTCGTCCTGGGGAAAGTGTATACAGGGAACTCGCCATGATCAAAGTCAGGGTATCCGTGATGCAGAGACAGGATGTGATCGCGGTGGCGAACCTGTTCCGTGCCAATGTCATAGACGTGACTCCGGAGAGCCTAATGATCGAACTCACCGGAGACCAGGATAAGATTGAGGCATTTATCAGAATGCTGGACGGCTATGAGATATTGGAACTTGCGAGGACGGGAATTGCGGGACTTGGGCGTGGGATTGAGAATGTGACGTATCTATAACAAGACATGAAGTTATACTAAGGCATCAAAGAACGATGCCTAAGTATAACTATGTCATGTCTGGAAGAATGCTGCTTTTAGCGAGCATTCTTCCCATTGAATAATATAAGTTAATGGAAGGGTAATACCTTTTAAGTTATAGAGTGATAACAATGATAATTAATTAACAAATGGAGGAGTAGAAAATGGCAAAGATTTTTTATCAGGAGGATTGTAACTTATCTCTGTTGGATGGCAAGACGATCGCGGTGATCGGCTACGGAAGTCAGGGACATGCACATGCGTTAAATGCGAAGGAGTCTGGATGTCACGTGATTATTGGTCTGTATGAAGGCTCGAAATCGTGGGCAAAAGCAGAGGCGCAGGGGTTTGAGGTATATACGGCGGCGGAGGCTGCTAAGAAGGCAGACATTATCATGATTCTGATCAATGATGAATTACAGGCTGCCATGTATAAGAAGGATATCGAGCCGAATTTGGAGGCTGGCAATATGCTGATGTTTGCACACGGTTTTAACATCCATTTCGGATGCATCGTACCACCTAAGGATGTGGACGTTACCATGATCGCACCCAAAGGACCGGGGCATACGGTAAGAAGTGAGTATCAGGCTGGCAAAGGCGTACCTTGTCTCGTAGCGGTTCATCAGGATGCGACGGGTAAGGCGCAGGATATGGCACTTGCCTATGCGCTGGCGATCGGCGGTGCAAGAGCAGGCGTTTTGGAGACCACATTCCGGACGGAGACAGAGACAGACCTTTTCGGTGAGCAGGCAGTTCTTTGCGGCGGTGTATGTGCACTGATGCAGGCTGGTTTTGAAACGCTGGTTGAGGCTGGTTACGATCCGAGAAATGCATATTTTGAGTGTATCCATGAGATGAAACTAATCGTTGACTTGATCTATCAGTCCGGTTTTGCGGGCATGAGATATTCGATCTCCAATACGGCGGAATACGGCGATTATACCACCGGACCGAAGATTATCACAGACGAGACGAAGAAGACGATGAAAAAGATTCTGTCGGATATTCAGGACGGTACTTTTGCGAAAGATTTCTTACTCGATATGTCTTCCGCAGGCGGACAGGTTCACTTTAAGGCAATGAGAAAACTGGCTTCTGAGCATCCGTCTGAGGTAGTAGGCGAGGAAATCAGAAAACTTTATAGCTGGAATGGGGAAGATAAACTGATCAATAATTAATATGGGGTGGCTATGCAATCCAAGACCAACATCGATCAAATGCTGGCTGACAGCTTTAAACAGCTTGCGCTTAGGATGCCGATCGACAAGATCACGATCAAGGAGATCACAGACGGGGCGGGAGTCATTCGTCCAACTTTTTATAACCATTTCAAGGATAAATATGAATTGTTGGAGTGGATTATTAAAATAGAAATCCTTGATCCGGTCATTCCGGTGATGCAGGCAGGGCAGATCAGGGAAAGCCTGCTGGGAATTTTTGAAAATCTCAAGAAAGACAAGAAATTCTATAAGAAGGTTGTTAGATTGGAAGGACAGCATTCCTGTGAGAATATCACCAAAAAATTCATTATGGGAATCCTGTATACTTTTATCAATGAGCAGGCAGGCGAGAAGAAACTGGCGAAAAGAGGCTTGACGATGAATCTGATGGCGGAGTATTATGCGCAGTCCATTGCTTTTGTGATTATTCAATGGATTAAGCAGGACATGACGATTGCGCCGGAGCAGATGGCAGACTTCTTTGAGTATATTACAACTCATTCCATGGACGATGTAATAGCAGAAATGAATTGATTGACAGGGTTTGTCTGGGTTATCCATGCAAACCCTATTTTTCGGAATAGAATTTAGGAGGAAAATAGAAATATGGGAATGACAATGACGCAGAAAATTCTGGCGGCTCATGCCGGACTTGACCGTGTGGAAGCGGGACAGTTGATCGAGGCGGATCTGGATCTGGTATTGGGAAATGATATCACGAGTCCGGTCGCGATCAAAGAGATGGAAAAAATGAATGTGGACGGTGTGTTCCACAAGGATAAGATTGCGCTCGTGCCGGATCATTTTGTGCCGAATAAGGATATCAAATCGGCGGAGCATTGCAAATGTGTGCGCGAGTTTGCACGCCGCAATGAGATCACGAATTATTTTGAAGTGGGACAGATGGGTATCGAACATGCTCTCTTGCCGGAAAAAGGTCTTACGGTGGCGGGCGACGTGATCATCGGCGCGGATTCCCACACATGTACATACGGTGCGTTGGGCGCGTTCTCCACAGGCGTGGGGAGTACGGATATGGCGGCAGGAATGGCGACAGGCAAGGCATGGTTTAAAGTTCCTTCGGCAATTCGTTTTCATTTAGTTGGAAAACCATCCGAGTGGGTGAGTGGCAAGGATGTGATCTTACATATCATCGGGATGATTGGCGTGGATGGCGCATTGTATAGATCTATGGAGTTCGTGGGAGACGGCATCAAGAATCTATCGATGGATGATCGGTTTACGATCGCGAATATGGCGATTGAGGCGGGCGGAAAGAATGGGATATTCCCGGTAGACGACCTTGCCATCGCATATATGAAAGAGCATTCGACAAGGGAATACAAGGTTTATGAGGCGGATGAAGATGCGGTATATGATGAAGAGTATACGATCGACTTAAGCGCACTCAAGCCTACCGTTGCATTCCCACATCTGCCGGAGAATACGAAGACAGTCGATGAGATCACGGAAGACATTCCGATCGACCAAGTAGTGATCGGCTCCTGTACGAATGGACGTCTGGATGATCTGCGGATCGCCGCTAAGGTACTGCAGGGCAGGCATGTGGCGGAAGGTATGCGATGCATCGTGATTCCTGCGACCCAGGCAATTTACCTTAAGGCAATGGAAGAAGGGCTTCTCAAGACCTTTATCGAGGCGGGCGCGATCGTCAGCACACCGACCTGCGGACCATGTCTGGGCGGTTATATGGGAATCCTTGCGGAAGGGGAACGCTGTGTATCGACCACGAACCGTAACTTCGTAGGACGCATGGGTCATGTCAATTCCGAGATTTACCTGGCAAGTCCGGCGGTAGCGGCAGCAAGCGCAGTGACTGGTATGATTTCCAGTCCATATCAGCTAATATAAAAAATCGAGCGAACGCTCGATTGCGAGATTATGAGTAATTCCTAAGAGATGCCTTGCATCTCGGAAAACTCTTCGCGAACTCGAAATAAGCATAGGGATTTAGAAAATTACAGGACAGGGGCGTAACCCCCAGAATGGAGGAGTCATGCAATCAGCGAAAGGAACTGTTTTTAAATATGGAGATAATGTAGATACGGATGTGATCATCCCCGCGCGTTACTTAAATTCTTCCGATCCGGCGGAATTAGCAACACACTGTATGGAAGATATCGATAAAGAGTTTATTCGCAAAGTAAGCAAAGGTGATATTATCGTTGCGACCAAGAATTTCGGCTGCGGTTCTTCCAGGGAACATGCGCCGATCGCGATCAAGGCGGCGGGCGTAAGTTGTGTAATCGCACAGACTTTTGCCAGAATTTTCTATCGGAATGCCATCAACATTGGACTTCCGATCATCGAGTGCCCTGAGGCGGCAGAAGAGATTGAGGCAGGGGATGTGGTGGAGGTGAATTTTGACACCGGAATCATCACGGATGTAACGAAGAATACAACCTACAAGGGGCAGGCATTTCCGGAATTTATGCAGAAGATCATTGCGGCGGAAGGGCTTGTGAACTATATTAACCAGAAATAAGCAGTGTAGCTTTTTCGCGGCGAATCTGCTATAATGTCAGCATGGTCAACAGAATAAACGGAAACGATTATCATGATTATTCACAACTGAAAATGCCCGATGCGGCGGATAAGACAGGAAACGGTGAGAAGTTCAGTCTGAATTATCAGCGTGCCGAAGAAGAGGACAAGGATAAGAAAGACAAGACCGAAGATGGCAAAGAAGCGAACGTCGGCAATGCCAGTCCAAACGGCAAGAGCACCGTCATGCAGGGCGGTGTCAGACTGGAACTGTCCGCTAATGCGCAGGCGGTCTCTGACAGGAAACGTGAGAGTACGGCGCAGACAGCACCGGCAGGTGCGAGACTTCTTGATGCAGTTCGTTCCTGGATCTCTACTTTTGTGCAATCGGTCAAGACATTCCTGTACAAGATTTGGAATGACGATACGGCGCAGAATGCTGCGGTGGAAGAGGCTGAGGGCGGACAGAACCCGGACGGCGTACAAGGGGCGGAGTCTGCCCAGACCGTTGGAGTGACGGAAAGCCCGGAAGAGCCGGAGCGGCTGACGGAGGAGTATCTTGAACTTAAGAAATTAGAGAGTCTGATGAATCCTGAGGCGGCGGCAAGAGAGCGGTTACAGCGCGAGGCGGACAGGGATAAAGAGATTCAGAAGTATTTAAAAAGCGGTAATTTAGAACAGGTAATCAGTCTTCTTACACAAAACGGGCAGAAGACGATGGCGAAAAATTCCACGCTTTTGACTTATTATGACAGAACCGGTAAGATCACGCCAATCAGTGCGTCCGATCAGGAACGCATCCTGCACGGTGACAGAAATGTAAAGAAACTATAGAAATTATAAAATTATGCGACAATCCATTGATTATTCAGCTCAAAGACATGGTTTGCGACATTACGCCGGATATTTTCAGCAATTCATCCGGCGTTTTCTTTGGCAAAACCGTTTACAAGGATCAAAATTTCTTCATAGGAATATTCCAAAAGAATACATTTGAAAAGGTATGTACAGATGAAGGATAAAGAGGCTTTTGAGCAGGCGAAATTAAAAGTGCTCTTAAAACAGAACGATCCACATGGCTTCGGGACGCTTCGCGAAAAGACGGTTCACGCGGTGATGAAGTTGTATTATGAACCCGACGAAGATTATCATGAAGTGCCGATCGAAGGATATATAGCGGATATCTATACCGGGGAACGTATCATCGAGATTCAGAACGGTAATTTTAATAAGCTTCGTCCCAAACTTGAGGCTTTTTTGCCGTTGTATCCGGTGACGGTAGTACTGCCGATCCCGCATTACAAATGGGTGATCTGGATGGATGAGGAGTCGGGGGAACTGTCGAAGAAGCATAAATCTCCGGTGACAGGGAGCGTATACAGCGCGTTTCCGGAACTTTATAAGATTAGGCAGTATTTAGGACATCCCAACCTGTCGTTTGCGTTTCCCCTAATCGATATGGACGAGTACCGGATTTTGAACGGATGGAGCAAGAATAAAAAGAGAGGCTCCAGCCGCTATGACAGAATGCCGCTCGACCTTTTTGACGAAGTGCGGATCGAGCGCAGGGAAGATTTTGCACAACTTGTACCCTATGAGCTCGAAGAGCCTTTCACGATTCGGGAATTTGCGAAATGCGTGGGGATACACAAGGATCTGGCAGGCGTAACGATACCGCTTTTGATGCATATGGAAATCCTTGCGCGAATCGGTAAGCGGGGCAGGGAGTACCTCTACGAAGTGGCGGAAGAATACAGATAGAATGAAATGAGGTTTTTTATGAGCGCGATGTTGATCATGCACGGTGTTGGTATCATGATCTGTTCTATAATGGTCACACTGGTCTATGTGGCGAAACCTTCGGAACAACAGAAAATCTTATTTGCGGGGTCGCTTTTTACACTCATAGACGTGGCGGGATACTTTTTTGAACTCCAGAGTAAGAGCGTGGAAGTGACGCGCCTTGCGGTTAAGATGGAATATTTAGGAACGACGATGGGGCTTCTTAGTTTCCTGTATTTTGCCTGTCTGTACAGCAACCACCGGAACGACAGGTGGCTGAAAGCAATCAAGGCATTCTATGCGATCGACCATGTTTTTATTTTGTTTCTGGTATTTACAATCGATTACAATACTCTGTATTATCAAAGCATTGATTATTCGGTGGAGAAGAATGGTCTGTATCTGTGGATCTATAAGCCGGGCGTATTTTATTACTGGTGGATCGCGACAACGACCGTCCTCGGATTTTTGATTGCCTTTATTATGATACAGTCTGTGGTGGAGCATAAGGGCAAGGATGAGAAGCGACCAGAGCTGCTTCTCATTTTCGGCGCGTCCCTTCTTCCGATCCTGTTCTGGCTGATTCGCATATCGGGAGTGATGGGGTATTACGATTCCTATCCGCTTTCGATGTTGATCACCGAGTCGTTTCTTGTATTTGTCATGTACCGTTATCGAGTGTTTGATACGGTGGAAGGCGCGAAGGACAGGGTGATTGACGAGATTAAGGAAGGGATTCTGGTGACGGACACAAACGGCGCGGTTGTCTATTATAACAGCGAAGCCGGGGAAATTTTTCCCGATGTGGACTGGAACGATAAAAGCATGGTCCATGGGCAGGTTTTTGATTTTATGGAAACGCATGCCGACGGATTTATGCTGGGAGAACGTTTCTACGAATGGCAGAGGAGTGAGATCTTTGATGATAACCAGAGAAAAGCGGGGATTTTGTACCGTATTTCCGATATGACGGACAACTATCTCTACACGAGACAGTTGATCGAGTTAAAGGAAGAGGCAGAACATGCGAATGAGGCAAAAAGTTCCTTCCTTGCACGCATGTCCCACGAGATCAGAACCCCGATCAATGCAGTGCTCGGCATGAATGAAATGATTCTGCGGGAAACACAATCCGATCAGATCAGGGAGTACGCTTCCAATATCCACAGCGCAGGCAGGACGCTTTTGTCACTCATCAATGATATTCTTGATTTGTCCAAAATCGAGTCAGGTAAGATGGAGATCGTGGAAAATGATTATAATCTCGGCAATATGCTCGTGGATGTCGGCAACATGATCTCGATGCAGGCGGAAGAGAAAAACCTGAATTTTAGGATCATGGCGGACAGAGAACTGCCGAGAAATCTTCGCGGTGATGAAATGCGGATAAAACAGTGTATTGTCAACATATTGACTAATTCAGTCAAGTATACACAGAAAGGCTCCGTTACCATGAAAATGGAGTCTGCAGGCGGGCAGAATGCCATATTGAACCTTCGGGTGATCGTGACGGATACGGGAATAGGGATGAAACAGGAAGAACTGCACCTGCTGTTTGACCCATTTACAAGGCTTGATGTGAGAAGAAATAGATGTGTCGAGGGAACAGGATTAGGCTTGAGCATAACCAAACGCCTTCTTGAAATGATGGACGGGAGTTTGTCTGTGGAGAGTGAGTATGGTAAGGGTAGCATGTTTTCCTTTGTGATTCCTCAGAAGGTGGTTGGCACGGAACGACTCGGAGATTACAGGAAAGCGGCAAACGATGCCATAGAGCATGAGGCGGACAGCCGTAAGGCTTTTATCGCTCCGCAGGCGAAAATTCTGGCGGTTGATGATAACCGCGTTAATCTCACGGTCGTCAAAGGACTGCTAAAGAGGTTGAAGGTGCAGTTTGATTCCGCGCTGAGTGGACAGGAATGTCTGGATAAGGTAAAACAGAAACATTATGATATCATTTTTCTCGATCACATGATGCCGGGTATGGACGGCATGGAAACCTTGCAGAGAATGCGGCAGATCGAGGAATATATGCAGCAGCCCTCTGTGGTGATTGCGCTCACTGCCAATGCCATCGTAAGTGCCAAAGAAGAATACATGCAGGCGGGATTTGAGGATTATCTGTCCAAGCCGATCGACGCGGAGCGGTTAGAAGAATTGATCTGTCAATACCTTAATCCAGATTTGGTGGAGTATATCGATTCGTAACAGTGCAGTATATGACGGAATAAGATGGAAAATGATAGCAAATACCGTCAGCCAGCCTGTGATATATAACTACTCTATGCAACTACTATATGTAGTAATTTTGCTTTGCAAAATACAAAATATATGGTACAATAGACGCAGACTCAGCAGTCTGCGTCACAAGAATTGCTACGCAATTCTTGCTGGCGTTGCCAGGGATTACAGCTTCTGTGATTATGATACAGTTGCGTGAGAAATTCTGGATTCTGTATTTAGATATGATGCTGCCAAGACGGCGGTTTTTCTACGAAAAATTCCATAACCGAAATAATTGGTGAGGTGCAGATTATGGCAAAGAACAATGGAGCAAATAATTATGACGCGTCCAGTATCACCGTGCTGGAAGGTCTTGAGGCGGTCCGTGTCAGACCGGGTATGTATATCGGAAGCGTGTCAACGAAAGGGCTTAACCATCTGATTTATGAGATCATGGATAATGCGGTGGATGAGCATCTTGCAGGTTATTGTTCCACGATACGGGTAACGTTAGAGGCGGACGGTTCTGCGACGGTGTCGGACAACGGGCGTGGTATTCCGGTTGGAATGCACGAGAAAGGCATGAGCGCAGAGCGGCTGGTGTTCACGACGCTTCATGCGGGCGGCAAGTTTGACAATGAAGCGTATAAGACGAGTGGCGGTCTGCACGGCGTAGGTTCTTCGGTGGTCAATGCGCTGTCCGCCTATATGCATGTGACGGTCAAGACGGGCGGTTTTATCTATGAAGACCATTACGAGAGAGGTATCCCCACCATGGAGTTAGAGAAAGGGCTTCTGCCCGTGGTCGGCAAGACAAAAGAGTCGGGCACGACGATCAATTTCCTGCCGGACGACACGATTTTTGACCGGACCAGATTCAAGGAGGACGAGGTTAAGAGCCGCCTGCACGAGACCGCCTACCTCAATCCGGAACTGACAATCATCTATGAAGATAAGCGCGGACAGGAAGTAGAGCATGTCGAGTACCGCGAGCCGGAAGGCATCGTAGGGTTTATCAAAGACATGAATAAATCCAAAGAGGCGATCCATGATGTGATCTACTATCAAGGCGAATCCGAGGGTATTACGGTGGAGGTAGCTTTTCAGTATGTCAATGAGTTTCACGAGAATGTGCTTGGGTTTTGCAATAATATCTACAATGCCGAGGGTGGTACGCATCTGACCGGTTTTAAGACCATGTTTACCAACGTAATCAACACCTACGCCAGAGGGCTTAATATCTTAAAAGAAAAAGATGTCAACTTCACCGGTGCGGATGTGCGCAACGGGATGACAGCGGTTGTATCGATCAAACATCCCGATCCGCGTTTTGAAGGGCAGACAAAGACCAAACTGGATAACCAGGATGCGGCAAAGATCGTGAGCAAAGTGACCGGTGACGAGATTGTGCGGTATTTTGACCGCAATCTTGAAATCTTGAAAAATATCATAGGATGTGCCGAGAAAGCAGCGAAAATCCGCAAGACGGAAGAGAAAGCAAAGACCAACATGCTGACGAAGCAGAAGTTTTCTTTTGATTCCAACGGTAAGTTGGCGAACTGTGAGTCGAAAGATGCTTCCAAATGCGAGATCTTTATCGTGGAGGGTGATTCTGCGGGCGGCAGTGCGAAGATGGCGCGTAACCGTATGTTTCAGGCGATTTTACCGATTCGGGGCAAGATTTTGAATGTGGAAAAAGCGAGTATAGACAAAGTGCTTGCCAACGCCGAGATTAAGACGATGATTAATGCTTTTGGATGCGGATTCTCGGAAGGATACGGCAATGACTTTGATATCAGCAAACTCCGTTACGACAAGATCATCATCATGGCGGATGCCGACGTGGACGGTGCACATATCTCCAACCTTCTTTTGACACTGTTCTATCGCTTTATGCCGGAGCTGATTTATGAAGGGCATGTATATATCGCGATGCCGCCGCTCTATAAGGCGATGCCGTCCAAGGGTGAGGAAGAGTATCTCTATGACGATAAAGCGTTAGAAAAATATCGTAAGAAACACAAAGGTGCCTTCACTCTGCAAAGATACAAAGGTTTAGGGGAGATGGATGCGTCGCAGTTGTGGGAGACCACGCTCGATCCCGACACGAGACTGCTCAAATTGGTAGAAATCGAAGATGCGCGCATGGCATCAGAAGTGACGGAGCTTTTGATGGGAACGGAAGTGCCGCCGCGCAAGGAATTTATATATCGGCATGCACAGGATGCGGAACTGGATATCTGATGAACTGGAAATTTGCCTGATTGCGAAATTTGTTTTACAGACTCGAAAGTCCGAAGGGGAGAAGATCGAATGAGTGTAAGTGACAGGATCATTAAAACCGAATATTCTGAGGTGATGCAGAAATCTTTTATCGACTATGCCATGAGCGTTATCATCGCCAGGGCGCTGCCGGATGTGCGGGATGGCTTGAAACCGGTGCAGAGAAGGACGCTGTATGACATGTACGAGCTGGGGATACGTTATGACCGTCCGTACCGTAAAGCGGCGCGTATCGTCGGGGATACCATGGGTAAGTATCACCCGCATGGTGACAGTTCCATCTATGAGGCGCTTGTCGTCATGGCGCAGGATTTCAAAAAAGGTCTGCCGCTCGTAGACGGACACGGCAATTTCGGCAACATCGAAGGCGACGGCGCTGCCGCAATGCGTTATACAGAGGCGAGGCTCGAACAGGTTACGCAGGAGGCGTTTTTATCGGATCTGGATAAAGATGTGGTCGATTTCATTCCCAACTTTGACGAGACAGAGAAAGAACCGAGTGTTCTGCCTGTCAAAATTCCGAACCTGCTTATCAACGGCTCGGAAGGTATTGCCGTCGGCATGGCGACCAGCACGCCGCCGCACAATCTTGCGGAAGTGATCGACGCTACCAAGGCATATATGTTGGATGAGAACATTACCACACGGGAACTGATGCGCTATATCAAAGGTCCGGATTTCCCGACGGGCGGAATTGTCATCAATGAAAATGAATTGTTAGAAATCTATGAGACGGGAGTCGGCAAGATTAAACTGCGCGGCAAGGTGGAGATCGAGAAGGCAAAAGGCGGCAGGACCAATCTTGTGATTACGGAGATCCCTTATACGATGATCGGTGCAAACATCGGCAAATTCCTCATGGACGTGGCGGCGCTTGCAGAGACCAAGAAGACGCAAGATATCGTTGACATCACGAACCAGTCATCCAAAGAAGGAATCCGCATCGTGATTGAACTGCGCCGGGATGCCGATGTGGAGAATTTCAAGAATATGCTCTATAAGAAGACGCGTCTGGAAGATACGTTCGGCGTCAATATGCTGGCGATCGTGGACGGGAGACCCGAAACAATGGGCGTCAAGCAGATCATACAAGAGAGTGTCAAGTTCCAGTATGAAGTTGCCACGAGAAAATATACCAACCTGCTGGCAAAAGAATTGGAGCGCAAGGAAATACAGGAAGGGCTTATCAAGGCGTGCAATGTGATCGATCTGATTATTGAGATACTGCGCGGTTCCAAAGACCGTGCCATGGCGAAAGCATGTCTGGTCGAGGGCAAGATCACCGGTATCAAATTTAAATCCAAAGAGTCCAAGATCATGGCAGCCCAGCTCATGTTCACGGAGAAACAGGCGAATGCAATCTTAGATATGCGTCTGTATAAGCTGATCGGTTTAGAGATCGAGGCATTGATTAACGATCACGAAGATACGATGGCGAATATCTACCGTTATGAGGATATTCTCGCCCGAAAAGATTCCATGGCGCAGGTCATCATCAACGAACTCGATGAGATCAAAGAGCGGTATAAACGGGGGAGAAGGACACAGATCACGACGGAGAGCGAAGCGGTCTATGTGGAGAAGAAAGTCGAGGAGATGGATATCGTCTTTTTGATGGACCGTTTCGGTTATGCCAAGACGATCGACACCGCTGCATATGAGAGAAACAAAGAGGCGGCAGACAGCGAAAATAAATACGCTTTTGTGTGCAAAAATACGGGTAAAGTATGCCTCTTTACCAACACGGGACAGCTTCATACGGTGAAGGTGATGGATCTGCCGATGGGTAAATTCCGGGACAAAGGCGTGCCGATTGACAATATCAGCAATTATGACTCTTCCAAAGAGAGACTCGTGTTTGTGGCAAACCAGAGCGATTTAAACCTCTACCGCGTTATCTTTGCCACAAAACAGGCGATGCTCAAGGTGGTGGATGGCGGGGAGTTCGATGTGGCGAAACGCACGGTAGCCGCCACAAAATTACAGGAAGGCGACGAAGTTATAAGCGTTGTGACATACAAAGAACAACGCAATATTGTATTGCAGTCCAAAGAGGGATATTTCCTGCGATTTGCCTTAGAAGAAATACCAGAGAAGAAAAAAAGCGCAATCGGTGTGCGCGGCATGAAATTAGGGGCGAAAGACAGCATTGAGGCTGTCTACTATACACAGAATGCCGTCGAACAGACGATCGAATATGGCGACAGAAAATTGGAACTGAATAAAATAAAACTTGGCAAGAGAGATGGTAAAGGTGTTAAGGTGAGGGTATGAGAGTCATAGCGGGAACCGCGAGGAGTCTGCGTTTAAAGACTCCGGATGGCATGGATACGAGACCAACTACAGACAGGATTAAGGAAACTTTGTTCAATATGTTGCAGCCTTATCTGAGCGATGCCATTTTTATAGACCTATACAGCGGCAGCGGCGGCATTGGCATCGAAGCGCTCAGCAGGGGTGCGCGGCATGCCTATTTCGTGGAGAATCATAAGAATGCGATCACCTGTATCAACGAAAACCTTCAATTTACGAAGTTTACAGATCGGGCGACCGTCCTAAAACAAGACGTATTGAGCGCACTGTCTGGAATCCGTGAGAAAGAGGCGGATGTGATCTTTATGGACCCGCCTTACGATATGGGTTATGAGAGGCAGGCGCTTCAAATGTTGCATAACCTTCCTTATGTGACCGGGAATACATTGATTGTCATTGAGGCGTTGCTTGACAATGATTTTTCCTATCTAAATGGGATGGGATTTGAACTTATCAAAGAAAAATGCTATAAAACAAACAAACATGTTTTCTGCCGTAAACATAATTGAATATATTTTTGCAAAAATTTCAAAAAAATGGAAAAAACTAAAGACATTTTTGCAAAAGTGATTTATGATGGATAAAACAGCCAATAATTTGAGAGGATGCATAGGTGGTCTATGAAAGCAGCAATTTATCCGGGAAGTTTCGACCCTGTTACGTTCGGGCATTTGGATATTATCAGGCGCGCGGCTGAAATTTTTGATGAATTAACGGTCAGCGTGTTGAATAATAAAACAAAGACTCCATTGTTTTCTGTGGAAGAACGTGTTAAGATGTTAGAAGAGGCTACAAAGGATTTGCCGAATGTCAAGATCGATTCCTTTAGTGGTCTGTTGATTGATTATGCCAGAGAACAGGATATTCATGTGGCAATCAGAGGACTTCGTGCGTTTACGGATTTTGAATATGAATTACAGATTGCACAGACGAACCGAAAGTTTTCCGGTGGAGAGCTTGACACGATGTTCTTAACGACCAGTCTGGAATATGCGTATCTAAGTTCCTCAACCGTGAGGGAGATCGCTAGCTTTAACGGAGATATTTCCCAATGTGTACCGGAGTTTGTCTGCAGATTGATCTATGAAAAATATGGATATAACAGGTAGGAGTAAAGATGAGCAGTAGAATCGAACAACTGATCGATGAAATTGAAGACTATATTGACGGCTGCAAATATCAGCCTCTATCCAAGACGAATATTATTGTGAATAAAGAAGAGATTGACGAGCTTTTGCGCGAACTTCGCATGAAGACACCGGATGAGATCAAACGTTACCAGAAGATTATCACCAACAAGGAAGCGATCTTAAATGACGCGCGCGCGAAGGCGGAGGCATTGATTAAGGATGCAACCGTGCAGACGACGGAGTTAATTAATGAGCATGAGATCATGCAACAGGCGTATGCACAGGCAAACGAAGTCGTTAAGATGGCGACCGTGCAGGCACAGGAGATTCTGAACAATGCGACGATGGAGGCAAACGGAGTTAGAACGTCAGCAATGCAGTATTTGGATGATATGCTTGCCAATCTGGAGACTGCCATGACGGCGACGCTTGCAACGACGACGGAGCATTACCAAAGTTTCTATAACACAATTAACAGTTATAATGAAACGGTCAAAGCCAACCGTGCGGAGCTTCGTCCGGCACAGGTGGAGCAGATGCTCAAAGAAGCGGAGGGCGACTCGGAGCCGGCGGAATTGAATTTGATGTAGGATTGTGTTACATAAACGGCATTCGTTATTGTATGTGGAATGAAAATATTATGAGCTGGTTTCTCTGGAAGCCGGCTCATTTCGAGTTTGGGACAGCGTTGGGAAATTTCGGAAATGCTAAATCTAGAAGTATACTAAATCTAGGAGTATAGCGGAAGTTTGTCTGTTAAAAAGAATTTACCATATCTTGAATTAGTGAATAAGGACTTGATAAATTGAAAGACATAAAAAATTGCAGAGTATACAAGTGCATATGGTATTTTGTGGTCTCTGTGCTGATAGGGGTTAGGCTGATAGAAATGTGTCCATTTATGTGGGATTTTACTGTCTATGCGCAGGAAGAACAGCAGCCGGACGACGGAGAGCAGAATCCGGCAATACTTGAGTCAGCAGAACCGGAAGAGATTATCGTCGTGATTGACCCCGGTCACGGCGGGGAAAATCTCGGCGGAGAGTATGAGGACTATACCGAGAAAGAAATGACTATGATCGTGGCAAATGCCATGCGGGAAGAATTAGAAAAATACGATGGAATCAAGGTCTACATGACCCGAACTGGCGACCAAGAACTTTCCTTGGAAGAACGTTGTGAATATGCTAAGAGCGTCAATGCTGATTTTCTGTTCTGCCTGCATTTTAATATGTCCGCGAATCATACACTGTTCGGAGCGGAATGCTGGGTGTCGGCATTCGGGGAAAACTACAGCAAAGGCTATCGTTTTGCCAGCGTTGAAATCGATATGTTACAGGAGCTCGGACTGTATTCGAGAGGCATCAAGACGAGACTCAATGACAAGGGAACGGACTACTACGGAATCATCCGTCAGTCGGTAGAAAGAGATATCCCCTGTGTGCTGATAGAGCATTGCCACTTAGACCAAGAGAACGACCAGTCATTCTATGACCACAACGAGAAACTTCTGACATTCGGTAAATTGGATGCGACTGCCGTTGCCAAATATTTTCAGCTAAGTTCCTCAGAACTCGGCGTAGATTATAGCAATTACCAGAACGTATCTGTCAATGTGCCTTCCCATGTGGTTTCACCCGACAGGACGGAACCTGATATCTGTATGATCGAAGTGATCGATCAGAATATGCAGAATGGGGAAGTGAAAGTGCAGGTATCCGCTGCAGATTATGACAGTGGAATGCTCTATTATACTTATAGCTATGATAACGGGCAGACTTTTTCCCAGCTTCAAAGATGGCCGGATAAAACCGCAGACACTTTTGAGTTTACCATGCAGGTGCCGCCGCGTATTGTACCACAGATCGTAGTCAATGGATATAACGGATATGATCTGTATACTACAAGTAATATGATTTCCCTGCCATCCATGGATTATAAGACGGAGGAAGAAATTGCGGCAGAACTGGCGGCGCAGGAAGCTCTTGAGAGTGCGTCGGAGTCGGCGGTGACGGAACAAGAGCAGACAAGAACTGTCCGCACAAGAACGTTACCGGAACAAGAGACGGAGAAACCGCTGTCCTTTACTTATTTCCTGACGGTGTGTATTGTGTGCGCATTGCTGGTTCTTGCGATGACAATTTCCATGGTACTCATCCTTAGCAGCAGGAAATACAAACGCCGAAAAAAGCGTAGGAGACGCCAAAGACCAAAGAAATGAAGAGTGGGGGAGTTTGACAAAGCTTTCACAAACTGTTTGTGCCTTAGAAAGGAATAATAAAAAATATGTCAAACAGCGGTAGGGTGAAAGGTATAAATTATGGTCTGCACAGTTATAAAAAGAATATCCACAAATAGCACAGTGAAGTGATGGCAGTCTGTATCACCTTATGGAATATGTAACGTCGGATAGACAGATCGGTATGGCAAATCATGCTGTAAGTCTGGGCGATGCAGGAGAATCCCCCGAACGGCAACAGAATCAGTATCGGATAAAAAAGCGACTGACCAGCATGGTCAATTCCGCTGGTTATCTCCAATATACACTGATACAGACTTAAGAAAGTCGGATTGACATTCCGAAAAGGCACAAAAGCGATATTGAGTAGGTTAAAGAAAACCATATATCCCCCTAACTTAGCGATACCAAGCAGCCCCGACAGTACCGAAGCATCGATGGCAGCAAGGAGCGACATGCGTTGTGAAGATGTTGCATGAATAGGTTTGCTTTCATAGGAAGCGAAAGGTACAGCATGTGCAGGCGCTCGATTCTGTTTGTTAGAGGGTAACAATAGCCGATTTAACAATGGTGCACGGAAAAGCACAAATCCGTATAACAGAGGAATACCGTACATGATAAGGAGCGGCAGCAAAGGTTTTTCGATGGCAAGCGTTGGAATGACATAGCTCAAGAAATAAATCGGACCGATATTATTGCAAAAATACAGGAGACGTGAACTCTCCTCGCGGGATAGTTTACCTGCTTCATAGAGTTCTCCGATGATTCTTGCACCCATGGGAAAACCGCATAAAAATCCCATCACGATCGTATAGGAGCCGTTTTTGGATGTGCCATAAATACGGTGAAGCAACGGATGGAGTAAACTGACAAATCCTTCCGTCAGATTCATACGAATCATGATGCCGGAGAGGATCATGAACGGGAGTAGCGTAGGAACCATCTTGACGATCCATAGATTCAGTCCGGTGGACGCGTACTCTAAAGAGAGTGCCGGATAACGAAGGAGCAGGACAATCAGATATAAGGCTAAATCTGTGAAGAGAAAACGGTAGAATTTGTCGATTTTATTCATGATGACGGCGGCGTCTTTCTTGATTCTGTGGGGTTATTTATGTATATTCTGCTGGGTGGGGGATTATACGGGTTTTGGTAGAAGGATGTTGGTTTGTCTTTGTCTATATCAAATTCTTTGAATTTATGCTAAAATACCAAAGGAATCCTTTACGAATCTCTCACGTGCAATCACAAAATAAAAACTTATAACGCACTTATAATACACAGCCTATAATACTATGCACACAAATGAAAGGACAAACTTCTAATATGAATATACACACACAGACGACGGCAAATATACAGGAAAAATCGAATCTGATCTGGTCGATTGCGGACTTGATACGAGAATATTACAAACCTCATGAGTACGGCAAAGTGATTCTTCCGATGTGTGTCATCAAGCGTTTTAATGATGTGCTTGCACCGACAAGGCAGAATGTCTGGGATACCTATGAAAAGGTGAAACATTTGGAAGTGATCGACGGATTTTTGGAAACGGCATCGGGATATAAATTTTACAATATTAGCCCGTTTGATTTCCAGAAGCTTTGTAATGACGCGACGCACATGGAAAAGAATTTCAGAGAGTATCTCAACGGATTTTCCGACAATGTACAGGATATTATTGAGAATTTTGATTTCGACAGGGAAATCACGAAACTTGCAGGCAACGGAATGTTGTTTCTAATTATCGAGGCTTTTAACAGACCGGCGGCGTACATGGGCGCAGATAAGATTACCGCAGTTGACATGGGCTATATTTTTGAAGACTTGGTACGGAGATTTTCGGAGTCCTACGATGAGCAGGCAGGTGCGCATTTCACATCGAGAGATATCATTTATCTCATGACGGATCTGCTGATTTCGGAAGACAGAGACACCATGATTGAAGAAGGCGTTGCAAAGACCGTCTATGACATGACGATGGGCACAAGCCAGATGCTTACCTGTATGACGGAGCGGCTTCTTGAGCTGGACGCGCAGGCAGATGTCAAAGTGTTCGGGCAGGAGCTGAATCCCGAAACTTTCGCGATCGCAAAAGCGGATATGCTGATTCGCGGCGGCAACAGCGACAATATGAGACAGGGAAATACGCTGTCTGATGATAAGTTTAAAGGTTACACATTCGACTATATTATCAGCAATCCGCCCTTCGGAATCGAATGGAAAGTTGAGAAAAACGCAGTAGAAGCAGAGGCAAAACTCGGTGATCAAGGTCGGTTTTCGGTCGGTCTGCCCAAAATAAGTGATGGACAGATGCTTTTTGATTTGAACGGAATCGCCAAATTGAAAGCGGATGGCAGGATGGCGATTATTCACAATGGTTCTCCCCTTTTTACAGGGGCAGCGGAATCGGGTGAGTCAGAAATCAGAAGATATATGATCGAAAACGATTGGTTAGATGCTATCGTGCAGTTGTCAACCGATGTATTTTATAATACGGGCATTACTACCTATATCTGGATTATTTCCAAGAAGAAATCGGCACACCGACGGGGAAAAGTGCAGCTCATCGACGCATCCAAGATGGTGGTGTCGAGAAGAAGAAATATTGGAAGCAAACGAAATGATATTACGGATGCGTGCAGGGGAGTCATCGTCACCGCATATGGGGAGTTTTGTAACAAAACCTATGAGTTGGATGGTAAACTATGCGAGAGCAAGATTTTTGGCAATGAGGAGTTTGGATTTAACAGAATCCAGATTGAAAGCCCCTCTTATGATGAAGACGGAAAAATAATCACGAAAGGCAAAAAGAGTCAGCCTGTGGCAGATGCATCCAAAAGAGATTTCGAGAATGTACCTTTGACGGAAGATATCGACAGCTATTTTGACCGGGAAGTAAAACCCTACAATCCCGAAGCATGGATTGAAAAATCCAAGACAAAAGTCGGGTATGAGATTCCTTTTACCAGATATTTCTATAAATACGAAGCACCGGAGAAAGCGGAAGTGATTGCAGAAAGGATCGTGAATCGTGAAAAAGAAATCATGGACTCTATCGAAAAGTTGTTCGGCAAAGGGAGTAAGTAAGTGATGGCAGGGCGGAGGAAGCAGAGGAAGAGAGAAATTTAATGTGAATTTTATTGTAAACATGAACATTTTTCTGTATAATTAGGGTGTGTTAAGGAGTCATTTATATTATCTTCTGTCACAGATTTTAAGAAACCGAGGTGATAAGGTGCAGGACAATACAGGGCAGACACAGGAGGTTATAGCAAGGCGTACTGCAAAAAACAGCGTATTCCTTGATCTTTTTCAAAATAAGAGTTACCTGTTAGAACTG
>JAMPGN010000209.1 GCA_023663915.1 Eubacterium sp. | reverse complement strand
AAATGAAAAATCTATGCGTCTTTTTTGTATGTAAAGGAGTAGAAAATGAAGAAGGTGCCCATTCACAATCTTTATTATATGTTGGTCTGGATGAGAGTAGTCTGTTTCGTTGTTGTCTTAAGGTATCTACGTCTGTAGACAGCCTATCTGAAGGATGCTCTATAGGACAAAATTGTTCTGAATTTTTATCATTATAATAATCTAAAGAATTATCATATACAAATTCCAAGAGCCTTTTCATTTTACGCGAGTAGTTTCGTGCAAGAACATGCATAGAGTACTAAAAAAACATGCATTGTATACGTTATCATGAAGAGGGGGTTCCATTAAGGAAATATTCAAAGCTTGTATTTGACATAGTTATAGCAGTGTATATTCCGTAAAAAGGGCATTGAGAAATTTTATTCTATCTTGTTTTTTGGTATACCTTCTTTTTGAAGGAAGTGGTTTGCAAGGTTGTAAAAGTATTCATAGTAAAACTTGTTTTCTATCATTGCTTGCTTGAGTTGCTCAGAGAGCCAATGAAAATTATTTGTTCTATCTATAAATTTATCCCATTCATTTTGCTTGCTCATTTTTGTCACGCCTTTCTTGTAGAGAAAATAGTATGATAACGCTAAGAGACCGTATGAGATACCACCTGCTCCTTATACAATAGAATATATCAAAGCTAACAGGGGACCAAGATTCAAATCGGGATGACACGACTGTCGGTATCCCATGAAAGGAGGAAACGTTTCACTCGATGCTATGCTAGAAAGGAATAGCAATGCAAGTAGGTAAATATTTTTGGACTTTAAGTTTATAGGAACTCTAAAATTAAAAAATTTATAATTTTTATACGGAGGAATTACGGTATGTCTGGAATTAAACGATCGGCCGGTATGTAATTTTATCCCTAATGTTTTAGGGATAATTAAAGAGGTAGGATCTAAAAAAGAAAATAAATTCGTTCGATTGCAGGTTCGCTTTAAAGATAAAGAAGGTCGGAGTGAAGAATTCATCGTGTCGGTTTCAGAGCTTGACTGGATAGAATGGTCTGCGATAGATAAGCGGTGTATTATCAACCCGAACTATCAAAAGGGCAAAAAATACATTGGCAATCTCATTCGTACCGCTTTAGGTGAAGCACCATTAGAAATGAGATATGCTGCGGATAAGCTGGGGATTTATCACATTGACGACGAGGTTGTCTTTATTGCAGGAAACCGGGTTATTACCCGGTCTTCTGCAAAACCATCCGATTTAAACTTTAATTTGGAGAATCTCTCTTCTTGTCTGGATATTAATGATATTTGTGGAGAAATTGGTAAAAGGCTTACCAATTTTCGGGAAACGACTGCCAATTCATATATTCATGGAAGATTATTAGATACGAAATTTTATCTGCAGATATCTTATATGGTTTTTCTGGAATTTTGTAAAGATTCAGGTTTTATTTCAGAGGAGGATGCGCAGGATGAATACGGTGGCTTTAAAAAACTGCTTTGTAAGCTGATACAGGAACAGCAGGAACGTTTTAAACCGATTAAAGCCCCAAAAGAGGATATAGATTTCCTAAAGCTTATTAGTAAACTTTATAAAAAAGGTAAATTTCGGCTGGCAGATAGTGTGGAAGCTTTTCGGACTGATATGCATGATGGATTAATTTACTATGAGTGTTTATGTTTACGGCGTGACAAACTTGAGAAAAAGCTTCATAAGATTTCAACGGATATTAAAATCAATGATGTAATCAAAGAGTTAGTAGATAAGAATGCCTTAAAACGTGTAAAAGAAAAGAATACAGTAAAAATTTTTACACGCAATAAAGGCGAAGGCACTCATAGGTTTTACGCCATCTGGTTACATATGTTGGACAAATAACGAGAAACGTATCATGCATTTAGTCAACTATATATTCTTAAGGTAAGACACAGCAAACGATAAACAGACATCCTATATACGTCTATTTTGAAATCAGCTCTCATAAGATTGACAAAGGGTATCGGAAAGGAGGCACACCGCTGTGAAAAAGCAAAAACTAAATTATCGGTTCCACAATCCTAATCCGGCGGATGTGACCGCTGATTACATATTACAAGTTTTTATGGAAGTAAACGAAAAGAAAGTTGAACAGGCAATCAGGACGGCTGCGGAACAGTCGAATCCGGAAAGTAAAGAAGAGTGCTCTGCATAATGCGGGCATTCTTTTTTACTGCCTTTTGTGTTGGTATCTTGTCCTTTTTCTTCCTATATAGTAATATAGATGTAACAGAGCTTGGAGAAAAAGTGAGGTAGCAGATATATGAATATAGCCGCATACTGCCGTGTTTCTACAGAAAAAGAAGACCAGCTTAACAGTCTGGAAGCGCAAAAAGAGTTCTTCGGTGAATATACAAAGAGAACAGGAGATACGTTAGTCAAACTATATGCGGATGAAGGCATTTCCGGAACCAAAATAAGGAACCGCAAAGAATTTTTGAAAATGATGTCAGATGCCGAACACGGCTTATTTGATATGGTGGTGGTAAAGGATATTTCCCGTTTTGCCAGGAATACGGTTGATTTGCTCCAGAATGTCCGTAAGCTAAAAGCATTAGGCATTGAAACACAATTTCTTACAGCGAATATGACCAGCATGGGAAACAGCGAGTTTGTCCTTACAATCTTTGGCGCATTGGCACAGGAGGAAAGCGCAAATACCTCTAAGCGTGTCAAATTTGGAAAGAAGATAAATGCGGAAAAGGGACGGGTTCCCAATATTGTCTATGGATATGATAAGACCATCGGGGATTATTTCAATCTGGAAATTAACAGACAGGAAGCAGATGTAGTCAAACAGATTTACCAGTGGTATCTTCATGAAGGCTGCGGAGCTGCTAAGATTGCAAACAGGCTGAATGACAGAGGACTAAAAACAAAACGTAATTGCAGCTGGAGTCAAAATGCGGTATGTCGGATTTTAACAAATGAGTTATATACGGGAAAAATTATCAATGGAAAAGAAGAAGTTGCGGATTTTTTGACCGGGCAGAGAAAAGAAAAAGATGAAACGGAATGGATAGTCGTTGAGCGTCCTGATTTGAAAATTATTGAACAGGAAGATTATGAAAGGGTACAGGAAATACTTCATGGGAGGCACGCGGCATTTAATATGAACAGGGAGCGGCAGAGTAACAAATACCTTTTTTCTACGTTGATTCGCTGTAAGGAGTGTGGCTGGTCTTTCAGGAGGACGGTTCGCACTTATAAGAATACTTATGTGCGCTGGGTATGTTCCGGACATAATGGGAAAGGCGTGGAAAGCTGCCCGAATGCAGTTTCTATTGATGAGGATGAGCTGATTGATGTGCTGCAGGACTATTTCAATCAGATGCTTCGGCAGAAGAAAAAAGTGATTCACCATGTGGTAGATGAATTTCAGAGAGTGTATAAGGCAAAGGATGAAAACCTTGAATATGAGAAGGAACTAAGAAGCCAATTAAATAAATTGACCAGAGCCAGAGAAAAATACATGGATATGTATACGGATGATTTGATTTCAAGGGAAGAATTGAATGAAAAGATCGGAGGATCGAGAAAAGAAATAGAGAGACTGGAAAATGAATTAAAAATGGTTTCTTACCATTTGACTAAAGGTGAACAGTTAGAGAATGTACTCAATAATACTTTCAAGCAGATTGAGGATATTACCGATGTACGCCAAATGACCAATGAGCAGTTAAAAAAAATCATACAAAAAATAGAAGTTGATAAAGAGGGAAATGTCGAAATTTATTTACAGCTCTTTGGAGAGTTGGGATTGGACGAGACGGTTTTAATTGAGGATACTAGCGAGAAATCTATGGACTCAGCAGGCAATTTTGAGGCAAAAGAAAACATTCGATTATGTTACGACCATACATAAAGACGTAACAGACCGCCTCACCCAGCTTAACCCGTCACTGGCAGCGGAAGCAAGAAAAGTGCTGGATGTCAATAAATCCGAAAGACATATCCGCGGCGGGTTGGCAACCAGAGAAAAATACCTGCATCAGCACAGTTTTTAAAGAGATAAAAAAGGTTTCGGTCAATACCTTTACATTGCGGTGAAACAGTCATAGAATAGGGTAAGAATCGTTCAGAATCTGAACAAGGACGTGACATGTGATGCAGATAAAAGAAAGAGAAGAAACAAAGGGAACGTTTTACAGCAACGCTGATCTTAAGAAATTGATCCTGCCCTTGATCATGGAACAGCTTCTTGCCATCCTAGTCGGTATGCTGGATACTGTCATGATCTCCGGCGTGGGCGAGGCGGCGGTATCTGGCGTTTCCTTGGTGGATAATATTAATATTTTGGTGATTCAGGTTTTTGCGGCACTTGCCACCGGCGGCGCCGTTGCGGCAGGACATGCTTTGGGACAACGAAATGAAGAAGCAGCGGGACGGTCTGCATGGCAGATGGTTCTTTTCCTGTTTTATACCTCGGTAGTCACGACGGTCATATTGATCGGGTGGCATAAGACAATCCTTCGTGCGATTTTCGGTCAGGTGGAGGTGGATGTCATGAGCAGTGCGACAACCTACTTGATCATCACGGGACTTTCGATCTGTCCATTGGCGCTTTACAATGGCTGTGCCGCGCTTTTCCGTGCCATGGGCGATTCCAGGACGACGATGTATATTTCTCTGCTGATGAATATCTTAAATCTGATCGGCAATGCTCTTCTCATTTTCGGTTTTAAGATGGGGGTTGCAGGAGCGGCGGTTTCAACCACTTTTTCCAGAACGGTTGCGGCGGGCATTATTTTTTATCTGCTTTTTCAACAAGACAAAGTTATCTGCTTTAGACGGCGCGTGACTATGCGGCTCAACATGGAGCAGATCAAAAAGATTCTGTATATTGGTATACCGAACGGCTTAGAGAACAGCCTTTTTCAGTTAGGAAAAATCTTGTTGCTGAGTCTGGTTTCAACGTTCGGTACATCAGCGATCGCCGCTAACGCGGTCTGTGGCACGGTGGCGAACTTCAACATTTTGCCGGGGATGGCGATCAATATGGCACTTCTTTCTGTGACTTCTTATTGCGTCGGCGCGGGAGATTATGAGCAGACCAGATTTTATACGAAAAAATTGATGCGCCTGACGAATCTGTGCATGATCGCGGTGTCGGTGGTCATGATTCTTTTGTGCCATAAAATGCTTTTGCTCTACCATCTCACACCGGAGACGGAAGAACTGGCGGTGCAGGTTATCCGTTTTCATGCGGTGATGTGTATGTTTGCGTGGGTGCCGTCATTTACCTTGCCGAACACGCTGCGCGCGTCGGGCGATGTTATGTGGACGATGGCGATTGCGATCGCTTCGATGTGGGTGTTTCGGATTGGGACGGCATACTTTTTCAGTAATGTGTTTCATTTGGGGTTGATCGGTATCTGGATTGCCATGACGATCGACTGGATATTCCGGGGGATTTGTTATGAGGTCAGATATCACAGTGGGAAGTGGGAAAAGGCAATGAAGAGGGGATAGAGTGTGAGGAAATATGTTTTGACATGGGGTGGGGACTACCATATAATAGAAAATGAAGTTACACTAAGGCAGTCAAAAACACTGCCTAAGTGTAACTAATATCATTTTCAACATGAAGATATACTAAGCCCATAAAATACATGGGCTAAGTATATCTAAATCATCTCTGGAAGAATGCAAAAAGCGTGCATTCTTCCGCGGTGAGAGGGCAATACAGTAAAAGAGATAGAAAGTACAGGAGCAGGATAAAATGGAGAGAGAAACGATTATCGTATTGGATTTTGGCGGACAGTATAATCAGTTAATTGCACGAAGGGTTAGGGAATGTAATGTGTATTGTGAAGTTCATCCGTGCAGTTTGAGTCTGGAAAAGATAAAAGAGATGAACCCGAAAGGCATTATTTTTACCGGCGGACCGAACAGTGTGTATGGTGACGGGGCTGTTACATGCGATAAGGAAATATTTGAATTGGGGATACCGATTCTGGGTATATGTTACGGTTCTCAGCTCATGGCACATCTGCTGGGTGGTAAGGTGGCGACTGCGCCTGTCAGTGAATATGGCAAAACTGAGGTAGAAATAGATCAAAGTGTGTCAATGTTTGCGGGTGTATCTGCAAAGACGATCTGCTGGATGAGTCATACGGATTATATTGAGAAAGCGCCTGCAGATTTTAAAGTGACGGCTTATACTCCTGTCTGTCCTGTTGCCGCGATGGAATGTCCGGAAAGAGGATTGTATGCGGTGCAGTTTCATCCGGAAGTAATGCATACGGTAGAAGGTATGAAAATAATATGGAATTACGTAATGAACATATGCGGTTGCGGTGGAGACTGGAAGATGGATTCTTTTGTGGAGACGACGATTCAGTCTATCCGTGAAAAGGTTGGCGACGGAAAAGTATTGTGTGCGCTTTCCGGAGGTGTGGATTCTTCCGTAGCGGCGGTTCTTTTGGCAAAAGCGGTTGGGAAACAGCTTACCTGCGTGTTTGTAGATCACGGGCTGCTTCGCAAAAATGAAGGGGACGAGGTAGAGGCAGTGTTCGGATCGAACGGAACCTATGATCTGAATTTTATCCGCGTCAATGCGCAGGAACGTTTTTATCAGAAATTGTCGGGCGTAACGGAACCTGAACAGAAGAGAAAAATTATTGGTGAAGAGTTTATTCGAGTGTTTGAGGAGGAAGCGAAAAAAATTGGTGCGGTGGATTTTTTGGTGCAGGGCACGATTTACCCCGATGTGATCGAGTCCGGGCTTGGCAAGTCGGCTGTGATCAAATCGCATCATAATGTGGGCGGTCTGCCGGATTATGTTGATTTTAAAGAGATTATCGAGCCGCTCCGTATGCTTTTTAAGGACGAGGTGAGAAAAGCAGGGTTGGAATTAGGCATACCGGAGCATCTTGTGTTCCGTCAGCCTTTTCCGGGACCGGGACTTGGTATCCGTATTGTAGGTGAAGTAACTGCCGAGAAGGTGAAGATTGTGCAGGATGCGGATTATATTTATCGGGAAGAGATTGCCAAAGCAGGCATCGACAAAGGACTGGGGCAGTATTTTGCGGCACTCACGAATATGCGGTCTGTGGGAGTTATGGGGGACGAGAGGACTTATGACTATGCAGTCGCGCTGCGTGCGGTGGAGACGAGCGATTTCATGACGGCGGAGGCGGCACAGATTCCTTGGGAAGTGCTGGGGACTGTGACGAACCGGATTGTGAATGAGGTGAAAGGGGTTAACCGGGTGTTGTATGATTGTACGGGGAAACCGCCGGCTACGGTGGAGTTCGAGTAGTGGATATGTTTTTGCAAAAAAATTTTTTGCCGAAAGCAAAGTATAATTTATCCTAAAAA
>JAMPGN010000208.1 GCA_023663915.1 Eubacterium sp. | reverse complement strand
TCATTATGACTGTTGGGGAAAATATAAGAAGAATTAGACAAGAGAGAAACTTAACACAAAAACAACTAGGGGAATTGGTTGGTGCAAGCGAGGCTTATATTCGCGCATACGAAAGCGGCAGACGCAACCCTAAGCCAAAATCCCTTGAAACTATCGCAAAGGCTCTAGCTGTCAATGTTGAGGTTTTGACCAACTCTGATTTTGACGGCATTAAAGCTATGCATAGGCTCTTTCAAGTGTTCCGGCAATATGACGGACATTTATTTGAATATAAAGATCAGGACAGTAACGATATGGTTGCTATCAGCTTTGGAACTCTTTCTTTGATGCGTTCATGGTGTGACCGTTATGAGGAATATATGAAAGAAGTGGAGAAGTGTAATTCGATTAAAGATGTAAAGAAACGGGGAGAGGCATTGTTAAAGGCGGAAGCTGCTTTTAATTTGTGGATGGATATTTATCCAGAATCGGAACCTTGGCAACAGCGACTTGATACTCAAAAAATTCATGATGAGTCTATGGATAAAATGGGACTAAATCCCCAAAATAGAATAGACGGAAAAAAATAGGAGATGCGAAATGACAATCATGGAAATACTAGAAAGAAAGGCAGTAAACAATTTGCTGTTTCAGCAGATGCTAGCAAAAACAAAAGAGCTATTGATAAAGGTAAACCACCATAACAATCAAATCGCAGCACAGATGAGTGATTACGATATTCATAATGAAGAACACAGTAAAGCGGTGCTTAATATTATAAGCCAGCTACTGGGAAAGCAATGCGAGGAGTTATCTTTTTATGAGCTTATGCTGATTTGGCTTTCAGCATATCTGCATGATTCTGCCATGGCTCTTCCCAATTGGGAATTCATTCTTTTGCGAGGGCTGGAGGGGACAGAACAATGCAGTGATAACACATTGGATTTTAAAGTGTGCAACGATTTTAGACCAGCGCATAGTTACACCGAAGCGAAAAATCTTGTACTTAATAACAAAGACAAGATATATGGCAGCTATGAACAGATCAAAGACTATGTTTTTGTTGCAGATGATGAAGCTAGCTTGATTCATGATTTGGCCGTCATGATATGCGAATACGAAAAATTTAGGAACCAGTACTCTGATCAGCTTAAAAACAAAATGAATACAGCAAACGAGTATCAGAAATACAGTAAATATATCAGAACGGAATACATTAGGAGCACACACCATATCCGTGTAGAGCGAAACGTAAACAACCTCAAAAAGTATTATGTCTCTTTACTGGGAAATATTAACACGAATGAGTTTTTTAATCAGCTCGCTTTTATCTGTAGATCTCATGGCGAAGCGGTTTCTTATATTCTCAAGCATAACTGTGCCTTCACCACACTGAATCATGAAAATATCAATGTCTCCTTTATTGCACAGATGTTGAGGCTCGGAGATATCATCCATTTTGAAGCATCTAGGGCACCTTTGTCTCTCCTTGCGGAAAAAGGAATTTTCAACAAAGTTAGTTTGAGACACTGGAAGGCAAAATCGAATGAACTAACCTTTGAAATAGAAAGAAAGAATGGAAAAGTACATGTCATATTTACGTCCTTCTGTAAGTCACCAGATAATTACTATTTTATTCATGATTACATAGACTGGATCGATTTGGAGTTGAAACACTACTTCCTGCTAAAAGAACAGTGGGAAACGTGCGGAGAGATAGATACTCGAAAATATGATCTTCCGCTAGAAACGGAAGTAGACAGAAGCCATATACTAGCTGACAAAACCATCTTTATTCCGGATAGGAATATGAAATTTGTGCTGGAACAGTCCAAAATATTAGAACTTCTGACAGGGATTCAATTATATCAGAACAAGTATTTATGTCTTAGGGAAATTTATCAGAACGCATATGACGCAACGAAATGCATGATTGCAGAAAACAGTAGAAAAGGGATAACCTCGGATTTTAAGATACAGTTCGGCATGGGTAAAGATGATATCGGAGGGCAAAAGAAAACATACATATACTGCCTAGATCATGGGATTGGTATGGATTTTTATGTAATCAATAACTATCTGCTGTGTGTGGGAAAATCTTATTATAAATCAAAAGACTTTGCGGAAAACAACATTGAATGGAATAACGAGGTAAAACCTGTATCACAGTTTGGCATTGGATTGCTATCGGGATATATGATTGCAGATTCCATAGGTGTGACAACAAAGTCCTATCATGCAGACTCTGACTATATCAGTTTCATACTGGAGGGTGTAAACGAGCATTTCTACTACATACCTTGTGACATGGAAGATAAAGAAAAGATTGGCGATCATGGAACGCTTGTAAAGCTATATTTAAAGGAAAGCGAGAGTAAAATAAATAATAAGGAACTCGCAAAATACCCATTGATGTTATTAGATTCCGATCAAGAAAAGCACAGGAAGTGGGGACTAGATTCTGAATGTGAGGACAACCTCCTGTATTTAGTATCCAGAAACATTGGCATAGAAAAAAAGGATATCAGTGTTTGGGTAGAGACTTCATCCCAGACAGGCAGGAAAATCATATCCCGGAATGAGATTTTTGACTATCGAAAATATGATGATATTTGTATACAGGATCTTGACATCCTTTGGCAGGACAGACATTACTTCGATGGGACGAAAGATGTTTATAAGACTGCGATAAACATGCGTGATAATATAGAGGACTATCAGATATGCATTCAAACCGAAAATATTGAGCTATATGCGCTTCTGCCCTTGCCTAATACAATTAACGAAACATGGACAGAGAAAGTCGTAGATTACCATGGATTTGTAAACAAGAAAAACTGCTCCGTGTTTGTGGATGGAATTCCCGTGGGTGATAACAGTTCCTTTGACCATGAATTCAGAGATATTATTGGTATCAATAAAGAAGAAAAATGTTTAATCAATTTTTATGGTGCTAAAAGACCAGTTTTATCGGTAGACCGGAATAATATCGTTGAAATGCCAGACTACGGAAACGAAACCCTTTGTCTCCGGGAGTTACTATCCGAAAAGATAGCTAGCATTGTGGTAGAGCATATCGAAAAGATATCGGAAAAGGATAAAATTGCAAACGCAGCTTTAGGCATTGTATTACGTGAATATCCATTATTATTTAACCGTGTTATGGAGATTTTGGGAAAGAAAGAGACTCTGAGCATTATTTTCCCTGATAAATTGTCTGTCCGCTCATACGATTTAAAAGAAATATTTGATAAGGAAACCTTGGAACTAGAGCAGGTAGATTTCAGAAATTATAAGGAGTTTACAAAGCAAATTCTAATATATAAACTCCTAAATGCCAAAAATATTACTCTTAAGGATGGTACACTCTTTGTGGAAGGCGCGAAATACAATGAACTCCCCTTGCTCCGTTACCACTTTTCTGAAGAACATGATTCCCGACGTATGATATGTATCAGAGCAGATGTTTTTGATAAAACATATGCAGAATATGATCTTATTTCCAAATACTGGCCCATCGCATCGCCACAGCTTTTTGATGCAATGATTGACGAGTACAATAATAAAGAAATATATTCGGGGCGTTCAAAACTAGCGAGCGACTGCTCAAACTCCGTTAGCGCGATAGCCATGATTGACCCATTGTTTGTAGATCCAAAAATTGGTATATTACAAGAAAAAAAGGATCATTTTAACCGCAAAAAAGTACCAGGAGTTGCAGAACGGATACAAAATGAATTCTGGCTATATGAATTATCAAACTATGGTAAAGAGGTTCGCGAAAAAGGACAGGGCAAAGCATTATTTGCTTACATCAGCCCAAGGGAAATCCTATCTTATGAGAAAAGCTTTGTTGAGGAGCTTCGTCAGAATAATAGCGAACGATATAAAGGCATTACCGAGGGCTGGAGCATTCTTTTCCTAGGAACAATTCAAAAATATGTTATAGTACCAGGAAAAGCAAGTATTAACGAGATGATTGAACACATACCAGAATACTTCCGAAAAATGGATCAATGGATGGAACATTATCTGCCAAACGGAACTGTAATAAGGTAAATATGGGCGTTTCGAGATCTTTAAGTGCGAAAAGTAATGCAATATTAAACACATCAACGGTTTCGGAGGATCACCTAGGATATATTTACCTATACTGGCATGTTTTTAAGAAATGGGCTAGAAAGATATACATACAAAATAGAATCTTTGTACCCAAATCGTACCCACCGCCCATTAAAAAATCTCCGCAAGCCTTTATTTTTCAAGGCTTGCGAGGGTTTTACTTCTCACTCGAACTCAATCGTCCCCGGCGGCTTACTCGTCAAATCATACATCACCCGATTAACCCCTTTCACCTCATTGATGATTCTCCCCATGACCCGTTGCAGCACATCCCACGGGATTTCCGCCGCTTCCGCCGTCATGAAATCGATCGTCCTGACCGCCCGCAGCGCCACGGCATAATCATAAGTCCGCTCGTCTCCCATCACGCCCACGCTGCGCATATTGGTGAGCGCCGCAAAATACTGATTGACTTTCCGGTCAAGTCCGGCTTTCGCGATTTCTTCACGATAAATCGCGTCCGCATCCTGCACGATACGCACTTTCTCCGCCGTCACCTCACCGATGATGCGGATGCCAAGCCCCGGTCCCGGGAAAGGCTGCCGATACACCAGATATTCCGGTATCCCCAGCTCCAGTCCGACTTTCCGCACCTCGTCCTTAAACAGATCGCGGAGCGGCTCTATGATCTCCTTAAAATCCACATGATCGGGAAGACCGCCCACATTGTGGTGAGATTTTATGACCGCACTCTCTCCGCCGAGACCGCTCTCCACCACATCGGGATAGATCGTTCCCTGCACCAGATAATCCACCGCACCGATCTTTTTGGCTTCCTCCTCAAACACGCGGATAAATTCTTCCCCGATGATCTTCCGCTTCTGTTCCGGCTCTTCCACACCAGCCAGTTTTTGATAAAACCGTTCCTGTGCATTGACGCGGATAAAATGCAAATCATAATTTCCGTTCGGTCCGAAAACCGCTTCCACTTCATCTCCCTCATTTTTACGGAGAAGTCCCTGATCCACAAAAACGCAAGTCAACTGGCTGCCGATCGCTTTGGAGAGAAGGACTGCCGCCACGGAAGAATCCACGCCGCCGGAGAGCGCGCAGAGCACTCTGCCGTCTCCCACCTTTGCGCGGATGGACTCGATCGACTGCTGCACGAAAGAATCCATCCTCCAATCGCCTGCACAGCGACAGACCTTGTAAACGAAATTGGAGAGTATTTTCGTGCCTTCCACGGTATGCAGCACTTCGGGATGAAATTGGATCGCGTAGAGTCTTTTTTCCACATTCTGCACCGCAGCGACAGGGCAGTCCGCCGTGTGCGCCACGATCTCGAATCCCGGCGCCGTTTGGGAAATATAATCATTATGACTCATCCAGCAGATGGTCTTATTTTGGTCTTTCTCATGGTCGGAATGCGTTTTGCCGGGCGCCGTGCTGCCTATGGTCTGTCCCACGCTTTCAAACAAAGGCGAGCTATCGTTCACAAACACTTCCGTCTTGCCGTACTCTTTAATTGGCGCTCTCTCGACCTTGCCGCCCAAAATCTGCATCATCAGCTGCGCGCCGTAGCACAGCCCCAACACAGGGATGCCCATCTGAAAAAGTTCCTCCGAACAAGTCGCCGCACCCGGCTCATAGCAGCTGTTCGGCCCTCCCGTCAAAATGATGCCTTTCGGATTCATCTCGCGTATCTTTGACAGTTCAGTCTTATAAGAATAGATCTCGCAGTAGACATTGCACTCTCTGACGCGGCGCGCCACAAGCTGATTATACTGCCCGCCGAAATCCAATACGATAACCGTTTCTCTCTCCATACTTCCGTCCTTTCCCGTTTGTGTCTCTTTTTCAATTATAGAGCAGCCCCAAAATGCCTGTCAAATCATTTCGCCGTCACTTTCCCCTCAATTCCCTTTTGTGCATGATCGTCTCCCATTTACTGCCGCGGTATCGCAAAGTGTAGCAGACCGCGCGGAAAGTCCAGTCAATGGTCATGGCGATCCAGATCCCCATCAGCCCCATATGGAACGCATAACTGAAAATATAAGCTGTGATGATACGGAAAGTCCACATCGACACAATGGCAATGATCATCGTCCAAACCACATCGCCCGCCGCCCGCAGGGTATTGGGCAGAGAAAAGGACGGCACCCATGAAATCATACACATCAGCGCATGGAAACGAATCACCTGTAAAGCCAATGTTGTCGTTTCCGGCGTCAGATGATAAATTTTCAAAAAGAGCGGCGCACCCGCCATCATCACAAGAGAGACACCGCTAATGCACAGCCAGGTGATGCGCATCATTTTCCTTGTATAGTATCGGACTTGTTCGATCTCACCCGCGCCGATGCAGACGCTGCTCACAGACAAAAGCGCCATGCCGATAGCCATACCGGGCAGAATATTAAAGTTCGTGATGGTGCCGCAGACCGCATTTGCCGCAATGGCGGAAGTGCCGAACGTCGATACAAGGCTCAACAGCAGAATCTTACCGAGCTGAAAAAGGCTGTTTTCCAGACCATTCGGTACGCCGATATAAAGAATTTTGCGGATCAGGGAAAAATCAGCGCGCGGCGTCAGCCGTCCTTTGAAGTGAATGTCGCGCTTTTCATGTAACATCATACCGAAGATCAGAACAGCCGCCACGGTCCTTGCCGCCAGCGTGGCGATCGCAGCCCCGGCAACGCCCATATTGCAGAGAAAGATCAGAATGGCATTTCCCACCAGATTGATCAGATTCATCAGCAGAGAGATATACATAGTCGTACGCGAATCGCCCATAGCGCGGAACAGCGCGGCGCAGCCGTTGTAAAGCGCCAGCGGACAGATCGACAGTCCCGTGATGATCAGGTAGGTCGCAGCGCTTTCCATGACCGCTTCCTCCACCTGCCCGAACACCGCCCGCAGGATCGCCCGATGACCGCCGACCAAAATTATCGTGGTCGCAATCGAGGTATACAACAGAAAAAGAACCATCTGCCAGGCGGAACGTCCGGCCTGTTCACGGTTCTTCTGTCCAAGGGCATGACCAGCCACCACGGCGCCGCCGGTCGCAAGCGCCGAGAAGATATTGATGACCAGAATATTGATATTGTCCACAAGAGAAACACCCGACACAGCCGCCTCTCCCACGCCGGAGATCATGACCGTATCGAGCATTCCCACCAAGATCGCCAGAAACTGTTCCATGATGAGCGGCAGAATCAGTTTCGTGAGATCTGCATTACTGTATAAAGTTCCCTGTGTCTTCTCTTTCGTTCTCATTGTCTTTCATCCCGCATCCTGTTCTGCCTTTATTCTATGCTTCTTTTGGGGGAATGTAAAGACTTT
>JAMPGN010000207.1 GCA_023663915.1 Eubacterium sp. | reverse complement strand
TCAGTCTCCTTCACAAGACAACTGCGTGAACTTTTTGTGCAATCTGCCAGCTAAAATTTATCGAAAGGGCTTTTGACATCCGAATCGCTATAGGAAATTGCTCGATGATGTTAAGATAATCGCGAAGCGATTTTCTTGTGTTATGTAGTTCGGGAATTAAGATAAAGTTAAGGTTTTAACAATACCATTTTAAGAATGAATTGCTATTTTATGTAATAAGACATTCCTACACTTATTTCGAGTTTGCGAAATTCGCAAACGAGCAAAGCTCGTTTTGTTGAAGACAAATAGCTTGCCCGTTCGTTACATATATTGGAAGGAAAGAAAATAGGAAGCTGTCATAAATAAGTTACCGGAAAGGCAGGATCAAAATGGAAGCACTGGTTGAGATTCGGGATATGTGTAAGATCTATAATCCCGGCGAAAATGAAGTAAGGGCGTTAGATCATGTAGATTTGACCATTCAAGAGCGGGAATTTGTAGCGATTATTGGGCATTCTGGTTCCGGTAAATCCACATTGATGAACATGCTGGGATGTCTGGACGTTCCTACCAGCGGCAGTTATTATCTGCACGGACATGATGTGGCAGGCATGACGGACGATGAATTGTCGGATATCCGCAATCAGGAGATCGGATTTATTTTTCAGGGATTTAATCTGATTCCCAGCTTGACGGCACTTGAAAATGTGGAATTGCCGCTGATTTACCGCGGTGTGGGTAAACGGGAGCGAACACAGTTGTCCGGGGAGGCGCTGGATAAAGTAGGACTGCAGAACCGCAAGGATCATAAGCCCTCGGAGATGTCCGGCGGACAGCAGCAGAGAGTAGCGATTGCCAGAGCCATCGCGCAGGCTCCGCCGATCATACTTGCGGACGAGCCGACTGGTAATCTGGATTCCAACTCTACGAGGGAGATCATGGAAATATTGAAGGCATTGCACGAGGAAGGCAGAACGGTCATTTTGATCACACATGACAATGAGATTGCGGCACAGGCAAAGCGGATCATCAAGATCATGGACGGCAGGATTGTGGAAGATTATATGAACGGTGAATCGACATCAATATAGACAGAAGGGGAAAGGAAGACCAAGATGAAAAAGACCAAAAAGGCAGAGACAGACAATACGAATGTAAGTAAAGTTCCCAAGACACCCATGGATAAGAAGAAAAAGAAGAAAATCATACGGCGGTGCATCCTTGGCGGCGTGGCGGCGGTTGTGGTTCTTTTGATCGTGAGCAACTCGATGGCGGCAAAAAATGCGGGAACGGTTGTCTATACCACAACAGTCACGGTGGAAGACGTTGAGCAGACGCTCAGTACAAGCGGTACGGTCAAAAGCGAGGAGACGAAGACCTATTTTGCCCCGGTAGCCGTCAAGATCGGAAGTGTGGACGTTGCCGCAGGAGACAGTGTCGCAAAAGGGGAACCGCTTGTGACATACGATGCTGAGGCATTAGAGAGCGCAAGGCAGATCGCGGAACTCAAACTGCAGGCAAACGAGGGCGGTTATGAGAGTTCGATTTACAAAGACAATAAATACATAGCGGAACTTGGTGAGGCAAATGTGAATCTGGAAGTTCTAGAGCAGCAGATCGCAGACAGTGAAAATTATGTCAAGGAGTTACAGCAGAAAATTAATGACAAGAAGACTGCGTTGGCGCACGAGGGGACATTATTGCAAGTTTCCCTGTTAGACTGGTCAGACCGTCCGGATTCGGAAGAGTATCTGAATCTGCAGAAATTGATACAGTTTAACAGCTATGAGCAACAGAATAACAAAGATATCCTTGCATGGCAGAAGGAAGTCGATCTCTATGAGGAAAAAATCGCCGCCTACAAGGAATATCGCTCGGAGATGAAGTCGCAAAAGAGTAGTTCCGAGGGTGGTTCCATGGATAGCGGCAGCAAGAGCCAGCTAGAGGCGAATACGCAGATGGAGCGGATCGAAAGCCAGAAGACGCTTGATGCCGTGGAAGAGGTGGCCAATGGTATCCTGGCGGATTTTGACGGTGTGGTCACGGAAGTAGAGGCTGTGGAGGGGTCAATTCCGCAGGAAGGAACGAAATTAGTCACGTTGGAGAGCACCGAGAAGGTCAAAGTGGCGATCACTGTATCCAAATACGATCTGGAAAAGATTGCGGTAGGGCAGGCAGTTTCCATCGATATCGGCGGTAAAAAATATGACGGCGAAGTGGTAAAAATTGACCGTATGGCGACCACGAATGCGAGTGGCGCGGCGGTGGTAGGTGCGGAGATTGCGATCAACCATCCAGATTCGGATATTTACTTAGGAGTGGAGGCGCGAGTCGAGATCTACACGGCGAGAGCGGAAGGCGTCGTGGCGGTTCCGGTAGAAGCCATCAATACGGATATGGAAGGCGATTTCGTGTTCGTGGCAGAAAACGGCGTGGCGGTAAAGAAGCGTATCACAACCGGGATTACTTCCGACAGCTATAGCGAGGTCAAAGAGGGTTTGAGTGAAGGGGAGGCCGTGATTGTGACAATCGGGCAGGAGCTGGAAGAAGGAATGACGGTGACAGCCATCCCGCAGGATTAAGAGGACTGGTTATTATGCTGCCACAGGTCAGTTAAGTTAACCGTTTATTTGTTATGGTATCGTCGAATGCGGATCAAAGAAAGACACGGCAGGCAGGACTGACGGGCAGGTATTGAGGAAGGGATGGTTGATAAATGGCACAAATCTGGGAATATATTAAGATTGCCTTGATGAATATCAAGAGTAATAAAGGACGGTCTATTCTCACTATGCTGGGTATTATCATAGGGATTGCTTCGGTGATTTTGATTATCTCCATCGGTAACGGAATGAGGAGCCAGATCAACGGCGAGCTGGACAGCATGGCAGGCGGACAGGTGGCGCTCTACACCAACGATTCTGTCGAAGGCAATGACGTAACTTTCACGGATGAGGATTTTACACTGATTGAGGAGAAAGTAGAGCATGTCAAAGGAGTGACGCCGCAATATTCCATGTGGGCGAATGCGGAAGGACGCAAAGGCAATTTCGAGGCATTGGTGTATGCGGGGAATGATGCGCTGCAATACTGCGCAGCGTCAGAGCCGATCGCAAGGGGTAGGTATTTTACAGAGAGTGATTATTTGTCGGGCAATAAAGTGTGCGTCATCAATGAGACGAGTGCGAGAATGCTTTTTGGCACGACGGATGTGGTAGGCATGCATTTTGACTTGACCATCTACAATGTCACACAGGAGATGATCATCGTAGGAATCCGGGAAGACAGTCAGTCTACGATGCTCTCGGCCTTAAATGGCAGCGGTTATCTTCAAGTAGAGATGCCGATTTCCACACTGGGAGCCGGGTACGGATTCTGGGTGGAAGATTTTGAACAGTTCTACATTGTCGGGGAGAGGGCAGAGTATTCCACGCAGGTGGCGGCAGATTCCCTCCGATTGATGGAAAATAAACATAATGTGCGTGGGGAAAACAAGATCTTGATGGAGAGTTTTGCGGATGCGCAGGCGCAGATTGACAGTATCTTGAGCGTCATCACGGTCTTTATTTCTTTCGTGGCGGCCATATCGCTTCTGGTGGGCGGTATCGGCGTTATGAATATCATGCTTGTTTCCGTGACAGAGCGCACGAGAGAGATCGGTATTCGTAAATCGTTAGGCGCAAGGACCGGTTCTATCTTGCTGCAATTTTTGGCGGAGGCGGGTATCATCACGCTGATCGGTGGCCTGATCGGTATTTTGATCGGCAGCCTGGGCGCGGTAGTTGTCTGTAATGTCATGGGATTCCAGGCGCAGGTTAAGGTGACGACGGTATTATTTGCGGCGGTCTTTTCTTCAGCCGTGGGTATTTTCTTCGGGATCTATCCAGCGAAAAAGGCGGCGAAGTTAAGCCCCATCGAGGCGCTTCGACATGAGTAAGACGATAGGATTAGAGTGACACCGTAAAGCAGCTCCCGCCGCCCGGCGCATCACTCACCGAAATGTTGCCGCCATGCGCTTTCACGATCTCATAGGCAATCGACAATCCCAGCCCGAAATGCTCCTTCGCGCTCCGGGATTTCTCAGCACGATAGAAACGGTCGAATATCTTCTTTTTGTCCTCGTCGGAAATACCGATGCCGTTGTCAGTGACAGTGATATGGAATTTATCCCGTCGCATGGCAAGAGACAGGACGATTCTGCCGTGTTCCGGCGTATAGCTGATGGCGTTGTGCAGCAGAATGGAAAGAACCTGCAGGATGCGTTCCGAGTCAATATTGCACGGTGGGAGCGCATCTTCGGGGAGTTCCACAGACAGAAGGATCGCTTTTTCCTGTGCCAGCGGGACAAATGCTTCGTAAGCGTTCATCACCAGCGTGTCTAATTCTGTCGGAACAATTTGCAGTGGGAAACGCTGGTTGTCGGACTGGGAGAGCGTGAGCATGTCGCTCACAAGAGAGGAGACGCGTGTACCTTCGTAACAGATCGTTTGGAGAAAACCTTGAAGTTTTTCTGGCGGCGCGTTTTTACAGCACTCTGCCGCCGACAGAATGACGGACAAAGGAGTGCGCAGTTCGTGGGAAGCCGAAGCAATAAAAAGCGCCTGTTTCTGCTGGTTTTCCACGATCGGCTTTAAGAGCCAGCCGGTGAAGAACCAGGAAAAGACACCGAGAAACGCGATCGCTGCAAGATCGATCAGCGCGAAGCGGAGACGCTGTTCTTTGATCTGGTTTTCAAGATTTTGCATCGAAGAAAGCACGATGATTTCCAGGGCAGAGTCGTCTGTTCCGATACGGATTCTGCCTGCAAAATATCCGTTTCCCATGGACGGGGAAACAAATTCGCATTCCGAGTGCGTTAAATTAGAAAAAGTATCGGTCTGCGTGATCGTCTGTGCAGGCATTTCCATATGGGACTGGCTGCGGAAAGCATTCTGGCTTTCGAGGAGTAGCCTGTCGCGTACCGCGTTTTCTTCCGGATCATTTAGCTGATTAAAGAGAAAAGGGGTGCCGTTGTCCAGGACAAAAAAGAGATAGTTTCCCTGTGCTTCCATCTTAGTCAACCATTCCATGGAAATGACGCTCTGTTGTTCTAAATTGGTGGAAATGGTATTGATATCGTTCCTAAAAGCCTGAAATTGGGTTCTGTGCAGTCCGCTCTCCGATACATACAGATAACAGAGGGACATGACAACCATGATTACGGCGGTGATTCCCGTACACAGGAATGTCAGCCTTAGATGTACTTTACGAAACATTGCATTTGGTCTCCTCGTTTGAAAAATGGCAAGACACGGTCGAGAGACATCGCAGTATGACACATCATATCTTCATGTCGTCTGCATACAGTATCCTACGCCGCGTATCGTCTTAATCTGTAAGGAACTGCCTGTAATCTTGAGCCTTCTGCGCAGAAAATGGATGTAGTTGTCCAGATTGCCATCCTCCACGTCGCTGTCGGGTCCCCATATTTTTAAAAGAATCGTGCTTCGCTGCAACGTATTTCCGATGGAATGGACAAAGATATCCATCAGTTCCGCCTCTTTTTTGGAGAGGGTACATTTCCCCTTCGGTCCATGCAGGAGGCACTCGGACTTCTGCCACGAGATATCAGCGACAGAAAAGCTGTCATTGAGCGTGAGCGCGTGAGGTCTTCTGGTCACACAGCGTATTCGGGCGAGCAGTTCCTCAAAGGCAAAAGGCTTTACCAGATAGTCATCGGCGCCCAGGTCAAGCCCCGTTACTTTGTCTACGAGCGTTCCTAGCGCGGTGATGAGAATAACCGGTGTCGTGATGCCTTTTTGCCGAAGCGTCGCTAGCACGTCAGTTCCTTCTATATACGGAAGCATTCTGTCTAACAGGATCACATCATAGATGTTTTGCTCCCCATAAAAAAGCGCTTCCTCGCCGTCAAAACAGGAATCTACGGTTAAATGCGCCGATTTAAGCTGGTAGGTCAGCGTATCATTTAAATGTCTGTCGTCTTCTGCGAGTAAGATTCTCATAGAGTACTCCTTAACATGTACTGTAGCATAGAAATCTATATTTAATCTCTAAAAACCGCCCAAAATCATAACAACAGATTATAAAAGCTGATTTATTTTTCCGGCAAGGTATAAAGGAACATTGATGATTGCCCCATCATGCCTGTAACTGCGCTCAGAAAAACGCAGAGCGTATTCTGGCTGGCGGTCGGCAATATATTTTTTGAAGGAAGGTGCGGATTTGTCTTCACCACCTTTGACTTCAACGGGAATGATCTCGGTATGGTATTGAAGGACAAAATCAATCTCACTGTTTTTATCAGAAAAATAACGAGGTTCAACGCGGAACTGGCCGCGAAGCTGCTGTAACACGTAATTTTCGGTCAAGGCTCCTTTAAACGGATAATCTGTTTTTAGAAGAATGGCGCTATTGTCGATCCCTGCCATGTGCTTGAGGAGACCCGTATCAAATACGAATAATTTAAAGCAGTCCTGTTTGTCAAAAGCAGATAAGGGGTGCTCCGTTTTTGAGACGTTGTAGACACGGTTCAGCATTCCTGCAGAGACGAGCCATTCGATTGCCTCTTCAAAATCACGGGTTCTTCCGCCTTCGCGGACGGCTCCGTACATGAATTTTTCATTTGGTTTGGCGAGCTGCGCCACGATGCTTCTAAAGACCATGAGAATGCGGCCGCTATTGACTCTGCCGTTGTGTTTGGAAAAGTCATTTTCATAGACCGTGATCAACTCATACTGGATTTGAGAGATTCTCGCCGGATCTTTGTATGCGATCCATGAAGCAACACACTCTGGCATTCCGCCGATGATAAGATAGTTATGATACATTTCCAATAAGCGGCGGTGAAAGAGATCCTCAATCGGCTGATCTTTTTGAATGCTGTCGTAGTAGGCATATGCTGCCGGGTCAACTGCGGCAAGAAACTCGTCAAAGCATAAAGGGTAGAGATCAAGGAGATTGATCATGCCGACAGGATATGACTTGGGGGCAGCCAGCAAAGTGCCGAGCAGGCTTCCGGCGGCAATCACATGGTAATCGTTTGCCTTTTCCTTGAAATATTTAAGAGCATTCAGCGCGTCCGGACATTCCTGAATTTCATCAAAAATGATCAACGTTGTTTCCGGCATGATCTTTTCACCGATGATCAAGGATAGCAATTCGATGATGCGCTGGGGATTTTTGTTGTTTTCAAAGATGGACTTTAGTTCCTCCTCTTCGTCAAAATTGAAGTAGACGAAGTTGTCATAATAGTTTTTGCCAAATTCTTTCATCAGCCATGTCTTACCGACCTGACGTGCACCTTTTAGCACAAGAGGCTTGCGTTCCCTGTCAGATTTCCATTTGATCAGAGCATTCATTGCATTGCGTTTCAAGAGAATCACTATCCTTTCCGAAGGTTAGATATAGTGAAACACATTTTTCTGGAAT
>JAMPGN010000206.1 GCA_023663915.1 Eubacterium sp. | reverse complement strand
CTCCTATAAATCAAGGTTTTAGTAGCAAAAAACAAGGTAGTATTTGACACTACCTCAACTCAAAAGGAGGAAAAGAAATGAAAAAGGTATTATCAGCAGTTTTAACGGCAGCGATGGTAGTAGGTATGCTGACAGGATGCGGCGGAGAGTCTGAGAGCGCAAGCGCTCCGGCAGCAGATGCCCCGGCAGCAGCAGAGGCAGAAGCTCCGGCAGCGGAAGAGGCAGCATCCGCAGCAGAAGAAGCAGCACCCGCAGAGGCGGCAGCAGGCGGCGGGGAGTTTAGTAAGATATATGCGATCTACAAAGCAGGCGACCAGACATGGTTTATTGACGAAGGAGATGCGGCAAAAGCAAAGACAGAAGAGCTGGGCGGCGAGCTGGTTTACTGTGATGCACAGATGAACCCGGAAACATGCTTGAAATTCGTTGACACAGCGATTTCCGAGAAAGCATCCGGCATCATCATCTGCGTACCGGATCAGACCATGAGCCAGGCAGTGGTAGATAAGTGCGCAGAGGCTGGTATTCCTGTAGTAGCAGTAGATGATGCACTGGAAGTAAACGGCGAGAAGATTGCGCCGTGGGTTGGTATCGACGGTTATAACATCGGTATGGCAAATGGCGAGTGGATGGCGCAGTATGCGATCGACAATAATTTAGTTGACGATCCGGAGTGCGGCGTATTGTTCCTGACCATGGATACTGTTTCCAGCTGTGTGCCCAGAACAGAAGGCGAGAAAGATAAGTTTCTGGAGATGACCAGCTTTGATGAGAGCAGAGTTTTCTATGGAGATAATGATGGTACCACTGATAAGGGTAATCAGGCGGCTACCGCAGTGATCACAGCGAATCCGCAGATCAAGAAATGGCTGGTTATGTCCGCAAATGAAGAATCCGCAATGGGCGGTGTGAGAGCATTAGAGACGGCAGGTCTGGATAAGGATTCCTGCGTAATCGGCCTCGGCGCTTATCTGGCAAAAGATGAGTGGAATGCAGGCAAGGATGTTTGTATGAAATCTTCCTGCTATTTCTCCGCAGATTCCATCGGCGCTACCGCGATCCAGATTTTACATGACTATATCGTAGACGGCACGGAGATGGAGATGGCAACGGCTGTTCCGGCAACTGTATGTACGCCTGAAAACTATAAGGAAGTTATGGGAAGCGCAGCAGACTAAGACTAGGCTGATGCGATAAAATGATAAACGCCATGTAACACCAGAAGAAGACCTCCTGACAGGGGTCTTCTTTTGGCAGTACAGAAAATTTCAGGTAATATTGTTGTTCTCCCGATACTCGCTGGGTGTCATGCCGCAGACCTTCCGGAAAGTGGAGCAGAAACTGCTTTCCGAGGAAAAGCCGCTGTTGAAGCAGATCTCCTTAATAGAATAGGTAGAACTTTTCAGATGGAATTTTGCGATATTCACTTTGCTGAGAATAATATATTCGTGAGGCGTATGGCCAGTTTCCTTTTTAAAAAGCCGGGTAAAGTAAAAGGGGCTTAAACCCGCCTTGGAGGATAACTCTTCCAAAGACAGATTATTTGAGATATGATTATTGATATAAGATATAATCTCCTCTGTGACAGAATGGGTATTTTCCTCTTTTAGTGATTTGGTGCTGCATAAAATAAGGTCGGTAAGAATTTTCGTGATATAATAGGAGCATAACGCGTCGTTGATTGATGAACTGCCGCTGATCATGAGAATGATGCGGTTCAGGTCTTTTTCAAAGGAGATAAGGTCCTGTACGGAACAGATAGGACCGGCGTTTGCGAAAATCATTTCCACATATTCCCTGCTGGTAGCGCCGTCAAAATGAAACCATAGGATTTCACTGTCTTTAGTTGTGGCGTAGATATGGGGTTTATAACAATCGACCAGAACCACGTCTTCCTTATGAAACAGATGTTTTTTGCCATTGACAGTCAGATAGCCTTCTCCCTGTTTAATATAGATCAGAAGAAAGCTATTGTAGTTATTTCTCTGGACAAGGTACTCATTGGTACAAAAATAATGTCCGACACAGAGTGGATAGAAAAAAGTCTTTTTTGCGGCTTCACTGGCAGTATAAAAAAAGACGGCTGATTTTTCAGTACAGCCAACATCAATTGGGCGCATAGGAAACCTCCTTTGGATATATTCACTTAAGAGTATAAAAGCGACGGCGTGATTCGTCAATAAAAAGAGCAATTTTTTTAAATGAACAGGCAAAAGATGATAATGAATTTCATGATAAAACTGATAAAATTAAGTACAAATAGAAATGTAAAATATTAACAATTATAAGAAATCAAGGAGGTCGGACATGAAAGAGACGGGCACGGTAAGAGTATGGGAAGAAACGGTGACGATTCCTACATATCAAGTGGGAGAACCCAATAAAAATCCTATGTTTCTGGAAAAACGAGTATATCAGGGCAGCAGCGGGAAGGTTTATCCTTATCCGGTGATCGATAAGATATATGATGAAAAGATAGATCAGGAGTATAAGGCGGTATATTTGGAGAATGAATATATAAAGATCATGATCTTGCCCGAACTGGGCGGAAGGGTTCAGCGTGCCTATGATAAAACCAATGGATATGATTTTGTGTATTACAATCATGTGATCAAGCCCGCGCTGGTAGGTCTTTTAGGACCATGGATTAGCGGTGGCATCGAATTTAACTGGCCACAGCATCATAGACCGACTACCTACATGCCGGTGGATTATATCCTTGCCGAAGGGGAAGACGGATCAAAATCGGTGCTGGTCAATGATGTGGACAAGATGTATGGCACGAAGGGGATCGCGAAGTTTACTTTGTATCCCGGCAAAGCATATCTGGAAATCACAGGACAGCTGTACAACAGGACGAATATGCCGCAGACTTTCCTCTGGTGGGCGAATCCGGCAGTACCTGTTAATGACAATACGAAGTCTGTTTTTCCGCCGGATGTGCACGCCGTGATGGATCATGGCAAAAGAGATGTTTCTCGATTCCCGATGGCTACTGGTGTTTATTATAAGCATGATTACAGTGAGGGCGTGGATATTTCCCGCTATAAAAATATTCCGGTGCCGACCTCTTATATGGCGGAAAAATCCGACTTTAATTTTGTGGGCGGGTATGATTACGGCGTAGAGGCAGGCGTGCTCCATGTGGCGGATCATCATGTGTCTCCGGGAAAGAAGCAGTGGACTTGGGGCTGCGGTGATTTTGGCAAATGCTGGGACAGAAACCTTACGGATGAGGATGGTCCCTATATTGAACTGATGACGGGCGTGTTTACGGATAACCAGCCTGATTTTACCTGGTTAAAACCGTTTGAGGAAAAGGTCTTTAAGCAGTATTTCATGCCCTATAAAGCACTGGGGGATGTAAAGAATGCGACGATAGATGCAGCTGTGAATTTTATGGTTTCTGAAAATCAAGCTGAGATCATCATATACGCGACTTCTGTCAGAGAAGGGGTAAAGGTGCAGGTCATTAGACAGGGGGCTGTAATCTTTGAGGAAACGGCGGACTTGGACCCGGTACATATTTTCGAAAAAAAGATAGAACTTAAAGGGGGCAGAGAACAGGAGTATACGCTCAGAGTATTGAGCAGGGAAGGGAAAGAATTGGTTGCTTACACACCGCTTGAAGAAAGCATTCCTGAGTTGCCAGAACCGGCAAAGGCAGCGAAAGAACCGGGAGAAATTGCTACGGTAGAGGAACTTTATCTGACAGGGCAGCATATTGAGCAGTACCGGCATGCGACATATCTGCCGGACGGCTACTATCTGGAAGGCTTAAAAAGAGATCCCGGGGATATCAGGGTGAATACTGCGTATGGTTCTTTATTGCTGTCAAGAGGTCTTTTTGCAGAGAGTGAGCGATACTTCCGCAAGGCGATTGAGCGGGCGACTTGGAAAAACCCGAATCCTTATGACAGCGAAGCGTATTATAAACTCGGACTTAGCCTTTTTTATCAGGAAAAGTACGAAGAGGCGTATGACGCTTTTTACAAAGCAACCTGGAGCAATGAGCAGCAGGAGATGAGTTTTTATTATCTGGCAGCGATTGCCTGCAGACAGGGCGAGTATGAGAACGCTTTGTATCTAATTGAGAGGGGGCTTGTGAAAAACTGGCATAATGTCAAGGCGAGAGGAATCAAGGCGGCGGTCTTAAGAAGGCTGGACAGAAAGGAAGAGGCGCAGAGCTGGATCAAAGAGAGCCTGTGTATTGATCCTTTCGATTATGTGAGCAGATGGGAAGCGCTTTCTTATCTGGAGGGAGAGGCTCTTGCGCAGGAAAAAGAAGCGCTTGCAGTCTGTTTGAGGGACAATGCGGAAGCGTATCTGCGGCTGGCGAAGGACTATGCGGAATGCGGCTTTTGTCAGGAGGCGGAAGTGGTTCTTGCCGCCTGCAAGACATCGGCGGCTCTGAATGCTTATTACAAGGCTTATTATGGAAAGGCGTCCGGGAAGCCGGAGGATGAAGTAAAAGAGCTGTATCGTCTGGCGGAAAAGCAGGATTCCTACTGCTGTTTCCCGAATGCATTAGAAGATATCGCCGTATTAAAGGACTGCTGTGCGACTTTGCCGGAAGCATCCTTTGCCTGGTATTATCTCGGGAATTTGTATTACGACAAAAAACAATATGCAAAAGCGACAGAATGCTGGGAGAACAGCGCAAAAAATAACGACCGTTACCCGACAGTATTCAGAAATCTTTCTCTTGCTTACTATAACCATATGGATAGAAAAGAGGAAGCAAGAATAGTTATGGAAAAGGCGTTTGCGCTGGACACCAAAGATTCCCGCGTGTTCTTTGAACTGGATCAGCTCTATAAGAAATGTAAGATGCCGACAGAAGAGAGGCTGGCGAATTACGAGAAATACTGTGAAACAGCGTTGGAAAGAGATGATGCCTTTATCGAATATGTGACTCTGCAGAATCTTTGTGGAAACTATGAAAAGGCACACGGGCTTTTGCTTTCCAGAAAGCTGCATCCGTGGGAGGGCGGCGAAGGAAAGGCGGCGGCGCAATATATCGTGGCGCTTACGGAAATGGCAAAGGAAAAGATGGCGCAAAAAGCATATGGAGAAGCAAAGAAACTATTGGAACAGGCGCTTGTTTATCCGGAAAATCTGGGTGAAGGGAAACTGGAGGGCAGTACGGATAATAATATTTATTATTATCTTGGTCTGGTTTCAGAAGCTCTGGGAGAGACCGAACAGGCGGTGGAATGCTTCAGACGTGCTTCTACAGGTTCTGAAGAAGTAGCGGGTATGATGTATTATAATGACCAGCCGGCGGATATGATATTGTATCAAGGATTAGCACAATATAAACTGGGACAGATGAAAGCGGGCAACCGAAGGATGTATAAGCTGATTGATTTTGGAGAGCAACATATCAGAGATAAGGTAAAAATTGGGTATTTTGCGGTTTCCCTGCCGGATCTGATGATATATGAAGAAGACTTCACACGCAAAAACAAAGCGCACTGTAATTATGTAATGGGGCTTGGAAATCTTGGACTCGGGAAGAAGGCGGAAGCTGCAAAATTCTTTAATGAAACGTTAAGAATCGATCCATTCCATTTGAATTGCAAGATCTTATTGGAAGAAGTTGGAAATGAATAATATGTTGGATAAAAAGCCGGTGATCTGCCGGCTTTTTGTCTGTCAAAAATGAAAGCAGTTAAGAGAACGCATAAAAAATCCGCTTGCAAAAAAATTTTTCAGAATGTTAGACTGAAAGCGGAGGATAATGCGATATGCGCTGGATACCGCTTCAGAGTATGGCAAGCAGAAAATGGAAGCTCTGTGTTATATTTGACGACTGTGCGACATATGATGTGACGACAATAGAGTCCGATCATGTAGCGGAGATTTTGCGTTATGCGGTGTACATGAATGAAAACAATGATGAGGGAATTGAAACGGGTATATTGGAAAAGCTGGACCGGCTGAAACAAAAATACGGGTCAGACTAAAAATTCCCGTAAAAGCAGCTCCAATTCTTCCGCTTCCGAGGGCGTAAAGGCAGGGGCGCTTTTTTTATGTACTTTTTTCTCGGGGGCAGGGGCCGTTTCGATTTTCTTTTCGACAGGCTCTTCCATACCCACCAGCCGCATATCAAGCTGCGTCTGGTCCAGGCGTCCTGCCAGGTGGTTTTCCAGATAGTCTACCAGATTGGTGCGCAGGATGGCAGCTTTCCCGGGGATATCCAGCAGGGAAGTGACGGCAAAATAAAGGTAGAGACCGAAAAAACTAATCAGATAAAAGGGAGCGATTGAAAGAAAGCTTTCGCCCCGGATGATACTCAGGCAGGCGCCGATTCCCGCCACCAGCACAGCCAGAAGCGTAAGCTGCCCGGAAAGATGTTTTAAAAAAGACGGAGAGATTTTGCCGATACGGATCTGGTGCAGGTACTTGTCCACAAAGACAGGTACATTGGGAATCGTTTCCCTCAGCTGCCTGCAGCTGGTGAACTTAAGTTTCAGCTTTTGCAGGGATTTATTTTTTGTGGCGGACATATTCTCCGTTTCCCGGATCAGCCTGTGATATAGCACGCCGATCAGAATTTGACATAAAATACTACAGAAGAGCAGCGAAAGGATTGCGATCATAAAATTTTTATGCTGGAAAAAAAGTGTAAGCATGGTTACCTCCGTGTTTTAAGTGCATACTTATATTATATTAGGATTTTGCCGTGGGAAAAGCTGTAAGGCGTCGACAGATTTCTACAGTATTTTTTAAATAAAGGTTAAAAGGCAGACTTGCTTTCTTATATGGGGATAGTTATAATATTCATGTAAGCGTGGAATAGTGTTGTGATGTATAATTAGAAAAAGAATGCTAATATTATAAGGTAATTGAGTATATTAAAGGGAAAAGATTCATGTTAGATCATATTATCGAGCGCACAAATACATATATTAATAATATGCCTAAAAAAGAGCGTAAAAAGTATGGTCAATTTTTTACAAGTAAGGAAACGGCATGTTTTATGGCTGATTTATATAATGTTCCTGATAATAAAACTAAACTCAGTATTTTAGATGCAGGGGCAGGATCGGGGATATTATCGTGTGCGCTGATAGAACAATTAGAGCTGATAGCTTCTGTTCAGACGATAGAATTGACCTGTTATGAGAACGATAACAATATTTTAGAGCTGTTAAAGGAAAATCTGCATACTTGCCAGATAAATTCAAAAAAGGATATTCAAATTCACATTATTACAGATAATTATATTACAAGTCAATACCTGGACTTCAATCAGATGTTAGGTGGTAATCCCGAACCTAAAAAATATGATTTGATTATTGGTAATCCCCCGTATATGAAAATACCGAAGGATGCACCGGAAGCAGCTGCTATGCCGGAGGTTTGTTATGGTGCGCCCAATTTGTATTTTATTTTTGCGGCAATGGGATTGTT
>JAMPGN010000205.1 GCA_023663915.1 Eubacterium sp. | reverse complement strand
GAGCAGATTATAGAAAAAAACAAAATGCATCAGATTGAGATACGGCTGCGGTGCAGTAAGGAAACCGCTGCAAAATTGAAAAATGTAAGTAACACCGGGATATATGGAACACTGGGAAATGGGGAGTATACTATCCTGCTGCAATACGCTGAATTTGCAAAGGCATACCCTGTTTACTGGCGCTTAAAAGAGGGTATATGTCAGGATGAAGAGATGCCGGAATTGGAATTAAGTGACAGTACTCTTGGTGGCGTTTTAGCTGCGGCACGGAATGATATTGAACTTGTGTATGAGCGATGGAATATTTGCTGCTCTGATATAATGGTGGAGACAGAGGGCGAAAATGTCACAGCGAATCAGTGGGATATGAAAAGAAAGCGGCTAAAGAAACGCAGTGATCTATGTGAGTTCATGGGAACTGCAGTAAATAAATTGTTGAAAAAGACGCTGGAGCGATTGGTAAAGAATAATCCTAATTTCCCGGAGCAGCGCTTTAGGGAACAGGTTATATTAATGAAAGATCTTTTGTATACCTATAACACCCTTTGGTATGATGAAACTACACTGTTTAAGGGAAGAATTTTTTATGCGCAGATGTCGGCCCTATTATCCGGAATTGAGCAGCAAACAAACATCATTAAAGAATATGTAGCAAAGAGTTCCGGTAGTGAAAGCAGGGGGAGGGGCAGAACTCTATATAATTTAAATAATGATTTAGTCGTGTATATGAACAGCATGATATCTGCAATAAACAATTTTAATAAACTGGCACAGGCGGTCAACCAAAGCGTGCGAAATGTGCCGAATTACGAAATGCAGTCCAAAGTTAACGTGGAAAAGTATATATATGCCTATACAAGTTATCTTATGGAAATATGTCAGGGATTTTCAAAAGCTGCAGTGGGGCAGAAGAGAGTATTTCCTTTGATGACGATTGATTTGTCTGTGCAGAAAATCCAAGCAAATACACTTTTTTTCGTGCCTTGGACTTTGAAGAGAGATGAAGAAAAGAATTATATGAATGTGTTTGCAGTGAGATGTCCCAACTATCAGCGCTTTGCAAATGTTTATCATGTTTTGCCGATGATTACCCACGAAATATCGCATTGCTTTCGATATATTCCGCGTGAGGAAAGAAACGAATTTATTATTGAATATCTGCCCGGCAGTATTGCGTGGGAACTTGCCACCGGATTGTTTCGGAAAGAATTTAAAGCGGAAGAATATATTGTCAAGGATGATGTTCTGGATGTTGTATATCAGTGTACGAAAGATGAATTAGTGAAATTCTTAAAAGAAGAATTGAAAGATTCTTTGGGAGAAATCAGGCTCCATAATCTTCAGAAAGTATGCCTGGAAAAAATTGCAGGATATCTTGGTATAGATATTCGTTATGAAGTATCGGAAGGAAGATTGTGGGAGGAAAGTAACCGGATCCTTTTAGAGCTGTTCAGATATTTGAGAATTATGTATGTTACGCCACAGATGATTTCGGAGGATGCAGGTAGATATGCCGCTTATATTATTCCGAACATAGTACTGGATATACTAAGCGGGGATAAGGAGAGGGTTAACCAGTGGGAAACGGTGATAAGCAGCGGATGTCTGAAGGAAATATCTTTTGCCGATATGCAAGATAAAATAACAAAAATACTGCAAGGATGTGTTCAAACAGGGAATACATCTGTGGTTACCTATGATGCTGTCAAATATTGTATGCAATTCATGGTATATTCAATGTGGAAGGGTTTCTGCGAAGACCATCCGCAGATAAAGAATATAATAGGTGAAGGCACTGTGTGTCGCAAATTAATGGAGGAATTTCATAAAAATATTTTTGAGAGACAGACAGAACAAAAGAGCGTAGAAGAGAGACTGCTCAAGGAAATGGAGAAATGTCATATTGATGAGAATACTAAAATGTGTCTTCAAAAACATTTGTGGGAAACAAGCGGTTATATTCATGAGCTGTTGAAACAGTGGATTGTATATGGCGGTAAGAAGATTACTAAGAGAGAGTCAAAGATAGATGAATATGGAACGGCTGTTCATAAGTCGTTAAAAGGTAAATTTGAAGAAAAAATATTGTGTTTACGGGAAAATCCATGGATTGCAACGCATAGAATGGAATCTGCAATAGCAAATCTTGGTATCTTAAAGGATGGTTCGGATCAGTTTACCAAAAGATTGAAGGAGCAGTTAAAAACGGTGAATTTATCTCATCTGGAAGATCTAATGCGGGATCGGATGCGGTTATATGAGGAGGTGTTCGCGGATTTAGGAATGTGCTGCAGCTTTAGTTTTAGCGCATTTGGATATTTTGCGTATACTATCCATTTGTTTTTGAAGGAAAGAGAATTGCCTGAAAGTATTGCGCATAACATGACTGCAGACAGAATGCGCCATGTGATAGAAACCTTATGGAGCTATGATTATTATAGAGAGGATAATTTCGAGGAGGATGATACGGAAAAAAGAAAAGTATTCTATGAGGAAAAAGTAGGGGAACTGAAAAATGACATTAATGAGTATTGGGAGATTTTGAAGGAAAAGTGTCCTATTGTAGCAAGAACTGCTTTAGCGGGGAGAGAAACAGCTGCTTTGGGAACGGGGGAATTTGCAAATGCGATAAAGAAAGCGAGTGATTATATAAAGGGATTGTCAAATGACATACCTAATCGAAGGGAAGTATTGATGCATTTGCGGATGCTGCAATGGATGGATACATTGTACCGCGCAATGTACCTGGAGACAAGGACAGAACTGCAGGATGACATCGACTTAGGGAAGCACCTGGAAAGAGTTTATAGAGCCATGAACCAGGAAGGATTCTTTCGAGAAGCGAGCTGCCAGTATACGGTGCAGGTTGTTGGTGAGTACTATAATCATTTTGCAGAAAGCGTTTTAGTTCCAAATGCGAAAAAGGCATGCATGGAATGTCAAAATGAATTTGTCATGGACTATTATGCTAAAATGCAGGATAAATGCAGTATGTTGGAATCGGTAGAGAAAGATATTGCGAACAATGGGCAGTGGCATGCAGAAAAATATAGCAGGAAGTTTTGGAACTGCGGGGGGGGAAGAGAATGACAGAATATTATGTTTATTCGTTGGGGGAGTTTTATGATGCCGTAAACAAAATCGCTTTGGCAGAAAAGGGAATCGAAGAGCGGAAAGAACTGTTCCCTGCTTTTTGGTATCGGGGGTTTGCGCACAACCATTATACCTTGTTGCCGAGTCTGTATCGCCAGAAAACGTTCAAATATGCAGATTCTATTGTATATAATCAAGTCAAGCAGATGGAGGATTCCAGGTACCAGCATTATAAATCAAGAGCTTTCCACATTGTGAATTCAAACCCTGATCTGGAAAGTGAATGGATGGAGATTTATCAGCATTACTTGGGAAAAACCAGAATGTTGGACTGGACAGAATCGGCCAGAACTGCGCTGAGTTTTGCTTTGGAGGCATACTTGAATACGAAAGAGGATTTACATATTGAGAGGGAAAGGGAAACACTGACTCCTGTGGTGGCGGTAATAAATCCGCACCGACTTAATGAAAAGGCGTATCAATTTATTGCAGATTCCGAGGGACTGATTGAAAAAGCAGTTTCAGATTTGTTCCCAGCTGTGAGTGAAAGAACATTATTAGTGAAAAAAATGATGGAAAATATGGCGGACAATAAGGATATTTTCTTTTCGGAAAATAGTGAAGACCAGGAAATGCAGGGAATTGTAAGTTTATGCGTACTGGAAAGAATGCGGGATATGGCAGGAGTTGGTTTGAAAGAAAGAATATGGAATTTTGAATTTAATCCCTTTTATTATTTAGTGCTTCGGTATTACACAGATGCATTGCCGATATCGGTTAAATCTGAAAAGGAGAAGATTTTACCACCGTTGGCAATCTTGCACCCCTATCACTCCGACCGAATCAGAAAACAGAGAGGAGTATTTACGGTTTTTCCTAATTATGAGTTGGATGAGCCGTTGGTTGAACTTCTGAAGAAAAGGAAAGTGGATGTCAGAGAAATGGAAAGGCAGTCATGTATTAATTCGCTTATCAGCAAGATTCGCATCTTGAACCCAAGGAGGGTTGCAAAAGAACTATTGTATTCTGGCGAAAGACGGACGGAATTGTATCCTGATTTGGACGTTTACGCGGAGGTGATGGAGACATCGAAATTTCCTGTATAGAGACCAGTTATGAAAAGCGGGGTAGTGTAGAAAAGTTTGTGTCTTTGAAAAATGGCTTCTTTTTAGTAAAAAGTCAGAAGTTGAAAATAGAATGTGCTATAATATTTTAAACTGTATGAATACTTTATAGGAATATAACCCCAATGGGGACTAAGGGTAACGCGAAGTTGGAGAGTATTCGCATGGTTATCAGCTACAAAAAATGATGGGAATTGCTTATCGACAAAGACATGAATAAACAAATGGCAAAGTTTACACGGTTAAAATGTCAGCACTGCCCTTCAATGCGACATAGCTGATATTATGGAGGTATACCGGACACCCCACCGATACCCGATAAAAAACGCCAGAAAGGATGTAATCCATCAATGTTTGACTTTGGAAATGCCAATGAAGGACAGCAAAATGCGATATCTGCTGCTGACGGACCTGTTCTTATCACTGCAGGACCAGGAACCGGCAAAACATATACGCTCGTCCAACGGACGATTTACCTGATTGAAGAATGCGGTGTGCAACCGGAAAGTATTTTTGTCGCCACCTTCACAGAAAAAGCTGCTAAAGAACTGATTACCCGAATCACAAATGAACTGAACGATCGTGATATCGTGGTGAATATCAATGAGATGTATGTTGGTACATTCCATTCTCTCTGCCTTCGTATCCTCAAAGAGCATCTGGAGTTTACGAGGCTTCGCCGGAACTACCGTCTCCTGGATGCGTTCGATCAGCAATATATGGTATTCCAGAACATTTATAGGTTCAGAAATATCCCGGAGGTCGAGATTGTTCTTCCGAGCGGCGGAGCGTGGAAACAGTCCGAGGCTATCTGCAACTATGTGAATAACCTCTCCGAGGAGTTAGTCACGCCAGAGGAACTGATGGCAGATTCCGATCTGTCTATAGCCGCGCTTGGTCGGATGTTGAAGGAGTACCGGGAACTCCTCGCGGAGGGGAATTTGATGGATTTCTCATCCATTCAGATTGAAGCCTATCATCTGCTCAAAGACAATGCGGCGATACTTGACGAGCTTCGCTCCAAGATCACGCATATCATGGTAGACGAATACCAAGATACAAACTTTATCCAGGAGCAACTGGTGTTCCTTCTCGCCGGAGATAGCAAGAACATCTGTGTGGTCGGTGATGATGATCAGGGCTTGTACCGTTTCCGTGGAGCAACGATCAGAAATATATTGGAGTTTCCGCAAAAGTTTGCGGACGGAGAATGCCGCATCATCCCGCTGGTAATCAACTACCGATCTAACAGCGACATTGTTGATTTCTACAACGAGTGGATGGCTACTACTGACGGTTTGAAGTTTAAGTTCCGCTGGGATAATTTCAGATACGGTAAACGAATTGAACCACATGAGAAGACCTGCCTCCGCAGCCCTGCGGTTGTTAAACTTGCAGGTGTGGACGATACAGACGAGTGGCACGAGAATATTCTGCGCTTCATAAACAAACTGAAGGATTCGGGAAAACTTACGGACTATAACCAGATTGCGTTCCTCTTCAATTCTGTGAAACATCCGCGAGTGACGGCTCTCGCTAGATTCCTGGAGGAGAACCACATTAATGTCTACTCGCCGCGTTCGGATATGTTTTTCCAGCGTGATGAAATTCGCTTGGCACTTGGATGCCTCATGCTCATGTTCCCTCTCTATATAGAGGGACTGGAGAACGGCGATTATGCCTTCCTTCATCCGGAGCATCTGACCTACTACAGAAACTGCATCATAATGGCAAATGAGTACCTTACTCAGCAGGAGAACGCCGAACTCCTCAAGTGGATACGCCGAAAAGGAAAAGATCATGTCGGGCTGACTGGTGCTACAGATTACGCATATTGCGGCCTGATGTACCAGCTTTTTGAGTTCCAGCCGTTTGCGGGAATTCTCGATACAGATATGGATGTCGGTGTCGTGGATATTCGACCGGCCCGGAACATCGCAAAATTGACACAAATCATCGGAAAGTTCGAGTACCTCCATAGGGTAGACGTTCTTGATGCCGGAGAATATAAGGGAAAACGCCGTATCGATCAGAATACCGAGATGTTTTTTAATCTGTACCTACGTTTGCTCTTTGACGGCGGCATTACGGAGTACGAGGACGATTCCGAGTATGCTCCGAGCGGCTGTGTGTCGTTCCTGACGATTCACCAGTCTAAGGGCATGGAGTTTCCGATTGTTCTGGTTGACTCCTTGGCAAATGTGCCGAGGAAGAATTCTAGCGACCTCATGATGCGGATTGAGGAACGATACTTCAAGCGTCCCGCCTTTGAGCCGTATGATGTCACCAAATTTTTTGACTTCTGGCGTCTCTACTACACGGCATTTTCCCGTGCGCAGGACTTGCTGATTCTGACTTGTAACGAGGATAAGCGGACGCCGAGCAACTACTTTAAAGAACTATACGGGGAGCTGCAATCTGTTGACAGCTCCGCATTCGATATAACGGAATTCGATTTTAAGTCGATAAAGGATGTAAATATCAAGAATACTTACTCATTCACATCGCATATTACGGTTTATGAAACTTGCGCCTTGCAGTACAAGTTCTATAAGGAACTGGAATTCATGCCGATTCGTGCAAACGCCATGCTGTTCGGTACGCTCGTGCATGAGACGATTGAGGACATACACCGCGCTGCGCTCCGGGACGAGGCACCGACGATTACTGTGGAGAATGTCAGGCGATGGTTTGATTCCAACTATATATCTCTTACCAAGGCCGAGCATACCTACCTCGCCGGTCCGCAGAGAGATGCGGCGCTGAAACAGATACTTCGCTATGTGGAGAGACAGCACGGTGACTGGTCACAGATACAGCAGGCCGAGGTCGATGTCTCCCTGGTAAAGCCGGACTACATCATCGAAGGCAAGATTGACCTCATTCGCGGAGAAGGCGATACGGTCGAGATCGTGGACTTCAAAGCCGAGCGTAAGCCAGACATGGAGAAGATGCAGGCAAGGCTCGAACAGTATCGGCGGCAGCTACATATTTATGCCCACCTCGTGGAGGAGCGAACCGGTCAAAAAGTCAGCAAGATGCACCTCTATTATACCGGCGAGGATGACGGAGTGCCTACGATCACCTATCCGTATACCAAGACGGCTGTGGAAGGCACAATGGCGGTTTTTGATGATACAGTAAAGAAAATTATGAAGAAAGATTTCCATCGCTGCGCCGAGGATCCGAAGGTCTGCAATTCATGTGACTTCCGGTTTTATTGCAGAAATAAAT
>JAMPGN010000204.1 GCA_023663915.1 Eubacterium sp. | reverse complement strand
GCATCCATGCGCGATTCGGGCTTTTCGGGACATCCATGTCCCGAAATTGCTATTTTACAGACGGAATACTAAGAAAATCTCAGTCTCCTTCACAAGACAACTGCGTGAACTTTTTGTGCAATCTGCCAGCCAAAGTTTATCGAAAGAGCTTTTGACACCCGAACCAGTATAGGAAATTCCTGTTCCTATTTCGAGTTCGCGAAGCAAATCTCGCAAACGAGCGTCAGCTCGTTTTTTTCTTGTTTTGATGCGCGTTAAATGAATTGGTGCATATGATAGAATAAAAAGAAATTAAGTTGGTGCAGTATGAATCAATCCAGAATATTGCCGTTCTATATGGCTTATCCGCTCCCGATGTATTATCAGCAGGAAGACAGCGTGACGCGGGATTTGGAATATTTACAGCAGATGTACCCGAATGAAGCAAAAAAATATCAGAAGATTATAGCGGAAACATTGGATCGTATCGATTATGAGGGCAGTATGATCTATGATGAATATCCGGATAAGTGGCAGATTTACAGATTGACGCAGATCATCGTGGATAAGATCAAGAAGTCAGACGGGGAGCAGGCGCCCGATGCGGACTGGGATCGGACGGCGGAATTTGTTCAAGTGCTTTTATCCTATGAGATTTATCGCAAACGCCATTCTAACCGTAACGGAATCTTAAAATTTTAGTTGTGGTTTTCCTGCAATCTTATTAAAATAGAAAAAGAGACCGGAATCTTCCAGGGTGTCAGAGCACACCGCAGGAGAAATTGGAAGGATCTCTTAATGATGTCACAAGGTTAAAGAGTGTAAGAACATGGAAGAACAGCTTAGGGAACTTTTGCAGGAAACGGTGGATGAAGGGCTTTATCAGATTATTCTCAGTAATTCCAGAGAGAAGGACAAGGCATTTAAAATAAAAATAAGACCTGTTATGTTAAAGGGCGCGATTCTTTTTCAGGAAACACTATATGAAGGAACGAAGGTATTCCATAGCAATATGGATGCCGAGAGCATGATCGATAGACTCTTAGAACTCGTTGCGCACGACTTTAAACAATGTGAGATCGAGCATAAGAAGTGCAAGGCTGTGATTCTAGTCAGTAAAAAGGGAAAGATCACAATCAGGAGAAAACAGGCGGAAAATGATGGAGCGGAATCGGAGACAGACAGGAAGATGCAAATGGCTCATAACAGGGTCAGGAAATATATTTTAGACGAGAAAAGACCGGTTCCGTTTCTGATTGACCTTGGTGTACAGACGAAGGATGGTAGAATTAAAAGCACCCGTTATGATAAATTTAGGCAGATCAACCGATTTCTGGAATTTATTGAGGATATTTTGCCAACACTCTCAAAGGAGAAGGTTGTGCATATTATAGATTTCGGGTGTGGCAAATCGTATCTGACGTTTGCCATGTACTATTATCTGCATGATCTGAAAGGATATGATGTGGAGATCACGGGGTTAGATCTCAAAGAAGATGTGATCGAGCATTGCAATGAGCTGGGCAGGAAGTACGGGTATGATAAACTGCATTTTATCAAGGGCGATATCGCGGAATATGACGGACAGGACAGCGTGGATATGGTCGTGACACTTCATGCCTGCGATACGGCGACGGATTATGCACTTGCCAAAGCTATCGGCTGGGGTGCGAAAGTGATTTTGTCAGTGCCTTGTTGCCAGCATGAAGTAAATAAACAGATTTACAACGAAGAATTATCATCTATTTTCCGATATGGCATCATCAAGGAACGGATGTCGGCGCTGATTACGGACGCTATCCGTGCCAACCTGCTGGAATCGGAAGGATATGAGACAAGCATTTTAGAATTTATCGATATGGAACACACACCAAAGAACCTGTTAATACGCGCAGTCAAAAGGGCCAGTAACAGTCAGCGGTTACGGCAGGAGGCGAGACGGGAAGTTGATGATGTCACGGAATTTCTGCACATTGACCCCGCTTTGAAGAGGTTAGTATGAAAAAAGCGATCTTAAAAGGAGTTTTACTTGGAATAATCTTTATGGCGGCACTTGTGCTGATCAGCAAGATAATGAACCAGGGAAACACCGATATGACAACCGAGATGGGAGAGGCATCCTACCCTATTGTATCCATGTCTGCAGAAGGATACCGCGTCAACGCCCTGCATGGTTATTCTACGAGCATGGATAGCGCTTATCTGCGTGATACGATTCAGCCTGTCGGAAGTGACCGTAAGATTGACGTACATCTGGATACTTACGGGTGTGGTATATCTCAAATTGCCTTTGAGGTGCGGAGTCTGAACGGGGACAGGCTGGTGGAAAGCACCGTTGTAGAAGAGTATGAGTCGGAAGGCGAAACGATAGAGTTTACGATTACTTTGAAGGATCTGATCGAGTATGATACCGAGTATATGCTCGTTTTTCTGGTTACGCCAAAAGAAGGCGAGCCGATACGCTACTATACGCGGTTTGTTTTGAATGATACGCTGCATATTCAGGAGAAATTGGATTATATTTCTGATTTTCATGAGAGAACTTTTGACAAAGAAGCGGCGGCGGAGTTGACGAAGTATCTGGAATCCAATTCTGAGGGCGACAATACGACTTTTCATAAAGTGACCATTCACAGTAGTTTTAATCAGATTACCTGGGGAGATCTGGCAGTCAACAAAGTTACGGAGCCGGATATCGCGGTCAGGGAACTGACGGAGCAGACAGGTTCTTTTACCATGGATTACCTGGCATCTATCCGAGATGGCAGAGACAGGAACTATTACCGGGTCAATGAATTTTACCGTATTCGCTATACTCCCGATCGGATGTATCTGTTAGATTATGAGCGCACGATGGAACAAATCTTTGACGAAGAAGCAAATATCTGCATCAATGATAAAATCATGTTGGGAATTGCAGGGGATGAAATAAGGCTGGTCGAGAGTGATGGCGGAAACGTTTTTGCATTTGCGGCAGCGGACAAACTGTACAGCTACAATGTGACGGATAATAAATTGATTCGATTATTCAGTTTTTATGGCAACACGGAGGGGCTGGACGATGCTAGAAATGTATATAATAAGCATGATCTCCAAATCCTAACAGTTGATGAGACGGGTACGGTGGTGTTTATGGTGTACGGATATATGAACAGAGGACGGCATGAAGGTGATGTCGGAGTAGCGGTCTATCAGTATAACAGCATGACCAACACGATCGAAGAGATGGTCTATATTCCCTATAACAGATCCTACGAATTGCTGAAAGCGGATGTCAATAAACTCTCCTATGTGAACCGGATGGGACTCTACTATTTTATACTTGAAGACAGTGTGTATGCGGTGAACCTGCGTAAGCAGACTTGTCAGACAGTGGTATCCGGACTTAAGGAAGACGGCTATCATGTATCGGATTCCAACAAAATGCTCGTCTGGCAGAAAGGCAATGACCTGTATTCCAGCGACACCCTCATGCTGATGAACTTAAGTACGCAGAAACAGACAGAAATAAACGCGGGGACGAACGAATATATATCCGTGTTAGGGTTTATGGAAGAAGATCTGATCTATGGACTGACCAAAGAAAAAGATATCGCGGTAAACAGCGCGGGGATCACGACTTTTCCCATGTACTGTCTGAGGATACAGAGTGATGATGGCAGTGTGTTGAAGACTTATCGCAAAGATAATATATATATTGTTGACAGCATGATCGAGGAGAACCAGATTACGTTGTCCAGAGTGACATGGAACGAAGAAAATGAGGAATATGAGCCTGCCGCAGACGACCAGATCATGAGTACGGAACAGGTCAAGGGAGGCAGTAACACGATCAGTTATGTTGTCACCGAGAATTATGAAACTATATGTGAGATCGTGGTCAAGCAGGAGATCGATGCCAAAGGATTACAGCATTTGTCCCCGAAAGAAGTGCTTTTTGAAGGAAACCGTGAGATAGCGCTGGCGAAAACGGGAACGGAAGAGGCACGTTATTATGTATATGGCAAAAACGGCATAGAAGGCATATACGTCAATCCGGGCAAGGCAGTTGAGCTTGCATACCGATCGGCGGGCGTTGTGATGGATGACGACGGAGAATATATTTGGAGGCGAGTGACCAGAAGCACACGCAATCAGATCATGGCAATCACCGAGGATGAAATGTCGGAGACGCGCAGTTCTCTAGCGGTATGTCTCGATACGATCTTGAAGTTTGAAGGGATATCCAGAAATACCGAGCGGCTGTTGAACAGGGGCGATACGGTGTTCTCGATTCTCGGATCGGATCTGCAGGACTATACGGTGCTTGATCTGTCTGGATGCAGTTTGGATGCAGTGCTGTACTATGTCAATCAGGACATCCCCGTACTTGCGCTATTGGATGATGGTAACGCGGTGCTGGTCGTAGGGTTTAATGAACTTAATATCGTGGTGATGGACCCGATGACAGGCACATTATATAAAAAAGGAATGAATGACTCTACGGAATGGCTGAAAGAAAACGGAAACCGTTTTATTACTTATGTGAGAAAAGAGGAATAAAAGTGCAAAATAAAACGAATTATCACAACATTTTGTGCTTGAGAAAAGTGAAAGGAATGATACCATGATGAAGGACGCTAAAGCGGTGGTGTTTGATATGGATGGCGTAATTTTCGACAGTGAGAGGCTTGTGCTGGAATGTTGGGAAAAAGCTACGGAGAATCAGCAGATCGAAGGGATAAGAGAGACATTGACAGAATGTATCGGAACAACGGAGAAAAAGACACGAGAGATCGTACTAGACCACTATGGACAGGATTTTCCTTATGAGAAATTCAGGGCTGAGGCATCGAGAATTTTTCATGAGATTGCAGACAGAGGGGAACTGCCAGTGAAAAAGGGTGTGCAGGAGCTATTGGAATATTTGAGTGAATGTAAGATTCCCATTGCTTTGGCATCTTCCACCAGATTGGAAGTCGTTTCGCAGGAACTAAAACAGGCAGGGCTGTATGATTATTTTCAAGTAGTGATGGGCGGAGATCAATTAAAGCGCAGCAAGCCGGAGCCGGATATCTATCTGATGACATGCAGTAAATTAGGAGTGGAGCCTGCACATGCATATGCGATCGAAGATTCTTATAATGGTATCCGCTCTTCGTACCGTGCGGGCATGCGTCCGATCATGGTTCCGGATATTCTTCCCCCGACAGAGGAAATGAGAGAGAAGAGTGTCGTTATATTCGATGACTTACTGCAGGTTAAGGAATGGTTTCGAGGTAGGGCTAAGGAGTGGAAACGATAATTTTAAAACCTATAAAATGGCGTATTTTCGGCAAAGGAAACCATAAGTTGCGGTTTATTTTCGGTCGTGCAACCGCTATTTCCTTAATTGGAAAGTAGAAGATATAGCGGAAAAGAAAAAATTTTTCTATGATTGCATCATATAAAATTGATGTAGGAGGACAGAAAACAACATGAATCTTGAAATTGCAAACAGACTGGTGGCGCTGCGTAAGGAGAACAATCTGTCACAGGAAGCGCTGGCGGAGAAACTTGGAATCAGCAGACAGGCGGTTAGCAAATGGGAGAGGGCTGAGGCGTCTCCCGATACCGATAATTTGATTGCGCTGGCAAGGTTGTATCACATTTCTTTGGACGAATTGTTGAAAATACATGAGGAAGGCATGCAGGACTATTCAGATACCGGAGACGGCATGGAAGATGACATGTGGAATTACTCAGATACCGCAGATGATGTGAAAGAAAACGTGCACATAGGTTTTGACGGCATTCATGTAAAAGATAAGGATGGCGAAGTGCATGTAAGCTGGAGCGGCATTCATGTGCGTGATAAGAAAGAAGATAATGAAGTACAGATTGATAAAAATGGTATTCGCGTAAACGGCGAAGATGTGAAAGGACATATCTTTACAAGAGATGATGACGCGCATCTGCCACTGGGTATCATTGCCATTGTTGTATATATCATGATTGGTGCGATCTATGGTGTGTGGCATCCTGGCTGGCTGATCTTTTTCCTTGTGCCGATCATCAGTACGTTGATCTATGCAATTCGGAAGAGGAATCCGAATCTGTTTGCCTATCCTGTATTGGCGGTGCTGGTTTTTCTGTATATCGGCTTGGTTCACTCCGTCTGGCATCCGACGTGGGTAGTCTTTCTGACAATTCCCGTATACTATTCGATTGCAGGGTATCTTGTCCGGACGTTCACGAAGGATGCAGATCAAGGCGATACATAATTGTTTTGTCGAATAAAATCATGCGATATTTTACATTACAAGAAACGAATCCCCCATTTAGGCTTAGTCTGGTTTCCGAAATAAAATATGCTGATATTTTTGCAGTGAAAAAAGTAGGATCATGCCTAGGATACCGCACGAAATAACCTCTCCGGCGCCTACTGTTAGACAATAATAACCGAAACATCGCAGTACTGACATTCCCTCGATCAAAAGCCCGTAGCCGTAGATCAACACAAGAGGCACGATGATCGTGTTGGCGGCAATCGGACAGAGAGGAGCGCACCATTTCCATCTGCGCAGCGCATAAGTGCCGAGTGCACCGATCAGTGTCGCCAGACTGCCGAAAATGATATCAGGCAGCGCGCACCCTGTCAGGATATTGCTGAGCAGACAGCCGATAAACAGACCGGGAATCGCAGCGGGGGTAAAAAAGGGCAGAATCGTGAGTGCCTCGGAAAATCGAACCTGCACGGCGTAATTGGCAAGTCCGAAGGCGTTGGCGATGAATGTCAGCACAACGTAGATGGCGGCGATCATAGCCGCCTGAACCATAATGGTCAGCGAAGTGGGCGAGACGGTCCCAACGGGGAGCGCCTCGCTGTAAGATTGCTTTTTCATATTCTTGTCTCCTTTAGTTTTGTTTTACGTCAGGAAGGTCTCGAACTGACGTGTATATTTTCTGGTGGATTCCAAATTTAGGGAACCACAGCGATTTTTAGTATAGCATTGTGTCTGATGAAATGCAAGGTATACATAACAATAGATAAGGCAAAAGAAGCTGGATGCGGCAAAATTTGAGTAGGATATAAGGAGTGTGGACAATGGGAAAGCGTGATTTATCCGAAGAAGATATCAAGGCGCAGTATATCACGCCGGCAATCGAGAAAGCCGGGTGGGATATTAAGAGACAGGTGCGGTTTGAACATTCTTTTACAGCAGGGCGGATGATTCTGCGAGGAAATGTAACAAGTAGAGGGCAAAAAAAACGGGTTGATTATTTGCTGTTTTATAAACCCAATCTTCCGCTTGCCATTATTGAGGCAAAGGATAATAACCATGCGCCCGGTGCAGGTCTGCAGCAGGCGATTGATTATGCGGACACACTTGATCTTAAGTACGTATATTCCTCGAATGGGGATGAGTTTGTGGAGCAGAATCTGATTACCGGAGAAGTGAGAAATATTTCGCTGAATGCTTTTCCGTCACCGGATGAACTGTATGCAAGATATAAAGCGGATATGGGTATCTCTGATGTGAGGGAAA
>JAMPGN010000203.1:1467-7516 GCA_023663915.1 Eubacterium sp. | reverse complement strand
TTCTGAAAATTCTGACTTTACCCGCAATATCCGTTCCAAATAATCCTTTGTACAGTAGTCAAGAGAGCGCTTCTGAACACCATCCATAGTTGCATAAATATAACCCAATTGCTGCGATAACAGAGTAATCATGCTTCTCCCTGCCGGAATATACACAACAGAAAAATTATCATCAAATATTTCACACAATTCTGTCTTCAGCTTTTTTATATCCTCTTCAGACACTCCTAATGAAGTCACTGTAAAACAATTATTCTTTTCCCGCAGGATTTTTAGCAAATCTTCGCTAACAGTTATCCATATATAGTTAGGTGTAGAAAATTTAGTGTCCTCTTTAAGAGAAACTCTTATGAAACATGTATCTGTAAAATGATATTCTATACACATTTCATTTGACATTCCCCAAGATGAACCAAATATTCTCAAAAATTTTTCCCTTAAATAATTTTCCAATCCTTTCCTTAAATTGGTGCCATATACAACGTCATACTCCGACTCTATTCCCATTGCGGGAACCCGATTAAATGCTTGTGTTTTAGCAAGATTTATAATGTCATCCTTTATTGTCCTGAAATAATAAATTGCTTTTGCTATTGTACTTTTCCCAGATGCCTGAAATCCTGTCAATGTCATAAATTGAGAACATTCCAATTCGCACTGTTCTATTGGTCCAAGTTTTTTAATAATTAATCTATGCATCTTTTACCTCCAACCAACATTTTGTTTATTATAAACCCTGCATCTATTTTCTTCAACGTATATTTCCCAAAGTACCCATTTTAATTCCTTTGCGGCAGTAGCATAATATATCCAGCACAACATCTTCGCAACACATATATGCAATCCTCCCTTCCTCATAATCCAAGTTCCATAAGAAATGAATTTGCTTTGTCACATCATTGCGGTTCTTTTTTAATACAGTCTGCCATCTGCACATTTCAAAACGCAACATCAATTATTTAACAACTTATCCTTTACAATTCTTAGGCTTTTGCTTTCTAACTGCTCTGTCGAAAAACCCTTGACTATTTCCTGCATTGTCTCAGAACTCCAATATATTTTCAATTTCTTCTTTGCACGGGTAATTGCCGTATAGAAAACACCGTGTGTTATTTTTTCTGCATTACTACTTGGGATAATTACCTTAACCGAATCATACTCTAACCCCTGTGCTTTATGAATCGAAACTGCATATGCAAGCTGAAATGGAATAATAGACTTTATTCGCAGCTCCTCATCTGTCATGTTATCATCATAAAGATATACCGCAAATCGAATGCGTGTCGCACTTTCGATTGTGGCAACAAACTCTATTTCTTCTCTTAAACAATCCCTTTCTGTCAAAACAATCTCAACATCAATAGTAAAAAAGATTTTATCAGTTCCCTTTTCAATTTTAACGATTTTTCCTTTCAAATTATTATATAGAATTGAAAATCTCTTTGTGTCGTTAAAAAGAACTGGATCACCCACTTTGTAATTCCATTCTTGCCATGAAACAAGTTCTCCATGCGGATTTGCACTTTGAAAATAGTTATTCATATTGTTTAATCCAAATTTTCCATCATAATTGAGACAAAGAATAACTTCATCTTCCGCCTCCCTTTCAAAGATATTTTGTCCTATATCTTCGGAAAACGGACCATCAATAACCAATTTTTCAGTTATTAACGCATCTTTTGTCCGCACCTCATTCCACAGACTGATAAGTGCTTGATCTTCCGTTCTCCATGTACTTAATAATTCGATGTTGGCACCAAAAGTTTTAATAATATCCTTTGCATAGAAAAACCAATTTCCAAACTCTATTGATTCAATTTGATGAATGTCTCCTGCCAAAACCAAAAAAGTATTGGGATCCATTTTTTCAAGAAATTTCAACATAGTACGATTATCAATTGTACTACATTCATCGACAAAAATAATATCATATTTTGGCAAATCAATTTTTTTGGTAAAACTGTCAATGCTTACAAAATCAGCCACTGTTCCCGGATTGTCAATGCGCCTCTTTAGATTTTGCAGCGCAGTATGTGTCTTTGTGAGAAACAATTTAGAACGATTACCCGACAAATTTGAAAGATAATTTATAAGTTTTGTTTTGCCTGTTCCAGCAGCGCCATAAATCAAAAGCACCTGAGAGTTAACAAAAGCATCCCTTAACGCCATTCCTTTTAAAGGATCATCAAACTTAATTCCGCTTTGTTTAAGGAAATTCTGATTATACTCCTTTTGACCTTTGTTGCCGCTCCTTGCAAACCTCAAAAGCATCTGCAATATGGAAATGGTTGTTCTCTCATATTCATCTATACAAACGATCCCATTTTCAAGATTTATCAGGTAACCTTGATCACGCTGCCATTTATCCAAATATGAATTATATTTACGGATTGCTTCTTTCTCTTCCTCAGTATTTACTTCAAAATATATTTCTCCTGTTGACTTTATTGCATTTTTAATGGTCAAATATGGACGAACCATATCTAATATATTATTATCCCCTATAACATTAAGCAGATATTTTATTTGACCACTGTCGCTAGTTCTCTTTCCCACCAAATCTGATATAAATGGATTCTTTTCAAAAGGATAACACCTACTTGATAAATAGAGTCCCTCACACAACTGCTTCCCATTAAATCTCGAAAACATAACGTTTTCAAGAGTTTCTTCCCTCAAATTCAAAAGCAAGTATCTGACAACATTTCGTCCTGGTTTTTTTGAATTTCCAGAATAATGCTGCCGCAATTTTAAAAGTACTTCCTTAAAGGAACAGGCGTCCACACCATTGTATATAGAATTTATAATAGACAAAAATTCCGTTTCCCGCAAATCAATTAAATCAAGGAAATTTATACCAGTTTCTCGCAAAAAATTCATTAACCTTTTGTACTCATCATACCGAGAAGATAAATTTATATGAATATTTAGTATTTTTCCTAATTTATTAAGACAGGCGGCTTGTATTGAAACTTCCCAATTTGTAATTACTTTTATTTTAGAATCAATTTCCCATAATTTAATTACAGTATCAACATAACTAATCTGTATGGAATAATTTGTAGATATGTTTTCTTTTGTATATACAGTAATGCGATTATACTTTGAAGCATAAATACTATCCAATTGTAGGGTAATCTCATAGTATCGCTTTTTCCCAACAAAAAACGGCATCTTTTTTTGAACATAAAACCTTGTTGAACATACAACAGCTTGTTCAGGAAAAACTGAGTCGACTGCATTTGCCACCAGTTCATAGAATTCCCTGTCAAGTTCATCAATATGAGGCGGAAATTTTTCCAAATTTTGCAAAACAGACATCTCATAACTATTCTGCAAAAACTCTCTTATTTGCCACATAAAGTTATAGTATTTCAGCATTAATCTCTCTGACTGTCCGTCCTCAGGGATGCGTCTTCCAATATACTGTAACCCTCTGAGAAAATTGCCAAGGTATTTAGTCTCAATATTCAACATTGAGTATTCCCACGCCAATTGAAGACTGGCGTTTTCATTCCCTGACTCTATTACATTCAACAAAAGAGTTGCTACACACAAATCTGATAACTTGGTTAATATCCTTCTTGAAACACCGTCCCGCGTGTCATTTAAAATATCAAATCTATCTATGCTTTCTGTAATATCCTCATTACAAACTCTAATAATTCTTTCTACGTCACTTTTTGAATAATCCCTGCTGTCTAACTGATTGACAAAGGAATGAAAATCAATAATTTTTTCTAGTTTATCACAAAAAACTTCAACGCTTTCATCTACATTTAAAATTTCTTCTTCCGGTGAAAAATAAATGGTCGTGCTATCATTACAAAAGTTTATTGAATTAAGAAAATCTACAGACATATATTTCCAAAATACACGTTCAGAACCACGACGATCCGGATTGATTACCACAAAGAGAATACCTGAATCAAACGTCACGTCAAGACAAATAAAAGCAGGAAATGCTAAACTCTTTAGAGAATATTTAATTCCACCATTTATATCTTCATATATATGAGTTCCCTTGATTTGCACAAAAAAATTTTGCTTTGGACGTCTTGAAACATCCGGATTCGAAACAAACTCAAATGTTCCATCTGTATTAGGCCACTTATCGTTTTTAGAAAAGTCCGTATTAATTTTTCCGTTAGAACGCAAAAAGGATTCTAGTGTTGTAACCGCCGAACAATCCTCGTCAGAACGCTTGGTATGTGTTTTAATATGTGTTTTAATATGTTTTTCGATTAATTCCCTTTTTTGATTTAACATAATCTCACAATCCTCCAAATAGAGTCATATGACAAAAGCAAAATACCCTCTAAATACAAAAATTCTCTCGTTCTTCCCTCGCTTCAGCCTTTTGTATATCATCAAGTATCAATAATCAATAAATATACACATATTATATTCTTTTTTCAACGCAAATTCAACGATATATTATATTTGCGAAAAGGGAACCACAACATATTGTCATACACTTTTTCATTAGGCGCATTATTATTGATTGCCGACTAATAAATAATAAGAAAAAGTATTACCTATACCATCCAAATCAACCGAAAAACCGCCGATATCTATTGCAATTCCAAGTATATTGTAATATACTAATGCAGAGAAAGCCGAATTGATTTCGGTTGAAAAACACTTGTGCGTCACATGGCGCATAGGTGTTTTTTATTCGCAATCAATACCCATACACCTCATAAATCTCCTCCGCATACACCCCCTCCTCCCGATACACGATCAGCGGCTTCTCCACCGTCATCCGCGCCCTGCCGCCTCTGACCGCCTCCAACAGCACCATATTCGGCTCTTTATCGACGAAAGGATAAACCAGCCGCATCCGCTTCGGTTCCAGTTTATATTTTGTGAGGGTCGTAATGATCTCCGCCAACCGGAACGGTCTGTGCACGAGAAAGAACTTGCCGCCGGGTTTCAGGAGTTTTTCCGTCTGCGCCGCCACATCTTCCAGCGTGCAGAGGATCTCATGGCGGGCGATCGCCTTGGCGTCCGCAGGATTTTGCAGGCCGTGGCTGCCGATCATGTAAGGGGGATTGCAGGTGATAACGTCAAAAGAGGCAGCGTCAAACAACGCCCCTGCCTCTTTGATATCTCCTGTCACAATATTGATTTTTTCTTCCAGACCGTTCAGCATGACGCTGCGTCTTGCCATATCGGCGCTGTCCGCCTGAATCTCCAAGCCCGTCAGATGCGCCGCTCCGGTCTTTGCCGCAAGAAGCAGCGGAATAATGCCTGTTCCGGTCCCCAGATCCAGGACCCGCGCGCCGTCCTTTACGTTGGCAAACCCGGAAAGGAGCACCGCATCCATGCCGAAACAAAAGCGTTTCGGATCCTGTATGATGCGGTATCCGTTTCTCTGCAAGTCATCGATTCTCTCGTTTTCTTTCAGAACGATTTCTTCCCTTTCCTCCGGAATGCTCTCTGCGCTTTCTTTCGGGGTGTTCTTTTGCCTTTCCATCCGCATGTTCTCTCTCGGTCTCGACCTCCTGCTTCTCCAACTGCTCAAGTTCTTTCAGCTCTTCCTCATTGCTTTCCCCTTTGCGGTTTTTGCCGTGTCTCTTTTTAAAGTGAAGCTGCTCCACGGGAAACTCCTGAATCTCTTTCTCGTCTCCCACATCCACCACGACTTTCACCAGTTGGCGCAGCACGTTTACGCTGTGCACCTCGCCTTTCAAGCCGTCGTCCGTGGTCACAAAATCACCGACGCCGGGCAGTTTTTTATTCAACTCCTCGTAGGTCTCTTCCTCGTTTTTCAGGCAGCACATAAGTCTGCCGCAGACGCCCGATATCTTGGTCGGGTTCAGCGAAAGGTTCTGTTCTTTCGCCATCTTGATGGATACCGGAGCGAACTCGGAAAGGTGCGTATGACAACAGAGCGGTCTGCCGCAGATACCGATGCCGCCCAGGATCTTGGTCTCGTCGCGCACGCCGATCTGGCGCAGCTCGATCCTCGTCTTAAAAACGGAGGCAAGGTCCTTTACCAGTTCTCTGAAATCAATACGGCCGTCCGCCGTGAAATAAAAGAGCA
>JAMPGN010000203.1:0-1367 GCA_023663915.1 Eubacterium sp. | reverse complement strand
TCCTTTACCAGTTCTCTGAAATCAATACGGCCGTCCGCCGTGAAATAAAAGAGCACTTTATTGTTATCAAAGGTATACTCCGCGTCGATCAGTTTCATCTGCAGACCGTGTTCTTTGATCTTTTCGAGGCAGATCTTGAAAGCTTCTTTCTCTTTCTGTTTGTTCGCCGCCTCCTGCTCGTCGTCCTTCTGGTTCGCGATCCGCAGCACGGCTTTCAGCGGCTGCACGACTTTCTCATCCTCCACTTCCGTGGGCGGACTGACCACCGTGCCGTACTCGATGCCTCTTGCCGTCTCCACGATCACATGGTCGTTCTTTTTGATCTCAAAATCTCCCGGGGCAAAAAAATATACTTTTCCAGCGGTCCGAAACCGCACGCCTATTACTTTTTCCAAATTTTGTTTTCCTCCTATCTATCACCGCAAAATTACTTTTTAATTTTCCTTGATCGTAAGGAGCAAAAGCTCCATCGTCAAGTCGAAATTCACATTGGCGTCAAGCCTTCTTCGGGCTTGTTCCAGCGCATTTACAATGGTCTCGATCCCCTCGTAGGTGCTCCTGTCGCCGACTTTTCGAATCTGCTGGATCTCCTGCCGGAAGACCAGACTGTTCATATCTCTGGTGGCTTTATACAAAAGCACGTCGCGGTACCACACTGTCAGGATATCCAAATAATCGTTAATATCTAAATTGTATTCCGTTATCTTTTTGATCGCCTTGACGATCTCGTTGATCTCCATATCGTTGATATATTTCACAAGGGAGATCGCCTCGTCCTTGACTTTCTCAAACTCCTCGCTGCCCGCCAGATGTTTTGCCTTACCCACATTTCCTCTGGCAAATGCCACGCAGATATTCGCCTTGTAGTCCGGAACGGCAAGTTCCTCCATCAGAAACTTTTTGACCAGCGCATCGGGCACCGGCTTCATGTTTAAGACCACGCAGCGGCTGATGATCGTGGGCAGAAGCTCCTCCACATTGGAAGTCAGGATCAGGATCACCGCATAGGCGGGCGGCTCCTCCAGTGTCTTTAAGAGCGCATTCTGCGCCTGAGGCGTCATCTTTTCGCCCTCGTTCATGATGTAGATCTTGCGCGGACTGCTATAAGGCTTGATCCCGATATCATTATTGATCTGCTCTCTGATATCTTCCACGCCGATCGTGTTCGGCTTCTCATGGCTGACGTAAATGATGTCGGGATGGTTGCGGCTGGCTGCCTGCTTACAGGAATGGCACTCTCCGCATGGATCCGTGCCGCCTTTCTCGCACTGTAAGGTCATGGCAAAAAGACGGGCGATAAATTCTTTGCCCGCATTGCGCTCGCCGTTGATGATATAGGCGTGGGAGACCTTGTCCGTCTCGATCGC
>JAMPGN010000202.1 GCA_023663915.1 Eubacterium sp. | reverse complement strand
GAATGCTTAGAAAATCCATTCGACGAAACCCGACACAAGAGAACTTTTTGTGCAAGCTGCCTTCACAACTTACACAATAAAACTTTTGACACCCGAATCTGTTATTAGGAAATTCCTATGCATATTACGAAATCCGCAGTGCACGCTCGACTGCGCTTCGCTCCGTCTCGCTCGCGGGCTTTCGCCCTATCATCCGATAATCAGTCAAATTCGCCTGCAAGCTTTTGGCAAGCTGCCCTCACAACTTACACAATAGACCTTCTGATACCCAAACCTGTTATAAGAAATTCCTACACTCATGGCGAAATCCGCAGTGCACGCTCGACTACGCTTTGCTCCGTCTCGCTCACGGGCGTTCGCCCTATCATCCGACAATCAGTCAAATTCGCCTGCAAGCAGTCGATTTGCCTGCTTATCGGATGGCACTGCTCATTGCTTTCGCGCATATTGCCCCTCTACTCTTTTTAAATATGTGACATAGTCCTTAACAATATCTTCCGGTGCAGTAATTCTGGCGCCTTGTCCGAGTCCTGTCAGCCAGCCGTAGAACTGTCCACTGACCGCCACTTGAACCCTGACGGAAAAGTGTTCTTCGTCTCTTCTGCGGATAGGAACTTCCTTGCCAAACCGATCCATGACAACGCCAATAAAACGATTCTCAAATTCCAGCGTGACGATCTCCTCCCTGCCGCCAAACATTCCGAACGTCTTATTCGCATAGGATGCAATGTCAAACCGCTCAAATAATTCTGCGCCTTCCCGCGAAGTGCCTGCCAACACGTGGATATGCCCCATTTTGTCCACGCGGAAATGTTTGATCGTATCGCTCTCGCCCTCATGCGCAATCAGATAATAATTTTCGTCCTTACAAGTCAACGCCCACGGGCTGACACGATAGATTTTGCCATCCTTGCGTGGGACAAGTTCTTTCTGTAGATTCCATTCAAGATACTGAAAGGAAATCTGCTCGTTGTTCTGGATGGCGCGGTGAATATCGTCCACTATGTAATAAATGCTCTCATTGGCGGTCTTGACACGATTTGCCACATACACTTGTCGCTGTAACTGCCCTGCCTCTGACTTGGATGCCAACTTCTCAATCTTGGCAATCAGCTCCCGTGACTTCTTGACCGTCAAAAACCTGGAAGCCTGCACGGTCTCCACGAGAAGTTTTAATTCCGCCAGCTCAAACTCCCTACCTGTCAGATAATACCCACCGCCAGTTTTTGCCTTCACCAGTACAATATCATACCCGAAATCGATGAGCTGCGCAATATCATCATAGATACTTTTCCGTTCCGCCTTGATATCATATGTGGCAAGCGCATCAATCAAAGCCTGCGCGCTTAAGCAGTGCTCTTCGTCAGACTGCTCCGTGAGAATCTTAAGCAGATACAACAGTTTCATTTTTTGGTTGGAAGATTTCGGCATTACATATCCTCCCTCTGCAGAATTGACAAAAGCTCATCAAGACGGCGTATCTCATAGTCGATCGTTACGTCGATCTCTTTCTTCTTCCCATCGGGATTAAACCAACAGGCGGCAATCCCTGCATTGTTCGCCCCACGCATGTCGCTAGTTAGGGAGTCTCCGACCAGAATACACTCTTCTTTTCTTACATCCGGCAGTGCGGCGAAACAGGCATCAAAATACTCTCTCATGGGTTTCGGATATCCTATCCGTTCCGATACAAATACACCATCCACGATCTGATCTAAGCCCGACAGTTTCATTTTGTTTGACTGCGTCGAATTGACCCCATTGGTCACTACATACTGCCGATAGCCCATCTGCCGCAGTTGCTTAACTAGTTCTTTTGCACCTTCTATATAGAAAAAAACGCTCCCTAGTTCTTCTTGATAGATTTCCGCCACTTCGTTGGGCGTGACATGATGGATTCCAAGCTCCTCAAACAGTACACGGAATCTACCCGTTTTTACCTCTTCTTTATCGATTTCGCCCAGCTCAAACCTGTTCCAGAAACTTCTGTTGATGGCATCATACTGCGCTACCATCTCATCGTCAATCGGAATTTGAAAGCGTCGAAACGTCACCCGTATTGCATGATCCATCGAGAGGTCAAAATTCAGGAGTGTCTGGTCGAGATCCCACAGTATTGTTTTATATTTCCCCATAATGTATGTGCTCCTGTTTCCGAAATAGGTACAGCAATGTCATGTGATTACCATTTCGTTGATCTATCCAGCGATATCCTGTTATCAATGCCTAGCGTTCCGCTAACCATAAAAGGGCGCTCCGCACGGGAACACCCCTCAATCCTTCCGCATATCATACAAATGCTGCTACTGTCGTAACCCTATACCGCCATATCTATACCGTCGGATTCCCGCTGACCGTCCCTGCCTGCTCTTCTCCGGCATTTAAGGCAGCCTTAGCGTCTTTGCTCTTCCGCCATTTTACACCGATGATACAAGCCACAATCACCAGTGCCACGATCAACACAAAAATTAACAAGTAAGATAAAAATGCATTCACAAATAAAATTAAATTTGCCATCTTTCCTCTTCCCCTTTTTTATAATATCGTATTGAAACTAAGACTATGATACCACCAATCAGAAGGTATCGTCAAGTAAGTCTGTGCCATCCGCTGCAGTAGTTGCCAATTTATCACAACGCTCATTTTCCGGATGACCGTCGTGTCCTTTTACCCACTGGAATGTCACCCGATGCGATTCTTTCGCCTTCAAAAGCCTTTTCCACAGATCAATATTCTTGACTGGTTGATTGCCTGCAGTCTTCCAATTTTTCCTAAGCCATCCTTCTATCCAGTGTTGATTAAAAGCATCCGTCAGGTATTTAGAATCGGAAACCAGAAGAACCTCGCACGGTTTTGTCAAGGCTTCCAACCCCACGATTGCCGCCATCAGTTCCATTCGGTTATTGGTCGTCTTCTTATATCCCGCTGAGTACTCCCGCTCGTGCAACGTTCCTTTTGAGTCAATATATTGCAGCACCGTACCGTAACCGCCCGGTCCCTCCGGATTTCCTCTGGCTGAGCCATCTGTATAAATCGTTACTTTCATAACATCTGCCTTTCATAGTAATTGTCGCCACTCATTTCGATTGCTCCATTCTGACATTCCTGTAATATGCCTGACACATTCGCTGCCAGAAATGACCTTTCTCACCAACTACCGCTTATGAGAAATTTCTCCGCTAGTTCTTCCGCATCCTCAATAATATGATCGTCATATCCGAGCATCTTAAGAAGAGCTATCGCATTTCTGGTCGTAGCCGGTCCGTGCATCAGTTTATATGGAAAGAAAATATCGTCTTCCTCGATGCGTTCTTCAAAATGATAATTGTCGTATTCCTTTTCTAACAACTTCGTCAATTCCACATCATGGGTCGCCGCAAAACACAAGGAATGCTTTGAGGCGAGCACTTTCATGATCTGTGTAGATGCAGCGATCCGCTCCACGGTATTCGTGCCCCGCAATACCTCGTCCACAAAGCAAAGCACATAGCTTTGCTCTCCTTCGGCTCTGTGCACCTGATCGAGTATCCGCTTAATCGATTTGATTTCTACCATATAATAACTCTGCCCGCCGAGTAGATCATCCTTGAGCGCCATCGAGGAAAAAATATGGAATGGCGGAGCCTCATACGATGCCGCAAGACAGGTATGGATTGTCTGTGCAAGAAGGGCATTTAAAGCAGTCGCGCGCAAGAACGTAGACTTTCCCGAAGCGTTAGAACCCGTCAAAAGCACGCTGTCTGATGTCGATATGGAATTTTTCACAGGCTGATTCAGCAAGGGATGATACGCCTGCTCCATCGTTATATGCCTGTCTGCATTCTGTTCAAAACAAATTGTCGGAACGCAGCATCCTTCCGAAAGGCTATTCCGGTAGGAGCCGACCATCACTGCAGCCTCGATCTGCCCAATCAGCGTCACCATCTCATCAATCTCTGCAATGTGCCCGCGCACCGCGCGGAGTGCATTGTTAAACTGAATCAGATCCAGATAAAAAATCATCCTTAGATAATCGAATATGAGACTGAGCGGATCGCCGTTTCCTTTTTCCACATAGACAATCAGATAAGCGTTGCGCAGAAACCCTTTCATGCTCTGATAACACCCGCGCAAACGCTCCTGCTCATCCAGAATGCCCGACATCGGTTTCTTTCCGAGCTTATCCGCCGCATCAAGCATTCTGTTGATATAGCGGAAACTGGTGATGTACGGTTCAACCTGTTTATATTCCTTAAAATACCCAATGATGTTGTGGCACACAACGGCTAACAATGCGATCGTACCGAACGGAAGCGATACAAACATGATCCCGATGCAAATAAGAATCATTGCATCGCCCAGAATATATTTGAGATTGTTGCGCTCCCCCAAAATATCCAGATTCTCTATATATTCATGCAGCGAGTACCGTCCCGTCCTTCCCAGACGGAAAAACTGGCTCTGCACCTCCCGGCGTTCCGGCTCATGCTCCATAAAAAAGCGGATCTGGGATTCCCACTTTTCCATCTCGTCCCGCTCATAAATAGGCGTCCGCAAACGGTAATATAAATATTCATCCCCCGCCGAACTGCCCGCCGTATTGATCTTCCGGTAGATGTCATCCATATTCAGATCATTCCATGTAATGTCATCGATCTGCCCATCCTTTACATGCCGGAGACAATATTGCTGAATATGCTCGATCTCCCCCGCTTTATAATCCCGCCCGGAAACTTCCCCATAGCTTTGATAAAGTTTTTCCAGAGTTTGTCTGCGAAACTTCCGGCTGTTGAAATAATCTATGCCCATAAGGAGCGCGATCAGCAAAAAGATCGCGCCCGCCAATATTATATATTCCATCGCTATCTGAGACTGTCTATGATCTCATTTGCCTTTCTGTAAATTGCCTCCACATCATAGGAGTCCGCAAATTTCCCGTTTTCATACAAAATCCTGCCGTGGATCATCGTCATTTTGACATTCTGCTTGCTGCCGCTGTATACAAGATTCTTCGGGATATTGTTGATCGGCTGCATATTCGGCTGATGCAGGTCGATCAAGATCATATCTGCCAGCTTTCCCTCGGCAAGCACGTCCGTGTCCGGCAGATTCATCGCCTTAGAACCGTTGACGGTCGCCATCTTCAACACTTCCCACGCGTCTACGGCGGAAGCATCCTGTTCGCGCAGTTTGGCAAGCCCTGTCACCAGAAACATCTCCCGGAACATGTCCAGACAGTTGTTGCTGGCAGGACCGTCCGTGCCGATCGCGACATTAATTCCCCTAGCCAAATAATCCGATATCGGGGCAATGCCGCTGGCAAGTTTCGTGTTGGAACCCGGATTCGTCACCACGCTTAAGTTTCGTCTGGCAAAAATCTCCATATCCTCTTCGTCCAGATAAACACAGTGGTATCCACCGCCACCATAATCGAAGATTCCCAACGAATCAAATAATTTCGCCGGCGACATGCCATACCGTTCCCTGCATCCATCCGTCTCCGACTTCGTCTCCGCAAGGTGCGTGAATACCGGAGCTTTGTACTTGTGCGCCAGTTTTGCTACACTTTCCAATAATGCCTTAGAACAGGTATACTCCGCGTGGAAGCCGATAAAAAAGCTAAGAAGCGGATCGTCATGGTTGTACTTCAAATAACTCTCTTCCGTCTTCTGAAGCGCCTGCTCAAAATTCTCCTGCCCACTCATGCCGCTCACCTGCACGCACCGCATACCCATATCCACGCATGCCTGCGCGATCGTGTCTGGTGTCAGATACATATCGAAAATCGCCGTGATGCCGCTGGTCAGATACTCTAAAATCGCAAGTTTTGTCAGATGATAGATCATCTCCCCGTCCATCCGCGCCTCAATCGGAAAGACCTGTTTTGTGAGCCAGTCCTGCAAGGGAAGGTCGTCTGCATAGGAACGAAGAAGCGTCATGCCCGAATGGGTATGTGCGTCCTTAAAACCGGGCATCAAAAGATTGCCTTCACAGTCAATTTCCCTGTCCCATATGATACTGCCAAGATGAAGTTTCCCATAAACACAGTCTGTATCGTGTCCGTCCCCGACGTACAAGATCCTGTCATTTTGTACCCATACTTCCCCCTCTAAGATATCCTGTTGTTTCATCGTTAATATTTTTGCATTATAAAATCTGTAATTCATATTATATAACACCCTTTCTGTTGCTGCCACATAGCCGCCAAACACTCATCCTGCTGCACAAATCCAATTCTTATGATTGTAGATTATCCGGTCCGAAACTTTCGGGTAAAAGCTCACTCAATGTCATAATCTGATAGTCTTCCTGTGAGCGCGCGACTATGATCTGAAAAGACGACGGATCGCAAAACTCCCGCATTACTTGGCGGCACACGCCGCAGGGATATGCATACTGCGTCAGTTCATCCCCCGCCGGACTCCCGACGATTGCAATCGCCCGAAAATCCCGTACTCCCTCACTGACCGCCTTAAAGAATACCGTCCGCTCGGCGCAGTTAGTCGGACCGTATGCGGCGTTTTCGATATTGCAGCCCGTAACGACCTGCCCGTCCCCGCTAAGCAGCGCCGCTCCCACCTGATAGTGGGAATAGGGAGAATAGGAATTTCTGCGCGCCACGACCGCCGCGTTAATTAATTCTTGTATTGTCTTCTTCGTCACCCGATTCGTTTGATCCGCGTCTGTTATTTCTTTGTGGGTATGTTCCATCATAATAGGATTCCTCTCCTAAGCGTTCACTACCTAGCTGCATTCGTATCACGCGATAAATGCCTTAAATTTCGTAATCGACTCAACCAGCAATTTCTCAAATTTAGGCGCTACCGCATTTGCCGCCTCCTGCACTTCCTCATGGGTCAAAGGCGCACTATTCATGCCTGCCGCTAAATTGCTGACACAGGATACGCCGCAGATCTTCATACCCATGTGGTTTGCCGCAATCGCTTCCACAACCGTACTCATTCCGACTGCACTCGCGCCGAGTTTGTGAAGCATCTGAATTTCCGCAGGTGATTCAAAAGAAGGACCGGTAAGCTGTGCATAAACACCCTCAAACAATTCAATCTCGTTCTCCTTCGCCGTTTCTTTGATCACTTCCTGCAAGTCCTCGTCATAGACATGGGACATATCCGGAAATCTCGTGCCCAGTTCTTCTATATTCGGACCGATCAGCGGATTCGGTGCAAAAATCGAAATATGATCCTGAATCAGCATCAGACTTCCTGCGTGGAATGTCGGATTAATTCCACCGGACGCATTGGTTAAGAATAAGATCTTCGCGCCCATCATTTTCATAAGACGAGTGGGAAGAACAACATCCGTGATCGGATAACCTTCATAGTAATGTACGCGCCCCTGCATCAAGACAACCGGCACTTCATTGATAGAACCAAAAATGAATTTGCCGGCATGTCCCGGAACGGTGGATACCGGAAACCCTTCGATCTCACTGTATGGAAGTTCGGCTTTCACGTCAACGGTCTTAGCAAAGTTACCGAGTCCGGAGCCAAGGACCACCGCCACTTTGGGTTCAAAGTCGATTTTTGATTTGTAACAGTCATAACATTTTAATAATTTCTCATATACTGGGTTCATGTGTGTTACCGCCTTTCTGTTG
>JAMPGN010000201.1 GCA_023663915.1 Eubacterium sp. | reverse complement strand
GTTCTTAGGCTGCGTTCTTTGCAGCCTTAGTACAACTTCATGTCCTATTATAGTCCATCTTCTCCAAATATGGAAGAATGTTTTCAAAAAGCTGTCGCACCACAGGCGCAGCAATCTGACCTCCATAGTACGTTCCCTGCGGATTGTTAATGATTGCAATCGCCAATACCTGCGGATTATCCGCTGGGGCAAATCCTAGGAATGATGCGATATATTTCCCGCTCCCCCTCGGCAATGTCTGACTGGTCGCCGTCTTGCCACCTACCCGGTATCCTTCCACGGCGCCGTTTTTGCCACCACCTTCCGCAACTACCTGCTCCAATATATATCGCATCGTCTCGGACGTTTCCGCCGATACGACATTGTCTCGGACCGGATAGCTAAACATCTGACTATTGCCACCGTCCGAGTCCGCCACTTTCACTCCGAAATGCGGAGTTACTCTTCTTCCGCCGTTTATGATCGAAGCGGCTGTCACGGCAAGTTGAATCGGCGTAATCTGAAAAGATTGCCCGAAAGAGATCGTTGCAAGTTCCACCGGTCCGATATTCTCCACGCTATGCATGATCGTCCCCGCCTCACCGGGCAGGTCGATTCCCGTCTTGTCTAACAATCCAAACTGTTTGAAATAAGAATAGTAACGCTCCACCCCGATTCGCAGCCCTACGGTGATGAAGACGGGGTTGCAGGAATTCATAGTCGCCTGAACAAAATCTTCCGCCCCATGCCCGCCGACTTTGTGACATCTGATCTTGCGGTCTTCTACCATGATGAATCCCGGACAATTAAAGGTGTCCGTAGATTTGACCGCCCCCGATTCTAACCCTGCTGCCGCCGTAATGATCTTAAAAGTAGACCCCGGCTCATAGGTATCATTGATGCAACCATTACGCCACATGCCGTTTAACAATTCCTGCTTTTTCTCCTCACTGAGCTGGTCACTGTCCGCTATATCCGGCAGCGTATAGGGATCGTTCAAATGAAATTCCGGCACATTGACCATGGCGAGTATCTCGCCATTCTGGGGATTCATCACAAGGATTGATACGCTGTCCGCCTCCTTCGTCTCCATCGTCTGCATGGCAAGCTGTGTGGCATAACTCTGGATGTTCATATCGAGACTGATATATAAATCCTGTCCGTCGACAGGCTCCACCCTCTCCTCCCCTTCCTCTGCAACCTCCACTCCTTTCGCGTCAGTCACTGTCAGAATTGTTCCCGCTTCTCCCTGCAGATATTCCTCATAAATGACTTCCAGACCTATGATCCCCTGATTATCTCCTCCTGTGAATCCAAGCACTTTCGAGCCAAGCGAATCATAGGGATAATATCTTTTATAGTCCTCATCCACTTTGACTCCCGCCAGGTCATATGCCCTGATTGCATCTCCCACGCTTTTGTCAACATTACTCTTGATCTTCTCGATGGAAGAATACTTTTCCACCCTTTTACGGACATATTCCTCGGAAAGCCCTAATTCTTTGCTAAGCACAGCAATCACTTCCTCCTGGTCCGTGATCTGGCTATGTATGACAGAAATGGTACACACCGTCTTATTGTCCGCCAATATCTTCCCATTAGCGTCTATGATTCTCCCTCTGGCTGCCTTGATGCTGCGTTCCCTCTCATGCAGTTCCTTTGCCCGCATCGTATAGTATTCCGACTGAAAAACCATAAGATACACCAGCCGTCCCATCAGTACCGCAAATACAGCCAGACATAGGAACATCACCGCCACGGTCTTACTCCTGTGATATGTCTTGTGTTGATGGGGTGTCTCCTGCGCCATATAGAAAACCTCACAAAAAGGTATTAATATAATTTATTACCGTTTCTATGAGGTTATTCTTATTTCATGCTATTCTGTTGTACCGTCACCGCCTTCTTCCGGTGTCTCACCCGTCCCAGTTCCTTCCTGTGATTCGTCCCCTTCTTCCGATTCCTCCTCACCAAGCAGACTGCCAGCATTTACCTGAGTGCCTGTTTCGGGATCAAACAGACCACCTGTCTCCGGATCTTTCAGATAACCGGTCTCCGGATCTAGCGGAAATGTCTTCCAGATATCTCTCTGTGACTCGTCTTCCTGCGTCTCCTCACCGTTCTCGCCTGTCCCTTCTTCCGTGTTTTCTCCCTGTGCGTCTTCCCCTTCGGGATCGATGGGATTCCCCTCCTCATCCGTCAACTGCTCTTCCTGTGCACCATCCTGCATTCTGATCTGGATCTTTAACTCCTCCAATTCTTCTCTTTCTGCATCGCTCAATTCTTCTGTCATAAAAATATTCAGATACGGTAATGTTTCCGTCAATATTTTACGGACAATCCTTGTTGCATACTTCGCATCATCCTGAATAGGCACGTTCGGTCTGTCCACGACCACATAGATCACGATCTGGGGCTCGTCTGCCGGAGCATAACCCATAAAAGATACCACATACTCATTGTTACGACGGGGAAGCGTCTCCGCCGTACCGGTCTTGCCGCCGATCATATACCCTGCTGGTCTCGCCGTCTTACCGGTGCCATGTTCCCCGGTCACGACCGTATTACAAAACTCCTTGATCGTATCGCTGGTAGACTGCGAAATCGTCTGTTTCAATATTCTCGGTTCGATATTTTCCAACGTGGCACCGTCCGCCGTTGTGATCCTGTCCACAACATGGGGTTCATAGTAATATCCTCCATTGATTAAGGAGCAGAACGCGGCCGCCGTCTGTATCATCGTCGCGTTAAAACCCTGCCCGAAAGAGTTCGTCGCAAGCTCTACCGGTCCAATCGTGTCCTTATTGTATACAAGGCTTGCCGTCCTCGCCTCTCCGGCAAGATCAATGTTTGTTTTCAACCCAAAACCAAATAAATGCTGATAGTCCACAAACTGATTTTTGCCAAGCTTTAACGCAACATTCATCAGCACGACGTTACAGGATCTCTCGATCCCTTCCTGTACGGTAAGCATACCGTCGCCATATGTCTGATGGCACCTGATCGGTTTTGGCCAATCCGCTATCTGAAGCCCGCCGTCACAGTAATAAGACTCGTTTCCGGTGATCGCTCCACTCTCGATTGCTGCCGCTACCGTAAAAGGCTTCGCCACCGATCCCGGTTCGTAAGCGTTCGTGATACAGAAATTCTTCCACAAAGAATCGAGCTGCCTGTACATCTCCTCATCATTCAAGGCATCAATCGTTTCCTGTGTCACATATTCACCTGTCCGGTTGCCCTTTTCATCCACAATCGGCATTCCGAGCAGATTGTCCGTATTTCTCGGATCATTCAGATTGAAAGCAGGGTACGTTGCCATGGCGAGCACTCTGCCCGTATCCACTTCCATGATAATACATCCGACGTTCTCCGCACCGTTTCCCTGTCTGTAGTTATCTTTATATTCCTCGTTATATTCTTTTAAATATTTCTCCACGATGCTCTGAATATTCGCATCGATACTCGTCTGGATATTGTAGCCATCTACTGCCGGAATCGTCGTCCTCTCCAAATTGGAGTCGTCATTCAGATAACCATACTCCCTCCCGTTCGTTCCGCTGAGCATATCGTTATAAAATTCTTCCAGACCATATGTACCCTGATTGTCATTCGTTGTAAATCCAATGATGTCACAGGCAAGCGAACCGTTAGGATATTCCCGTCTGTACTCATCTTCAAACCATACGCCCTTGATATTCTTGCCATTCTCAGGATCGTTCGCCAGTTCTTGAAAGGCATTCATTTTCTCGTATTCGACACGCTTTGCCATCACATAGTAGGAAGAGTTGGGATGTTCCGCGATATAAGCCCTCACCGCGTTTACATCGATTGAAAAACATTGCCTGAGCGCATTTAACGTAGGTTCCAGATTTTCCTCGTCGCGCATCAATATTTTCGTGTCCAAAATGACATTGTACACTTTATTACTGACTGCCAGAACCATGCCATTGGAGTCAACAATATTGCCACGTTTAAAAGGGATTGTCGTCGAATCATACTCCTGCTGCGACAATACCTGTTTCTTATACTCTTCGCCGTTATCTCTGGTAATCAGAAACATTCGGGCGCTTAACCCCACAAAAGCTATCAGTATTAAGAGAAACAGTACTAATAGCTTTTTCTGCATTTTAATTGTAAATCTGTTAATGGGATTTTTCCCTCTGATCCGACTGCTCAAACTTTCACCTGCTCAAATGAATCCGTTGTTCTCATTGCGGAATGTCAGCCATCTGTTTCACATAATCGTGATTTTCGCTGGAAAAAGAAACAATCTGCCCTTCCTCCGCATACTGCATCCCCAACTCCTGTATTGCAATTCTTCTAATCTCTTCCAAGTCTATGCTGCTTGTTATTCTACTATATTCTTCATCATTTTCAAGTTTTAAATCATTTAGCTGCTTCTCCAACGCAGAAATATGCTTAACACTATTGGTAATATCAGACTGTAAACCAATGTATTTTACCAGAATGATTCCCGTCACTACAAGCGCCAAACAAAGGAATACCACATAACCGGCACTCATATGTTTCGCGCGCTCCCTGTTCTTACGTGCCGTATTGCTTATCTTCTTCTGTGGCTGTCTCTCGATCTCTTTGGTTACATCCAGTCTTCTGACAGTATTACCCTGAACATAATAACGGCTTCCTGTTTCCGCCATACGGTTACGGTTTACTGTTCTGCCTGCCTGTGCCATAACTTAACTTTCCCTTCCTATATTTATTACTCTGCGCCTTTCTCAAACACCCTGAGCTTCGCGCTTTTCGATCTCTTATTAACCGCTAATTCCTTCCCAGAGGGCAGGATCGGCTTTCTGGTAATCACTCTGCCTCTGGATACTTGTCCGCACACACATACCGGAAAATCCGGCGGACAGGTACATGGGTTCTCATTTTTACGGAAAGACGTCTTCACAATCCTATCTTCCAGCGAATGAAAAGTGATGATACAGAGTCTTCCGCCCGGACTTAGCATTTCAATAAAATCGTCCAGGGATTCTTTTAACACTTCCAACTCCTGATTGCACTCGATGCGTATCGCCTGAAAAGTCCTTTTGGAAGGGTGTCCGCCCGTCGCCCTCATCTTCGCCGGTATCGCCGCTTTGATGATCTCATTCAACTCGCCCGTTGTCTCGATAGGCTTGTCCTTTCTGGCATTTACAATATGCTTCGCTATGTTCTTGGCAAACTGTTCTTCCCCATAGTCTTTGATGACCCGATACAACTGCATTTCGTCATAGTCATTAATGATATCTGCAGCGGTAAGCTGCTGCCTCTGATCCATACGCATATCCAGTGCCGTATCATACTTATAGGAGAATCCTCTCTCCGCGTTATCCAACTGGAAAGAGGACACTCCCAAGTCTAACACGATACCATCTGTTTTCTCTATTCCAAGCCCCTTCAGAACCTGTTTTGCATTGCGGTAATTATCCCGTATCAGCGTGACTCTCTTCTCGTAGGGTTTCAGTCTTACACCCGCCGCTTCTATGGCGGCTTCGTCCTGATCAATGCCGATCAGCCTGCCTGCCCCGGTCAGCTTAGCTGCGATCTGAAAAGAATGTCCGCCCCCGCCTAACGTGCCATCCACATAGATTCCTTCCGGCTTGATCTGTAAATTATCTATGGTTTCCTCTAAGAGAACCGATGTGTGCTTAAATTCCATCTTTACCTCTGCCGCAACTTCTTATGGTTCTCCAGACTCTTCCTAAATTCCGAGTCCGAGTTCCGCCATGTGCTCTGCTATCTCATCCATATCTTCATAAGCTGCCATACCGTCGAAGCGTTCCTTGCTCCATATTTCTATCCTGCTCGCCACGCCAATCAGTACGACATCCTTGTTTATCTGTGCAAATTCCCTCAAAATATTCGGGACAAGTATTCTTCCCTGTTTATCCACTTCTACTTCAGCAGCTCCCGCCAGAAAAAACCTCACAAACTGTCTGGCTTCTTTGTTGGTGATGGGCAGCGATTTTAACTTTTCCTCGAATGCCGTCCACTCTGCATTATCGTACACGAACAGACAGCCATCCAACCCTTTTGTCACCACGAAAGTATCTCCCAGAGACTCTCTGAACTTCGAGGGAACGATCAGCCTGCCTTTTGCATCGATTGTGTGATTGTATTCGCCCATAAACATCGTCAATCACCCTGCCCCAAGTGTCTGTCCGCCTCGGTTCTTTCGTCCATACACTGTTACCTATCGTATTGAAGTGGTCTGCCACGGAAAGAAGGTTTTGTGGAAATCATGGTTATTTGCCCCACTTCAATCCACTTCATAACACTTTCCACCACTTTTAACCTAATTTTATACTATGTGGAATTATATTGCAAGGAAAATAATTTGTTTTGGGGAATTTTCTCCAACAAAAAAGGACTACTGTACAGCCATTCGTTATACAGTAGTCCTTCTATTTTGTTAAAATCATTTTGAGGAATCCTCTCTAATCCTGCTTGGTTTCCTCAGCCTTTTTATCCGCTTTCGCAGGCTTTGCAGATATGGTTACGGTAGGCGTGCTCTTTCCTGCCTTTAGGCGCATTCGTATCAAAATGTCCGACGCGAGAGCAGCCGCGAAAAGCACGATTGCAAGCACCTGCGATACGGCTATGGTGGTGTGGGGAATAAACAAGGTGTCCGTGCGGATTCCTTCGATCCATGCCCTTCCAAGTCCGTAGCCGCCAAGATACAGAAGCCACATCTCGCCTCGAAATTTCTTATGTTGTCTGTAGAGCAGCATAACCGCCAGAAGTATAAGATTCCATAGACTCTCGTAAAGGAATGTGGGATGTACCTGTATATAGTTCGTGCCCTCTGTAATGTGCTGTGCCAGATTGTCCGAGATGTCAATGCTTCTCACCGAATCGATCGGCAAGCGCATCGCCAGCAAATTGTCTGTGTACTCGCCGAACACTTCCCTGTTCGTGAAGTTGCCCCATCTTCCAATCACCTGTCCAAGCACCAGTCCCGGAACACAGATATCCGCGATCTGCAGAAAGCTGCATTTCTTGATCTTACAGTATACCCACAATGTGATAAACGCCGCGATTACCGCACCGTAGATCGCAAGACCGCCGTTTCGCAGGTTGAATACGCTGATAAAATTATCCTTATACATATCCCACTGAAAGACCACATAATAGACTCTCGCCCCTATGATTGAAAAAATGATTGCATAGATCGCGAAATCCCATATCACTTCGGAGTCCAGACCTTCCTTCTTCGCGACATATGCCGCCATGAGAACGCCGCATAAAACGCCGATTCCGATGATCACGCCGTAAAGGGCGATCTGAAACCCAAAGATACTGAAACCTTTCGGTACATTATTTAAATAGATTCCTAGATGCGGAAATGCTATATCCGTCACATTCATGATATCCTGCACGTCAACTGCTCCTTTATATAAACTTCTTTTCACTGTCCCATTGCGCAAGCAGTGGTTTTCCTATCATTCCTATACGTTAAACCGGAACACTATAAACCGAAATTTCATCATGTCTATACAATTCCGTCCTTTCACATTATGTTGAATTTCTTCTACTTTACCAGTTCAATATATACCACAAAATCCAGAATGCGTCAAGGGGTTAGGGGTGATGGTAGGGGTTCAAAGCCTGTTTGGAAAACCTTGTAAATTACAGGCGGCGAACCCCTATAATAATTATCTATTCTCTATTAGAGTTAAGCGTAC
>JAMPGN010000200.1 GCA_023663915.1 Eubacterium sp. | reverse complement strand
CCTGAATATGTTTGATAATAAGATTGTCCGATGCAGTAATCCTAAGCATACTGCTGATAGATTTTGTTACCCTTTCAAATCCCTTCTTTTTTTCAAATTCATAGCATTTTTCCATATATCCCTTTTGTTTTAGGATATCTATCACAATATCATATAGGTCAAAAACCACTATTTTATAATCATCAGTGCTGTTTTCACTTTTCTTTTTTATGTACTCAATTCTTTCCCTTACATACATTTCCTGCTCAGCAGGATAATCAAAAATGTAATACCCCACTTCATTACCCAATCCCTTATTTTCCCGAAAGGATGGTTTTTTTATCATTTCTTCTGCTTTATCAAAACGCTCATCCAATGTCGTCATCTATCTCACCCCCGTAATTGCCTTTATCACTGAACCATCTCCAGCGGCTTCAAGATAACGTTCCAGTGCAATGTCCATAATCGGTGGCGTGATGGTCTTTTCTTTCCCGGCTACAGTGAGCAGATTTGCATCCACCATAAAATTCAGATAGGCAGAACGCAATCTTTTCTTTGTCACATCTGTCCATTTCGCTATATCCTCGCTCTGAACCTCTTTATTTTTGAAAAATATATTTATGTCTGCGTCTTCGATATTGGAAACGCCTAAAATCGACTTTTCTCGATATATCTCAAATATAAATTCAAAAAACAGCCTGTCCACTTTCAGAATTGCAATCAGGTTGATCAACTTCTGCGTCTGTAAATCAGAAGCAAGGAAAAGCTCAATCATCGTTTTGTCAAGTTTCTCAGCTCTCTTCCATAAATATCCATAAATTCTTTTTGCCCGGTATTCCTTTGCTGTCCCGAAAAGATTTTCTTCTATGCAGATTTTTCTTATCTCCTGCCCACTCTTTCCTTCGCTGATTAGTTTGATAATCTTTTTCATTTCAATAAACCAAAATGACTGTGATACAAGTCCTGAGCTGTATATTTCATCTTTCATTTACAGTTATCCTCTTATTTTATACTATATTTATCCTTAACAAAACTTACCACATCGCCGATATTACAATTCAAATATTTGCATAATTCCATCAATACATCCATAAATACTGTCTTTCCCTTGCTCTTCTTCGCAAAGGTTGAAGAACTTATTTTTAATGCTTCCTTCAAATCCTTTCTTTGCAGATTTTTGTCAATCAAAATCTTCCATAACCCATTATATGAGATTGTCATTGCCATACATCTTTATTTTAAAAACTAAACCCTACTCACTGTTTCGTATTATATCATACTTTTCCTCATACTTCCACTTAGCGTTTCGTTTTCTAAATCTTGATTGTGATAAAGCGTACATTAATTAGCAAAAGATATATTCTTACATCTTCAAAATGACAAAAATATAAGAATTGAAACATATCATGCATGATTCAATCCTTATTTTTCTTGATATGAAGGCACAGCCCATCGTTGCCAATTTCTTATTTTGAAATAACCTATCCCTGTACCAATTACGTACCAACCATATAACCTTATGAAGATATAAAGATATGAAGATCAAAAGACTTACACAGGAATCAATCCCCGCCGCCTAATACCGCCGCAGCCCCTTCAGCTCCTGATACAGCACCTTATAGTTCTCATAGCGCACGCTGCTGATCCTGCCCGCCGCCACCGCGTCCTTGACGCCGCAGGCGGGCTCGCTGATATGGGCGCATCCGCTGAACTTACAGTAGGGCTCATACTGCACAAATTCGGGGTAATACCGCCCCAGCTCTTCCTTCGTGATCTCGGAGATATCAAGCGATGTAAATCCCGGCGTATCGACGATAAATGTTTCCTCGCCAAGCGCGATGATCTCCGAATGTCTCGTCGTATGCCTGCCCCGCTCGATCTTCGCGCTGATCTCGCCCGTCTCCATATGCGCCCGCGGCGCCAGCCGGTTGATCAGCGAAGACTTCCCCACGCCGCTGGGTCCCGCCAGCGTGGTGGTCTTACCGCTTAGCAGCTCCCTGACCCGATCCACGCCCTCATTCTCCAATGCACTGATAAACAGCACCCGATAGCCACAAGTCTCGTATGCCTGCCTAAGCGACTCCTTCTCCTGCGGGGAAGCGATATCCTGTTTGTTAAAGCAGATGATCGTGGGCAGGTTCTGCCGCTCCATGCGGATCAGAAATCTGTCCAGCAGATTAAAGTTCGGATTGGGTTTCACGATGGCAAACAAAATCAGCGCCTGATCCACGTTAGCCACCGCAGGCCGAAGCAGCGCGCTCCGTCTGGGCAGGATCCCGCTGATATTGCCCAGCAGTTCTCCTTCGTCCAGCACGTCCATGACCACATCGTCCCCCACAAGCGGCTTCACATGGTCTTTGCGGAAAATACCCTTCGCCTTACATTCGTAAGTGCCGTGTCCTTCCACATAGACATAATAAAATCCCGCGATTCCCTTAATGATCTTCCCCTGCATGCATCCGTTCCTATTCCTGTGTAAAGTTGATCTCTCTTCTTACTGTCCTCTCCTCCGTGACCGGCTCCGACGTGACGGTCTCTCCTGTCTCCGGATCAGTGACGGTGGTCGCCTCTTTCTCCACGGTAAAATGAAACTCGATCACACCGCCAGTTGACTTGATGCCCGTGTAATTGACCGCCACGGGGAAGGAAGACGTCTGTGTACTGAGAAGCTGCACGCCATCCGCCGTCGTAACCGTAATCGTAACCGACATGCCGCTCCGGTAATCCGGATCTTCCGTCGGCGCCGTGATGCCCTCCGCATACCGGTAAGTCACCTCGGACGGCCCGGTACTGATCTTTAGATCGATCACGGTTCCTTGATTCACATAGGAACCGACCGAATAGCTCTGATAACATACTTTATCGGTCAGCGAGGCGTCCTCGTTGTTTGTCTGGGTGACGCTTCCCACTTCCAGTCCGCTCTCCCGCAGATTCACGGTCGCGTCCATCTCCGTCAGCCCGATCACATTGGGCACCCGCACTTTATTCTCCTCCGCGCCTTGGCTTACGCGGATCGTGATGGAAGAGCCTTCCGGCGCTTTCGTATCTGCTTCCGGCGATTGGGAGATCACATAGCCGCTCTCCACCGCGGCGTCATAGCTCTCCGTCACGTTGACCACAAATCCTGCTTTTTCTAGTATCGAGGTTGCTTCCGCCCTAGACTTGCCAGTCACCGCCGGCACCTCCACGCCGTCGGTTCCCTGCGCCACAGTCATCACGATCACTGTATTTAGACTGACCAGATTACCCGGCGCGACGCTCGTGAGTCCGTCCTGCGAAGCGGCACGGAGCACGGTTCCCGCGTCATAGGCATTGTTTTCCTCATACTTGATCTCCGGCGTCAGCCCCAGCTCCAACAGACTGCGCTTGGCGTCCTCCACGTTCATGCCGACTACCTTGATCATTTCCACCTGCTGCGTCTCTTCTTCGGGCGTCTGCTCCTCTTCCCCACCGCCGAAGTGGAAGATGCCCATGGATTTTCCCACGAAAAAGATCAGGATACAGCCGATGAGGATCGCTGCCACGACTGCCAGAATCGTAGTGATCCTTTCCATCTTGGGATCGTAATCCTCGTCGTCCCAGTCTTCGTCCTCCTCCTCTTCCTCTTCCTCCTCGTAGTAACGGCTGTTGTCTTTTTTCAGGCGCATTGCCTCGTCCATGGAGTCTCTCCGATCGGACTGCCGCTTGATCTGCGCCATGTCCCTGTCCGTGATCATGCGGGTGGATGCTTCCTCGTCGGGATCGATCACCTTGACGAAGTCCTCATCGGGATTGATCAGCGACTGCTTTAAGTCCGTGATCAGCTCCGCCATGGTCTGGTATCTTCTGTCTGGGCTCTTCTGGCAGCACTTGCAGACGATCTGCTCCACGCTGATCGGGATCTCCGACACGTACTCCCTCGGCGACGGCATCTCCTCCTGTATGTGCTTGATGGCGATCGCCACCGTCGTCTCCCCGTTAAAAGGCACCCTGCCCGTGAGCATCTCGAACATCGTGATACCCAGCGAATAGATATCGCTCTTCTCGTCGCTGTAACCGCCTCTCGCCTGCTCCGGCGACGTATAATGTACGGAACCCATGACATTGGAAGTAATCGTATTGCTAGTGGCTGCCTTGGCGATGCCGAAGTCCGTCACCTTCACCTTACCCTCTTTGGAGATAATGATATTCTGCGGCTTGATGTCACGGTGAATGATATGATTGTTGTGCGCCGCCTCGATGCCCATGGACACCTGTATCGCGATGCTGATCGCCTCCTTGACGGACAGACGCGCTTTCTTCTCGATATATTTCTTCAGGGTGATGCCGTCCACCAGCTCCATCACGATATAGTGGATACCGCCCTCTTCCCCCACGTCATACACATTGACGATATTCGGATGCATAAGTCCCGCCGCCGCCTGCGCCTCGATGCGGAATTTGGATACAAAATTCGCATTCTCGCCAAATTCCTGCTTTAACACCTTGACCGCCACGAAACGGTTCAGTTTGTGGTCTTTTGCTTTATATACATCTGACATACCGCCGGTGCCGATCTTTTCCAAGATCTCATACCGGTCTCCTATCATCATACCAATCTTAATCATCTTCTACTCCAATTCTGCATTTCCTTCTATCCCATATGCCGACGGATCCGCCCGCGTCTTAGCCGGGCTCATCGATAAGCGGCTCGACCACGATCACGGAGATATTATCTTTGCCGCCGTTATCATTCGCCATCTGCACCAATGTCTCCGCCCGCTCCTTTAGGCTGCCGCCTCCCGTCAGGATCTGTCGTATCATCTCGTCGTCCACCATATTCGTCAGACCGTCGGAACAGAGTAGTACCATGTCCCCCGGTTGTAATTCCAGATTGAAAAAGTCCGCCTCCACATAGTCCCTTGCGCCGATGGCTCTGGTAATAATATTCTTATCCGGGTGGTTTCTGGCGGACGCCCTGTCGATGCCGCCCATGCGCACCATCTCTTCCACCAGCGAATGATCCTGCGTGATCTGCTCGATCCGGTCGTTCACCACATACAGACGGCTGTCCCCCACGTTTGCCACTTCCAGATATCTGCCCATACAGGTCGCCGCCACCATCGTGGTGCCCATGCCGTTATAGGCGGCTTCTTCCCGCGCCCGCTCCCGTATGTGCGCATTCGCCTTCTCAATCGCCCTGCCCAGTATCTTCACGGGATTCTTTTCAAAAGAAGTACCGATCTCTTCCACCACGGTCTCCACCGCATAACGAGATGCGTAATCTCCCGCGTTATGTCCGCCCATGCCATCCGCCACGATAAACACGTTCGGCAGATTACCGATGGGAGTCTCTGACAGATATATAAAATCCTGATTCAATTGTCTCTTCTGTCCGATATCCGTTATCGCATAGGCCCTAAGCACTGTATCTTCCTCCACTTGCCTTAAGCTATTTCTGTTAAAAATGCGTCTTTCCCAAAACAAATCCAAACGAATGACAGCAAATAATGTTACTATAACGTTGAATATTTTAGCACAACGTTTCAAAAAGGACAAGTATTCTATATATTTTCACTCTTCGCCTCATATATTATGCCATTCTTTAAAGAAAAAAGACCGGCACCAGCCAATCCTTTTTACAATCGCATACAACATTATCATTTTATCTGTACACTCAGACTTTTTCCCAACGATCCAGCCACTTTTACAAGAAAGTCCAGACTCGGATTGTAATTTCCGCTTTCGAGCCGTGAAATATTGCTTTTTTGTGTTCCTACTCTTTTGGCAAGTTCTGACTGTGTGATATTCTGCTCTTTCCTTGCCCTTATGATCTGTTCAATCGCTTCATATCTGGGCCTTAGCTTTTCATATTCTGCTTTAAACTCTTCATCTTTCAGCATATCAGCCTTGATATCTTCAAAAGATACGCTAACTTTATTCATGAATCAGCCCTCCCTTTATAATCTTCCATATATTTTCTTGCTTGATCAATTTCCTTTTCTGGTGTTTTCATGGTTTTTTTAATAAACCCATGCAGCAGAACAAACTTATTGTTATAATATGTAAAATAAAATATCCTTGCTATATCGCTTGAAAACTTTATCCGTAATTCATACAAGCCTTTATTATGCTTTCCTTTGATCGGTTTTACATACGGCTCTTTTAACTCACCGCCTAGTTTCCTAAGCAATTCTATATCACTAAATGCTTTTGCCCTTAATTTAGGATTCAGCGAATATAAAAAGTCTTGTACCGGAATTTTACCGTTTTCTTTCCTATAAAATTCTAATTCATAAATTATAATCACTTCCTTTCTGGTTTCAATGTTATCATATATGATAACAAACGTCAACCCATTTATCAAGAAGTAATAATGAACTTTCTCTTAATGAAAATATTATTGATGAAAATTATAATGAATATTCAGACCCAGAACACGAATATACGGTAAATGGCACAAAAGTAGATAAAGAAACTTTTGACAATTATGTTTCTAAGTTTGCCCCTGATATGGTAGACAAGAAAGAAAATACATCTGATCGTGATGGATATTCTGTTTCTGTTAAATGTAATCTTGATGCAGATGATGCTTTGAAAATTATTAAAGATATGGAAAATCGTATGACACATATGAATGATATGTTTCGCGAAATGGATTGTTTTAGACGATTATTTCATTGGTAAAATATCAGATTAATTTATAAGAGTTGTCGCTTTTATCGGTGATGAGTCTTTTTAGAGAGCTGCAGGGAGTGAAATTACTTGCCTACCAGTGATGAGACTGGTTACTTAGTGAACGGAAGGAGTGAATATCACGGGGAATAATAGAAAAACTGTTTATAATAATCTTTCATCTTCAGAAAAGTTAGCAAAAGTCAATCCGGAAAATATTCAGTTAGGTAATGATTTCCTAGAATATCTTACTTCAATTGACCGTAGTAAAACTACTGTAGATGCTTATAGAAATGACTTAAATATTTTCTGGTGTTGGAATCTTGAAAATAACAATAATAAATTCTTTGTAGATTTATCTAAGCGCGAAATTGCAAAGTATCAAAACTATTGTTTAAATACATTGGGTTGGAGTCCTGCGAGGATGCGAAGAGTGAAATCTACATTATCCTCTTTAAGCAACTATATTGAAAATATGATGGATGATGAGTTTGAGGGATATAGACCTATTGTTCGTAAAATTGAAAATCCTGCTGCATGTGCAGTAAGAGAAAAGACTGTTCTTGAAGAAGAACAACTTCAAGAATTATTGAATAAACTTATAGAAAAAGAGCAATATGATAAGGCATGTATGCTTTCTCTAGCTATGAATAATGGCAGAAGAAAAGCCGAATTACCTAGAATGAAATTATCTTATTTTACAAATGATAATGTAATATATGGTTCTTTATACAAGACTCCTGAAACTGTAACTACTAAGGGCAGAGGTTCTAGGGGAAAACAACTTACTGTATATACATTAAAGAATGGATTTCAGAAATATTTGGATTTATGGCTAAAATATAGAGAAGAACATAATATTACATCCGAATGGCTGATACCAAGAAAAGAAAATGGTGTTTATATTGATGAGCAAGTTCCTATTACAACAATGGATAGTTGGGCTGATACATTTTCAAAAATATTAGGTGTTCCTTTTTATTGGCATAGTCTTAGACATTACTTCACGACTGCATGCTCTCGCAGCGGTTTACCTGATGATGTAATACAAATGCTTGTAGGTTGGAATAGTCTTGATA